>NZ_JBBCKP010000008.1:0-401118 GCF_037153275.1 Pseudomonas sp. USHLN015
CTCCGCGATGGGCGCATCGGGCCGGGTGACGATGGCCTCCAGCAGGCCCAGCCAGTGGCCGGCCATGCGCTCGATGGTAGCGGCCTCGAACAGGTCGGTGGCGTACACCAGCGTGGCGGTGAGGCCCTCCGCCGATTCGAAGGTGGTGAGGCTGAGGTCGAACTGGGCGCTGCGCACCTCGCGCGGCACCGGCTCGACCTGCAGCTCGGCGGAGCCCTGGGCTGGCGTGCCGCGCTCCGCCTCCAGGTGGTTGTACATCACCTGGAACAGGGGCGTGTGGCTGAGGCTGCGCTCCGGTTGCAGGGCTTCCACCAGTTGCTCGAAGGGCAGGTCCTGGTGGGTCTGCGCGCCCAGGGCCAGCTGCCGCACCTGTTGCAGGAGGGCCCGGAAGCCGGGGTTCTCCTCGAAGCGCGCATTGAGCACCTGGGTGTTGACGAAGAAGCCGATCAGCCGCTGGACTTCCGCGCGCTGGCGGTTGGCCACGGGCACGCCGACGCGGATTTCCTGCTGGCCGCTGTAGCGGTGCAGCAGGGCCTGGAAGGAGGCCAGCAGGAGCATGAAGGGCGTGGCGTTTTCCTGCTGGGCCAGGGCGTGCAGGCGGCGCGCCAGCGCAGCGGGCAGCGGTACGTCCAGGCTGGCACCGCCGCTGCCCTGCACGGCCGGGCGGGGGCGGTCGGTGGGCAGTTCCAGCACGGGGTGGTGGGCGCCCAGCTGGGCCTTCCACCAGCCCAGCTGGCGGTCGCGTTCGCCGGCTTCCATCCAGTGCCGCTGCCAGAGCGCGTAGTCGCCGTACTGGATGGGCAGCGGCTCCAGGGCGTCCGGCTGGCCGGCCTGGTGGGCGCTGTAGAGCTGCACCAGTTCCTGGGCCATCACCTGCATGGACCAGGCGTCGGAGATGATGTGGTGCTGCACCAGCAGCAGGATGTGGTCCTGCTCGCCGAGCGGGATCAGGCGCACCCGCAGCAGGTCACCGGCGAGCAGGTCGAACGGCTCGTCGATCAGCGCTTCCAGGTGCCTGTGCAGGTCGGTTCCCGGCGGCAGCGTCTCGTCGACGATGGCCAGCGGCGCCGCTGCCTCGACGCGCTGGTAGCGGCGGGCGTCGTGCTCGTAGAAGCGGGTGCGCAGGCTCTCGTGGCGCGCCACCAGGCCGTCGAACGCATGCTGCAGGGCGGCGCGGTCCAGCGGGCCGCGCAGGCGCAGGGCCAGGGGCATGTTGTAGGCCGTGCTGGTGGGGTCCAGCTCCCAGAGGAACCACTGGCGCTCCTGGGCGAAGGACAGCGGCAGGTGCTCGAACTGGCCCCGGGTGACCGGGATGGGCAGGCGCGACAGGCTGATGCCCTTGTCGCTCATCTGCCGGTACAGCGTCTTGCGCGGCTCGGCGGGGAGCTTGATGAAGCGTTCGACCAGGGCGGACAGGGAGTGGCTTTGCATCAGTGCGTCTCCAGCACATCGAGCAGATCGAACAGATCACTCAGGTCAGAATCGGTGGTGGGGGTCTGGTGGGCGGCGAGCCGGCCGGCGAAATCCTCGAAGGTCGCGCTTTCGAACAGGCTGGCCAGCGGCGCCTCGATCTTCAGCTTCAGATGGACCCGCGAGATCACCTGGGTCGCCAGCAGCGAGTTGCCGCCCAGGGCGAAGAAGTTGTCGTCCTGGCCGACCTGCTCGATGCCCAGCACGGCGCGCCAGATGGCGGCGACACCTTCCTGCAGGGCGCCTTCCGGCGGGCGGTGCAGCTGCGCGGCGGTGCGCAGCTCCAGGGTCGCCAGCACCTTGCGGTCGAGCTTGCCGTTGGCGTTGCGCGGCATCTGTTCCAGCACCTGGAACAGCGGCGGCACCATGTAGGCGGGCAGCTGGCTCTTGAGGAAGGCGCGCAGCCGCTCGAGGTCCTCGGCCAGCGCCTCGGCGCCTTCGTGCAGGGTGAGGAAGGCCACCAGCTGCTTGCCCCGGCCGCTGTCGCAGACCAGTACGGCGGCTTCTCGGATGCCAGGGTACTGGGCGATGCGGGCCTCGATCTCGCCGGGCTCGATGCGGAAACCGTGGATCTTCACCTGGTGGTCGACACGGCCGATGTATTCGAGGGCGTGGTCGTCCGTGCGCCGGCGCGCCAGGTCGCCGGTGCGGTACAGGCGTTCGCCGGGCACCAGGGCGAAGGGGTTGGGCACGAACTGCAGGGCGGTGCGCACCGGGTCGGCGCAGTAGCCGCGGCCGACGCCGACGCCGGCCACGCCGATCTCGCCGGTGGCGCCGTCCGGAACCAGGGCGAGGTAGTCGTCCAGCAGGTACAGGCGGTTGTTGTCGGTGGGGTGGCCGATGGGCACGACGGGGCGCTGGGCGGAGGCCGGGGTCAGCGTGCAGAACGCCACGTCATCCGAGCACTCGGCGGGGCCATAGGCGTTGACCATGGGGATGCCCGGGTAGCGGCGCAGCCAGGCGGCGGCCGTCTCCGCCGGCAGGGCCTCGCCGGTGGGCAGCAGCCAGCGCAGCCCGGGCAGGGGCTGGGGCGGCTCCTCCAGCATCGCCTGGATCAGGGCCGGGACGATCTCCAGCACGGAGATGCGGTGCGCACGCGTCTGCTCCAGCAGCGCGGCGGGGTGGCGCGAGACGGCGTCGGGGAAGATCCGCACCTGGGCGCCATACAGCGGTGCGGTGAGGAACTGCCAGACGGAGATGTCGAAGGCCTGGGAGGCGGTCTGGGCGATGACGTCGTGCTCGTCCAGCCCGAGGTAGGGCACCTTGCTCAACTGGTTGTTGAGCATGCCGGCCTGCTCGACCATCACGCCCTTGGGCTGCCCGGTGGAGCCGGAGGTGAAGATCACGTAGGCCAGGTGGCGCGGCCCGGTCGGGATGCCGGGCCGAGCCTCGCGGTGCGGGCCGTGCGGCAACGACTCCCAGACGATCAGCTCGATCTCCCGCTGGGCGCCGGCGATCAGTGCCAGGGCGCGCTGGCGATGGGCCGCCGTGCAGACCAGCGCCGGTGCGCGGCTGCGTTGCAGGATGTCGCTCAGGCGCTCGTCCGGGTGACTGGGGTCCAGGGGCAGGTAGCCGGCCCCGGCCTTGAAGGTGCCGATCATCATGCCGAGCAGTTCGAGGTCGCGGTCCGCCAGCAGGGCCACGGCCTGGTCGGGCACCACCGCGGCCTCGACGAGGCGGTTGCCGAGGCGGTTGGCGTGGCCGTCCAGCTCGCGGTAGGTCCAGCTGCGGGCCTCGCAGGAGGCGGCGATCCGCTCGGGGTGGCGGTCGACGCGGGCCTCGAACTGCGCTATGTAGCCGGTCGACAGGTCGTGCCCGACCTGGGTCCGGTTATGGCGCAGGACCTGCTCGGGGTCGTCCGCCCCGGCGTCCAGCAACGGCTCGACCGGGCCTTCCAGCCCATGGGCGAGGGCGACCAGGAAGCCGCGGAAGCGCGCGAGCATCGCGTCCATGGTCGCGCGGTCGAAGTAGCGCGTGTCGTAGGACAGGTGCAGGCCCATCTGCTCGCCGGGGTAGATGACGGCGGTGATCGGGTAGTTGGTGTGGGTGCGCGAGGACTCGGCGGCCACGCCGAGGTTCCTGGCGTCCTCGCCGACCGAATCGTCGAGCGGGGCGTTCTCGTACACGAACAGGGTGTCGAACAGCGAGAGGCCCGGTTGCAGCTCGCTGCACGCCTGGATCTTCACCAGCGGCAGGTAGTCGTACTCGCGCATCGCGACGTTGGTCGCGAGGATGCCCTGCAGCCATTCGAGCACGCCGGTGCCCAGGTGCGGTTCGGGAATGCCGACGCGCAGGGGCACGCTGTTGATGAACAGCCCCACGGTGCGCTGCATCTCCGGGATGTGCGCCGGGCGGCCGGATACGGTCACGCCGAAGACCAGGTCCCGGGCCCGCGAATGGTGATGCAGGGTGAGGGCCCAGGCCGCCTGGACGAAGGTGTTCAGGGTCAGGCGGTACTGGGTGGCGCGCTCCTGCAGCAGGCGGCTCTCGTCGAGCTCCAGCCAGGTGTAGTTGTCGTCGATGGCGGACGGTGCCGCCTGCTCGCCCACCGAGGGCCTGTCCATCGGCAGGGCGGTGGGCTGCTCGAACCCTTCGAGCTGCTGGCGCCAGAACGCCTCGGCGGCTTCGGGGGCCTGCCGTTGCAGCCATTCGATGAAGTGGCGGAAGCGGTAGGGCGTCTCCAGGTGTTCCTGGCGGCCCTCCAGGCGTGCGCGGTAGATCTCGAAGAAGTCGGCCATCAGCAACGAGCGGCACCAGGCATCGAGCAGGATGTGGTGGTTGCTCATGACGAACAGGTGGGTCTGGTCGGGCAGGCGGAAGAGGTGGAAGCGGATCGGCGGCGCATCGGCCAGGTCGAAGCCGGCCTTGCGCTCCGCTTCGAGCATGGCCTCGATACGGGCCTTGGCTTCGTCGGCGGGCAGCAGGCTGAGGTCCAGCGGCGCGACATCGACCTCGGGGGCGCGACGGATCACCTGCAGCAGCTCGCCACCGGTGTTCCACACGAAGGAGGCGCGCACCGCCTCGTGGCGCTGGATCACCTGGCGCCAGGCGGAGCGGAACTCGGCGTAGTCGAGTGCCTCGCGGATGACGTAGCACTCCTGCATGAAGTAGATGCCGGAATGCCGTTCGAGCAGCGTGTGCACCAGCAGGCCTTCCTGCATGGGCGACAGCGGGAAGATGTCCTCGATGTCCTCGGCGGCGACCGGCAGGGCGTCCAGCTGCGCCTGGTCGAGCCTGGCCAGGGGGAAGTCCGAGGGCGTCACGCCCAGGGCGCGGCCGGTGCAGCAGTGTTCCACCAGCTGCTCGATCTCGGCCAGGCAGTCGTTGGCCACGGCGGCGATGGCGTCGCGGTCGAACATCTCGCGGCTGAAGGTCCAGCTGAGGCCGAGGCGGCCGTCGTACACCTGGCCGTTGATGGTCAGCCAGTTGCCCAGGGGCGCGGCGGCGTCGCGCTCGTCGCCGGTCGGGCCCGGGCAGGGGGCCAGGAACGCGCCCGAGGCGTCGTCGAAGCTGCCGTCGAACTGGCCCAGGTAGTTGAAGGTGACGCGCGGAGTGGGCAGCGCCGCCAGGCGCCGGCGGGTTTCCTCATCACCCAGGTAGCGCAGTGCCCCGAAGGCGATGCCGTTGTCGCGGACCGTGCGCAGCTGTTCCTTGATCGCCTTGATCGAGGCGCCGATGTCCACCTGCGGGGCCAGGCGTACCGGGTACAGGCTGGTGAACCAGCCCACGGTGCGGGTCAGGTCGAGCTCGTCGAACAGGTCTTCGCGGCCATGGCCTTCCAGCTCCACCAGGGCCGACGGGGCGCCGGTCCAGCGGCACAGGGCCCGGGCGAGGGCGGTGAGCAGCAGGTCGTTGATCCGCGTCCGGTAGGCGGCGGGGGCGCTGTTGAGCAGCTTCGCCGTACTCTCCGGGTGGAGGCCGATGTCGACGGTCTCGGCGTGCCGGGACGAGAGGCTGGCATCGGCCCGGGCGCCCGGCAGCACGTCGCCGCACGCGGGCTCGTCGGCCCAGTGCAGCGCCTGCCCGGCCCGGGTGGCCGCGTAGGCCTGGAGCCGCTCGCCCCATTGTCTGAAGGCGCTGGTCTTGGCCGGCAGTTGCAGGGGCTCGCCGGCCTGGAGCTGGCGGTAGGCCGTCTGCAGGTCGTCCAGCAGGATGCGCCAGGAGACGCCGTCGACCACCAGGTGGTGGATCACCACCAGCAGGCGCTGGCCTTCGTCGGCGCAGTCCACCAGCAGCGCCCGCAGCAGCGGGCCCTTGGCCAGGTCCAGGCTGCGCTGGGCCTGCTGCGCGAGGGGCTCCAGGTCCGCCAGTCGCTCCAGGCGGTGCTGCCAGAGCAGTTCCGGGTCGTCGTGGAGGCCCCGGTACTCGGCGTGCCAGCCATCGGCCCGCTGGTGGAAGGCCATGCGCAGGGCGTCGTGGTGGCTGACCAGCGCGTGCAGGGCGCGGGTCAGCAGGTCGGGCTGCAGGGGCTGGGCCGGTCGCAGCAGCACCGACTGGTTCCAGTGGTGGCGCTGGGGCAGTTCACGCTCGAAGAAGGCGTGCTGCACGGGCAGCAGCGGTGCCGCACCGGTCACCGGGCCCTGGTCCGCCACGGGCGCGTCGTGCTCAAGCACCTGGGCGACGGTGGCCAGGCCACGGATGGTCTGGTTGTTGAAGAGGTCCCTGGGGGTGAAGCGCAGGCCGTCCTGCCGGGCGCGGCTGACGACCTGGATCGACAGGATGGAGTCGCCGCCCAGCTCGAAGAAGTTCTCGTCGATGCCGATGCGCTCGCGCTTGAGCACCTCCTGCCAGATCGCCGCGATGCGCCGCTCCAGCTCGTTCTGTGGCGCCTGCCAGGGGCGCTGGGTGGCGCTGGCATCGGGGTGGGGCAGCGCGGCGCGGTCGAGCTTGCCGTTGGCGGTCAGCGGCAGGCGGTCGAGCATCACCCAGTGCGCCGGCACCATGTGCTCGGGAAGCCGTTGCGCCAGGGCCTGCATCAGCTCCGTACGCAGCGCCTGCTCGTCGCCCCGGGCGGCTTCGCGGGGGCTCCAGTAGGCCACCAGCTGGCGGCCGGCGGTCATGTCCACGGCGAGCACGGCGGCCTGGTGAACCAGGGGCAGCTGGGCGATGGCGGCTTCGATCTCGCCCAGTTCGATGCGCAGGCCCCTGATCTTGACCTGGTGGTCGGTGCGCCCCAGGCATTCGAGGCGGCCGTCCTGGCGATAGCGGGCCAGGTCGCCGGTGCGGTAGAGGCGGCCACCGTCCGAGAACGGGTCGGCGACGAAGCGCTCGGCGGTCAGCGCGGGCTGGCCGTGGTAGCCCCGGGCGAGCCCGGCGCCACCGATGTACAGCTCGCCGCTGACGCCGATGGGGCAGGGCTGCAGGTGCTCGTCGAGGACGTAGCAGGCGAGGTTGTCGATGGCGCGGCCGATCGGCGGCATCGCCTCGCCGGGCGCCTCGCCCAGGTCGAAGCGCTGGAAGCAGGCATCGATGGTGCTTTCGGTGGGGCCGTAGAGGTTCACCAGCGGGCCGGCCCAGTGTTGGCCGATCTGGAGCAGCAGCGCGTTGTCCAGGGCCTCGCCGCCGAGTGCCAGCAGGCGCAGGGAATCCAGTTGCCCGGCCTGGCCGTGGGGCAGCAGGCCGCGCATCAGCGAGGGGGCCATCTGCAGGTGGGTGATGCGGTGTTCGGCGACTTCCCGCCACAGCAGCGACAGGTCCTCGGCCAGTGCGGAGGAGCCCAGCACCAGTTGCGCGCCGCTCATCAGCGGCAGCCAGAACTCCCAGACCGAGGCATCGAAGCTGATGGCGGTCTTCTGCAGCACCCGGTCCTCGGCGCACAGGGGGATCGCGCCCTGCATCCACTGCATGTGGTTGCTCAGCGCGCCATGGCGCACCTGCACGCCCTTGGGACGGCCGGTGGAGCCGGAGGTGTAGATCATGTAGGCGAGCTGTTCGGGGTGGGCGGCAGCGTCGACGGCGTGCGCCGGGCCCTCGCTCCAGATCGGCCGGGCCGCATCCAGTTCCAGGGTCGGCAGCGCATCGGGGACGGGCAGCTGCCCTGCCAGCGCGGCCTGGGTGAGCAGCACGGTGATGGCGCTGTCTTCGATCATGTACGCCAGTCGCTCGCGCGGGTAGCCGGGGTCCAGCGGCACGTAGGCGCCGCCGGCCTTGAGCACGGCGAGCAGGGCGATGACCAGCTCCGGGCAGCGGGGCAGGGCGATGCCGACGCGCACGTCCGGGCCCACGCCCTCGGCCAGCAGGCGATGCGCCAGGCGGTTGGCCTGGCGCTCCAGTTCGGCGTAGCTCAGGGTGCGCTGTTCGAACCGCACCGCCGGGGCCTCGGGGGTCGCCCTTGCCTGGTCGGCGATGGCCAGGTGGATGGGCTGCAGGGCCGGCGCCACGACCGGGCCACGGCTCTGCGCCAGGCGTGCCTGGCGTTCCTGCTCGGGCTGGGTGGCGAGCGCACCGAGGGGCCGCTCGGGGTGCTCCACCAGCCCCTGCAGCAGGTGCTGCCAGTGGCGGGCGATGCGGGCCACGGTGTCCTCGTCGAATGCGCAGGCGCGGTATTCCAGGGTCGCGCGCAGGCCGTGCGGCGAGGATTCGACGTCCAGCGAGAGGTCGAACTTGGCGTCCTGCTCGCCCGCTTCCAGGGGCTCGATGGACAGGCCGGCGATGGCCGGCGCGACGGTGCCCGCGTCGGCGACCCGCCAGTTGAAGAGCGTCTGGAACAGCGGGTTGCCCTCGGCGCTGCGCTGCAGGTCGAGGTGTTCGAGCAGGTATTCGATGGGGTAGTCGGCATGCTCCATGGCGGCCAGCGACTGCTGGCGCAACCCCTGGAGGAATGCCAGGCCGGTCTGCGCGCCGTCGATGCGGGCCTTGTAGACCTGGGTGTTGACGAAGCAGCCCACCAGCTCCTGGGTTTCGGCGCGGTTGCGCCCGGCGTTGGGCACGCCGACGGTGAATTCGCGTTGGCCGCTGTAGCGCGCCAGCAGCAGCTGCCAGGCACCCAGCAGCATGACGAAGGGCGCCACGCCAAGCGCCTGGCAGCGTGCGCCGAGGCGCTGCACCAGGTCGCCCGGCAGGTCGTGCGCGAGCTGCCTGGCCGTCGCCGGGGCGGTGGGTTGCGGCGCCCGGTCGAGGGGCAGGGCGAGTGGCGGGACGTCCGTGCCCAGGTAGGTGCGCCAGTAGTGGTGGGCGTTCTCGAAGGCGGCGCTGCCCGGGTAGACCTCGCGCTGCCAGTGGGCGTAGTCGGCGTACTGGATGGCGGGGCGCGGCAACGGGCGGTCGTCGCCGTTCGCCGCCTGCAGGTAGCCCCTTGTCAGGTCCTGCATGAGGATGGGGTTGGACCAGGCATCCGAGACGATGTGGTGCAGAGTCAGCAGCAGAGTGTGCTCATCGCGGCCCATGCGCAGCAGCGTGCAGCGCAGCAGCGGCGCCCGGGCGAGATCGAAGGGTGTCGCGGCCTCCCGCCGGATGTGCCGGGCGAGCCGCTCTGCGCGCTCCGCTGCGGCCAGCGTCGAAAGGTCGTGGACCTCCAGGGGCACGGTGGCGGAGGCGTCCACGCACTGCCTGGGCGTGCCATCGGCGGCCTCGAAACGGCTGCGCAGGATGTCGTGTCGGTCGACGACCTTGCCGAGGGCGATCTCCAGCAGGTCCGCCTGCAACGGGCCACGGATGGTGAAGGCGCGCGGCAGGTTGTAGGCCGAGCCCTGGGGATCGATCTGCTGCGCCAGCCAGAGGCGTTGCTGCGCGAATGAAAGCGGGCGGGGGCCCGGGTCGGGAAGGCGGCGGATGGCGTCGCTCGGTTCGCCCTCGTCGGCGAGCAGCAGGGCCAGCAGGTCGTCATCGGGCAGGGAGGGGAGTTGCTTCATTGTCGATCTCGTGGCCGTCGGCTGAAAACAAACGTTGTCATGAAGACGAAGGCTGGCGAGCGGGATTTAGGCGCCTGGGGCGCTTTGCCGGAGGTGGCGGGGAAGCTGGGCGGGCGCGCCGGGGCGCCCGCCGCGAAGGGGTCAGGCGAGGGCGGGGGTGTCGCGGGTGATCCTGCCGGTCTGCAGGCGGATCAGCTGGTCGGCGATGTCGAAATAGCGGTCGTCGTGGGAGATCACCACTAGGGTCTTGCCCATGCGCTTCAGGTCCGGCAGCAGCTCGGTGTAGAAGATGCGGCGGAAGGTCGGGTCCTGGTCGGCGGCCCATTCGTCGAATACCAGCACCGGGCGTTCATCGAGCCATGCGTTGACCAGTGCCAGGCGCTTGCGTTGCCCGGTGGACAGGTCGGTGGTGGTGAAGCGGCCATCCTTGACGCTGACCTTGTGGGCGATCTCCAGGCGCTCCAGGTACCGGGTGGCGTCCTGGGGGACGGCCCGGTCGGACGCGAGCACGTCCTCGAACAGGAAGTAGTCGGCGAACACCGTGGTGAACAGCTGCCGGTATTCGTCCAGGCCCTTGGCGTCGACGGCCTGGCCGTTGACCCGGATCTCGCCCTGCTGCGGGCTGTACAGGCCCAGCAGCAGCTTGATCAGGGTGGTCTTGCCGCAGCCGTTCTCGCCGACGATGAAGAGGATCTCGCCGGCCTCGACATCCAGGTCGATCGGGCCGAGCGTGAACGGGGCGTTGCCGTCCACCGCCGGGAAGGCGTACTGCACGTTGCGCAGCTCCAGGCGGTGCAGCGCGGGGGCGGGCCGGGGCGGCGTGTCCAGCAGCAGGTGCGGCTCCGGCGAGGAGAAGCGCTCGGCCAGGTCGGCGATGCGGCGGAAGGCGATCTGCGCGCGGCCGACGATGGGTAGGTTGCCGATCAGGTTCTCCAGCGGCCCCTTCATGTAGAGCAGGACGAGGACGAACCCGCTCATCACCTCCGGGTTGGCGCTCGGCCAGATCGACTGCATGGCCAGGGCCAGGCCGATCACCACGAAGAACAGCATCGAGCCGAAGCTCTTGGCGATGACGAAGATGTTGATCGCGCGGATATGGGTCTGGCAGATGAAGTCGGCGGTGCCCTGGATGTTGTCCTTGAGCATGCGCTGGCGGCGCGGGCGGTGGATGCGCAGTTCCTTGGCGCCCTCGGAGATCGCCTGGTAGTGCTTCTGCAGGTTGTCCTCGGCGTCGCGGGCGGCGTGGAAGCCCCGCAGGCCCTTGCTCTGCGCGACGAACTGCACGGCCGAGCCGATGCCGATGGCCAGCAGCGTGAGCGCGAAGATGGGCAGCGACAGCGTGGCCAGGTAGCCCAGGCAGCCGAGCACCACGGTCATGGAGATGGCCAGGGGGGCGAAGGCGAAGGCGAAGTCGCTGATGGTGTCGACGTCGTGGGTCAGCACCGGGATGAGCCGGTGGGTGCGATAGCGCTCGATCTGCTCGATCGGCGCGGCGAGCACCTTGGCCCCCAGGTCCTTGCGCAGCAGCGCGATGACCCGCTGGCCCACCGAGTTGCTGCCGATGTCGGCGGCGATGCTGGCCAGCAGAGCGACGGCGCACAGGCCGACGAAGGCCAGCACGACCTGGCGGTCGATGCCGGCCTCGCTGTGCAGGCCCTGGTTGACCGTGGCCAGCAGCGCCGTGACGCTCAGGCCGCCGAGGATGCCGCACAGGATCGAGACGAACAGGGTCGAGCGGTAGGGCTTGATCAGGCTCAGGAGTTCTCGGGTGGCGCTGCGTGGGGATGAAGTCATGGAATCGGCCTCGTTCACCGCATGGGGAGGCAGCCCCTGGCGGTGAACCTGGGGCTGTGTAGAGAGAAGACGAGTCGTCGCGGGGTGGATTTAGCGCGCCGGCGCGGCGGGCTCAGAGCTCGCGGGCGACGCGAAAGCCCAGCCAGTCGCCACGGGTGGCGGGGTCGCGGTCGTTGCGGTTGCCGGAGCGGGAGAAGATCGGCGCCTCGGAGTAGTCGTTGCCGCGGATCATGCGGGATGCGCAGTTGCCGGCCAGCCACGGGCTGCCGTCGACGGGGGCGCCCTGGTAGTCGTCGTTCTGGCAGTCGGCCACCCATTCGTAGACGTTGCCGTGCATGTCGTGGACGCCGAAGGCGTTGGCCGGGAAGCTGCCCGCCGGGGAGGTGTAGTTGTAGCCGTCGGCGGCGCCGTAGGTGTTGGCGTGCCGGGCGATGCTGTAGTCCTTGCCTTCGTCGAGGGGGAAGGGGAACGGGCCCTCGCTGCCGGCGCGGGCGGCGTACTCGCGTTCGGCCTCGCTGAGCAGGCGGTAGTGCTTGCCGGTCTTCTTCGACAGCCAGGCGACATAGGCCCTCACCTCGTCGTAGCTGATGCACACGGCGGGCTG
Organism: Pseudomonas sp. USHLN015; assembly: GCF_037153275.1. Classification (NCBI taxonomy): domain Bacteria; kingdom Pseudomonadati; phylum Pseudomonadota; class Gammaproteobacteria; order Pseudomonadales; family Pseudomonadaceae; genus Pseudomonas; species Pseudomonas sp. USHLN015. The sequence goes on from NZ_JBBCKP010000008.1 coordinate 11,719, forward strand.
CTCGGGGCCCTGCGGGTAGCTGGGCTTGCCGTTGCTGCACAGGCGGCCGGGGCGGTCGTCGCCATCGGGGAGGGTGACCTTGGCCTCGCGCTGCCAGGCCTGCAGCTCCCCGGCCAGCACCTGGAACCGGCTGATGGCGAAGGGCCTGGCGAAGGTCACGGTGTGCAGCGGGCCCTCGTCTGGCTGGCGGCCGAGCTCGTTCTCGGGCGTGCCCATGGTGAAGCTGCCGGCGGGCAGCACGACCATCTCGGGGCAGTCCTTGCAGTCCTTGAACGGGGTGCCGGGTTCGTTCGCCCTGGCAGCGATGGCGGGGGTGGTGGCGAGCAGGGTGGCCACCAGGGCCAGGGGCTTGAGTGCGTGCATGGCGGTTCTCTCGAATGGCGAAAGGGTCAGGCGAGCTGCGGGGCGAGGATCTCCAGCACCCGGTCGATCTCGGCTTCGTCGTTGAGCAGGCTGGGCGCCAGGCGCACCACGGGGCCGACGTCGCGGTCCACGGCGTCGCTGATCACCTTGCGCTCCAGCAGGTAGCGGGCGACGGCGTCGCAGTCGCGGCCCTCGACGCGGAAGAAGGTGAAGCCCGAGGACAGCTCGCGGCTGCGCGGCGTCACCAGCTGCACCCTGGCGTGCTCGAGGAGGCGGGCCTTGAGGTAGTCGTTGAGCTGGTGGATGCGCGCCTGGACGTCGGCCTTGCCCAGTTGCAGGTGCAGCTCGAAGGCCTTGCCCACCGCCAGGCGATGGTCGAAGGCGTGGTAGCCGCCGGGGGTCATCAGGGTGCCGAAGGTCTCGCCCTTGGTGAAGGTGGGGACGCTGGGCACCAGATGGGGCTGCGGCGTCTCCTCGCGGGCGATGATCACGCCTGTGCCTCGGGGGCCGAACAGCCACTTGTGGGTGCCGGCGATGAAGTAGTCGCAGTTGAAGTCGGCGAAGTCCAGGTCCTCGACGCCGAAGCCGTGGACGCCGTCCACCACGTAGAGGAGGCGATCCGCCTCGTCGCGGCCCTGGTTGATCTCCTTCACCAACTGGCCGACCTCGCGCGCCGGCAGCTTCACGCCGCTGCCGGACTGCACCCAGGTCATGCCCAGCACGCGGGTCTCGGGGCGGATGGCCTGGCGGACGTTGCCGAGCATCTCGTCCACCGAGGCGAGGTGCGGGTCCTTGAACAGCGCGACGCGGCGCACCCGGGTGCCCATCAACTGCTCGCGGTAGTCCAGGCGCGCGTTGGTGGAGTAGTGCTCGTGGGCGCTGACCAGGATCTCCTTGTCCGGCGCCAGCTGCAGGCCGCCATAGATCATCGCCAGGCCGTCGGTGGTGCTGCCGGTTAAGGCGACCTGGCCGGGGCGCACGCCGAAGTAGCGGCCGGCCCAGGCGCGCACGTCGTTCTCGTAGCCCCAGAGCTCCTCACGGTCCCAGTCCAGCACCTCGCCGGGGTTGGCATCCAGCCGGGCACGGAAGTGGGCGATGGCCTCGCGCACCACGCGGGGGTGGGAGGCGAGCAGGAAGGAGCAGAAGTGCAGGTAGTCCGGGTCCAGGTCGAACTGCTGGCGCAGGGCTTGCCACTTGTCCCGGGCGGGGCTGGCCGGCAGTGTGGCGGCCCGGGCGTCGCCGGCGAGGGCGGAGCCCAGGGGCAGGGCGGCGGCGATGAGGCCGGCGTGCTTGAGGAAGGTGCGACGGTCGCTCATCAGCCACGCTCCGCTTGCGGTTGTGCGGCGCTGGCGGCGGCCGGTTTGGCACGGCGCTGCACCTCCTCCCAGACGCGGAGGAAGTTGCCGCCCCAGAGCTTGGCGATGTCGGCGTCGGAGTAGCCGCGCAGGATCAGCTCGGCGGTGAGGTTGCGCGACTCGCCGACGTTCATCCAGCCCTCGACGCCGCCGCCGTCATTGAAGTCGCTGGCGATGCCGACATGGTCGATGCCGACCTTGCGCACGGTGTAGTCGATGGCGTCCACCAGTTCCTTGACGCTGGCGCGGGGCTCTTCCTCGAGGATGGCGTAGAGCGCGCTGGCGTACTCGCCGAAGCGCTGCTCCGGCCAGATGGCGATGATCGGGTCGCCCGGCATCAGGGCGTTGGCCAGGCCGTCGAGCGGTTGCAGGCCGAAGCGCGCACGCAGGGCGTTGAGCTTGTCCAGGGTGGGCTGGCTCAGCGGCTTGAGGTAGGCGGGGAAGCCCACCACCTGGATCACCCCGCCGCTTGCCTTGATCCGCTGCATTTCCGGGTCGCTGAGGTTGCGCGGGATGTCCACCAGCGCGCGCGGCGCCGAGTGCGAGGCGACGATGGGCGCGCGGCTGAGGCGGGCGACGTCTTCCAGGGCCAGGGTGGACATCTGCGACACGTCGATCACCACGCCCAGGTCGTTCAGCCGTGCCACCGCCTGCTCGCCCAGGGGCGAGAGGCCGCCGAGGGCGTCGACGCTGTCGTTGAAGAAGGGCAGCGGGCGCGAGGAGTCGGCCCAGGCGTTGTTGCCCACGTAGCTGAAGCCGAACATGCGCATGCCGCGCGCGGCCCAGGTGTCCAGGGCGCCGAGGTCGTCGCCCATGGGATAGGCGTTGAGCATGCTGATGAAGATGGCGAACTTGCCTTCGCCGTGCAGGCGGCGGAAATCGGCCGGGGTGTAGGCGATGCCGACCTGGTTGGGGAAGTCGCGCACCATGCCGCTGATGATCCTGTAGCGCAGCTCCTGCTGGTGGCGCGCCTCGTCGACGAAGGCGGCGGTGGGGCGATGGGGCGCGTTGGGGCCGTTCCAGATCTCCGGCCAGCCGAAAATGGTCAGCGCCGCACCGGAGAGGCGCCCGCGCCCGGCCTTGATCAGGTCGAACTGGCCGTCGCCGTCCCGGTCGGCCTCCTTGCCTTCGGTGCCGAAGTCGGTGGGCACGGTGATGTGGCTGTCGAAGGAGAGGATGCGGTCCTGCAGCTCGGCGGCGTGCTTCACCACCTCCTTCGGGTAGCCCTCGGCCTGGCGGTACGCGAGGACGTACCAGGCCGCCACAGCGACGAGGGCGAGGAGGAGTGCCAGGGCGGCTAGGTAGGGGGCCTTGCTGGAGCGGGTCGTGTTCATTGCCATCCCGTTGATTGCCAGGGTCGATACGTGTGCGACGCCCGCCGCTGCGGGGTTCGCCTGTCACGGAGGAACGAGGGTGGCGGTGGGAAATTTAGCGTTCGGCCAGCTGTAAATTTGTTTCAGGGCCTCTCGTTCTAGCTGGATAGGCGTGGCTGACACGGATGCGGATGTGACGATGAGGTTTTCCAGGCGTGGGTTCATGGCGGGGCTGGCGGTGGTCGGGGCGGCAGCGCCCGCGGTGTGGTACGCGCGCCAGCCGGTGGACCACGACGACAGGCTGGAGCCGGGCCAGGTGGAGACGCCCGGCGAGGCCAGCGTCGAGGTCGCGGCCGGCGAGGGCGTGCGCATCGCCGACACGCTGCGCGGTATCTGGGACCTGCGTTTCAGCGGCATGGACATCGGCCTGGACGACCTGCCGTTGCAGGGCGTCGAGATGCTGCTCGACGTCGGTCCCGGTGGCCGTTCCCTGCGCGGTTTCATCGATGTGGGCGCGCGCCTGCGTGGCCTTGGCGAGCCGCGTTACCGGGTGCTGGGCGAACTGGCGGCGGCGGACGCGCGCACGGTGCGCTGGCGCCTGGTGCCGGCCGGCGAATCGGCGCCCAGCCACGAGCTGGAGGCGATCCTCGACGAGGTGTGGGGCGGGTGGGGGGACGCCGGTGCGGGCACCCTCAGCGGCCGCATCCGCCGCCTCGACCGGCCGCTGGACCTGCCCGAGCCGGACAGCCGCTTCGTCGCCATCAAGCGTGCCTTCCCCGAGGCGCAGCGGGTCACCCCGCTGGCGCCGGCGCTGCTGGCCTGGCTGGTCTCGCCCGGGCACCGGCTGTTCCACCAGCTCTGGCACGCCACGCGGGACAAGTGGCACCGCCTCGACGACGCCAGGCGCGATGCGCTGCGCGGTGCCGGCTGGCAACCCGGCCCGCGCGATGCCGAGCGCGGCGCACGGGGGCGGCGCAAGCACCTCAACGGCTCGGGCGAGGATTTCTTCTTCATGCACCGGCACATGCTCGGCCAGGCCCGTGCCCTGCAGCCCGACCTGCCGAACTGGACGCGCCTGCCGCTGCCCTCGCCCTATGTCGAGCATGACCGCCTGGGGTTCATCCGCTACCAGGAGAACCGGGACGGCGATTCGGTGCCCCCGGCCTGGGTGGCCGCCGACGACGAGGAGCTGAGCCAGTGGCTGCACGGCATCAAGGCGGCCGAGACCTTCTTCGGCAACTTCCAGGTCTGGGAGTCGCAGTACCAGGACCCGGACTACCTGAGTCGCCTGACCCTGGCGCAGTTCGGTTCGGAAGTGGAGCTGAACATCCACGACTGGCTGCACATGCGCTGGGCGACCGTGACCCGCGACCCGTCCAACGGCATGCCGGTGGTGGGCGATCGCGAGCCCTCCGACTATGCCGCGCGCTGGTTCCGCGATGAGAACGACTACCTGGGCGACCCCTTCTCGTCCCACGTCAACCCGGTGTTCTGGCGCTTCCACGGCTGGATCGACGACCGCATCGAGGACTGGTTCCGCGCCCACGAGCGCGCCCACCCGGGCGAGGTGCAGCGTCGCGAAGTCAACGGCGTGCCCTGGTTCGCGCCGGGGCGCTGGGTGGAAGTGGCCGACCCCTGGCTCGGGCCCACCACCCACGGTTGCGGCGGCATCGCCGATGCCGGCGGCGGTGCCGGGGAGCTGGAGGTCGAAGCCATGAAACTGGCCCTGCGCATCGCCTTCAGCGGCGAGGAGGACATCGGCGACCTGCTGCGCCGGACCCCGCGCCGGCCCTGGTATGCGCGCAACCTGAAGCTGCCGGGCAAGGGGTGACCGGGGCGCTGCCCATCGGTATCCGGGGCGTCCCGGGCAATGGATCGCGGATGAATTGGTTCTGCCTGCGTTATGTGTTGCTAGAGGGTCTTTGGTCAGGCCGATTGCCGAGTCTTGCTGATGGTTCCTGTTTCGCCTTGCCGGGCGAGTTTCTTTTGGCAGTCGTCGGGGTGCCGAACCACCCAAAAGAAACCAAAAGGGCTTGCCCCTGCATACGGGTCTGGCTGAAGCCAGACTTCCCTCGCTCCATCATCGTTTCAGGGGCCCGGCGTAACGGGCCATCCATGGCCCGGTACGCCTTTCGCGACATCCATGTCGCTCAACCCCTGAAACGACGATTGCGCTCGGCCTCCTGAAGGGGCGTTTGGCCGCCGCTCCAACCTCTTCGCCAAAATCTTCATCAATGTGCGCATCACGCTCGGTGCGCAACGGTTTCCGTAGGATGGCGTAGAGCGAGGCGAAACCCATGCGGTGGGCGCGACAGGAAGTCATAAATGCCCCGGAAAGCACCGCGCTTGAGGCTTCGCATCAAATTCACAACAGCTAGTGCAGTCAGACGAATGAATTCGCCCCTACGGGCAGGGCGTACCCCGGAGCGTAGGGTGGAGGTCGCTTTTTACCTCCACCAGGCGGAGCCGAGCATGGCACGGCATTTCTCGCGAGCAGGTATTGCCTGGTGCGTATCGGGCAGCCCGGGCTTCAGCCCGGGGAGCGGTCGGCTTGCAGGCGGGTGTCTGGCGTCCAGCCGCCGCCCAGGGCCTTGTACAGGCCGACGGCGGCTTGCAGGCGGGCGAGGTGCAGTTGCACGGCGTCGTCTTCGGCCTGGTAGAGGCTGCGCTGGGTCTCCAGCACGGTGAGCAGGGTCTCGGCGCCGGCGCGGTAGCGGTTTTCCGCCAGTTCGAAGGCGCGCTGGGCCTGGGCGAGTTCCTCAGCTTGCCACTGGCGCTGGCGGTCGAGGCCGTCGATGGCCAGCAGGGCGCGCTCCACGTCGCCGAAGGCCGCGACTATGGCGGCGCGGTAGGTGGCCAGCAGCTCCTCCTCGCGGGCCTGGCGCTGGCGATGGCCGGCGTCGAGGCGGCCGGCGTTGAAGATAGGCGCGGCGAGGCCGGCGGCGACGCCGTAGTAAGGGTTGCGCAGGATGTCGGAGAACTGCTCGGAGCCGGTGCCGAGGCTGGCGCTCAGGGTCAGGCTCGGCAGCATCGCGGCGCGGGCGACGCGCACATCGGCGTCGGCGGCGGCCAGGCGTGCTTCGGCGGCGGCGATGTCGGGGCGACGGCCGAGCAGTTCGCTGGGCACGCCGGCGCCGATGCCGGGCCACTGGATGCCGGCCAGTTTCCCGCCCTTCAGGTCCAGTGCCTGCACCGGTTGGCCGAGCAGCGTGGCCAGGGCGACACGGGCTTCGCCGCCCTGTTGGCGCAGGCGTTCCAGGGCGCGTTCGCGGCCGGCCACCAGGCTGCGCTGCTGGGCCAGTTCCAGGCGCGTGGCGGCGCCGGCGGCCTGGCGTGCCTCCACCAGTTGCAGCACCTGGCGGGCGTTGTCGAGGTTGCCTTCGGCGATGCGCACCTGGTCGCCCAGGGCCAGCACCTGCAGGTAGCTGCTGGCGACGCCGGCGAGCAGGGTCAGCTCCAGGGTCGCCTGGTCGAAGCGGCTGGCCTCCAGGCTGTGCAGGGCGCTGTCGCGGGCGGCGCGCCTGCCGCCCCAGAAGTCCAGCTCGTAGCTGGCGCTGAGGCCGGCGGCATAGGTGTCGAAACGCGGCTTGTCGCGCTCGGCATCCAGGGCGCTGAAGCCTTCGTCACCCAGCAGTTGCTGGTAGCTGCCGCTCAGCTTGGCCTTCACTTCGGGCAGCAGCGGGGCGCCGGCGATCACGGCGGCGGCGCTGGCCTGGCGTATCCGCGCGCGGCCGGCGGCGAGGTCGAAGCTGCCCTGGCGGGCCTGCTGGATCAGCCGGCTGAGTTCAGGGCTGCCGAAGGCGTGCCACCAGTCGGCGCTGATCTGCGCGGCGCCCTGGCGGGCAGGGGACTGCCAGTGGGGAGGCGGCGTGATCGCCGCCGTCGGTGTGGTATCGGCGCCGGTGCAGGCGCCGAGCGCCAGGCACAGGGGCAGCAGGGTGCGGGGGGCGAGTGCGGTCATGGGCTGGTCAGTGCGGTTACCGGGTCGAGCCGCGCGGCCTTGCGTGCCGGCATGAAGCCGAAGGCGACGCCGGTGGCCAGGGCGCAGGCGAAGGCGCCGAGCATGGCGGTGAGGGAGAAGGCGATGGCGACATCGGCCAGCAACAGGGCGCCGCCCACCAGCAGGGCGATGGCGATGCCGGTGATGCCGCCGGTGACCGAGAGCAGCGTGGCTTCGGTGAGGAACTGGCGGAGGATGTCGCGCTGGCGGGCGCCGGTGGCCATGCGGATGCCGATTTCACGGGTCCGCTCGCGCACCGTCATGAGCATGATGTTCATGACGCCGATGCCGCCCACCAGCAGGGAGATGGCGGCGATGGCGCCGAGCATCAGCGACAGGCTGTTGCGCGTGCTGGCCTCGGCCTGGATCAGTGCGGCGTTGTTGGTCAGCTCGAAGTCGCGGATGCCGCGGTGCAGGCGCAGCAGCAGGCGGTCGATGGCGGCCTCGGCCTGCTGCACGCGGTCGGCGTCGGCGGCGGCGACCACGACGAAGTCCGGCTCGGGCTTGCCGAACAGGCGGATGCTGGCGGTGGAGTAGGGCACGACGATCTGCGAGTCGGCGTCCTCGTCGCCGGAGCTGGCGCCCTTGGCCGCGAGGGTGCCGATCACCTGGAAGGGCACGTTCTCGATGAGGATGTGCTGGCCGATGGGGTCGCGTCCGGCGAACAGCTTGTCGCGTACCTTCTGGCCGATCACCGCCACGGTGGCGGCGCTGTCCTCGTCGGCCTGGTCGAAGAAGGCGCCTTCGACGACGGGCCAGTTGAGGATGCTGGGGAAGTCGACGCCGTTGCCACGGGTGTAGGCCTGGAAGTCGAGGTTGCCGCGACGCACCAGGGTGTCGCCGCCGGTGACCGGCATGATCCGCTCGACCTGGGGCAGCCCGGACAGCGCGGCGATGTCGGCGAGGCTGACCACGCCCTCGGGCACGCGCGGGTTCGGCGAGTAGCCGGAGAGGTAGATGATGTTGGAGCCGAAGGCGCCCATCTGCGCCATGACCTGGCGCTTGCTGCCTTCGCCGATGGCCAGCATGACCACCACCGAGGCGACGCCGATGACGATGCCGAGCAGGGTCAGGGCGGTGCGGAAGCGGTTCACCCACATCACCCGCCAGGCGGCGCGCAGGGCTTCGAGCAGTTCGCCCCGCCAGGCGCCGGGGGCCAGTTCGCGGCGCTCTTCGAGGCGTTCGCGCAGGCGGCTGGCTGGCAGTGCACCGGCGTTCGCGCCGGGCGTCCGGGCGTCGGCGCTGTCACTGACGACATGGCCGTCGCGCACTTCGATGATGCGCTGGGCGCGGGCGGCGACTTCGCGGTCGTGGGTGATGAGGATCACCGCGTGGCCCTGGGCGGACAGTTCCTCGAGCAGCTTCATCACCTCGATGCCGCTCTGGCTGTCGAGGGCGCCGGTGGGTTCGTCGGCGAGGATCACGTGGCCGCCGTTCATCAGCGCGCGGGCGATGGAGACGCGTTGCTGCTGCCCGCCGGAAAGCTGGTGCGGGCGGTTGCCGGCGCGGCTCTCCAGGCCCAGGCGGCGCAGCAGTTCGGCGGCGCGGGCGCTGCGCTCGGGCGCGGGGGTGCCGGCATAGATGGCCGGCATCTCGACGTTCTCGCGGGCGGAGGCGGAGGGGATCAGATGGTAGCCCTGGAAGACGAAGCCGAAGGCCTCGCGGCGCAGCCAGGCCAGTTCGTCGCCGTCCAGCGCGGCGACGTCGCGACCGGCGAAGCGATAGGTTCCGGAGCTGGGGCGGTCGAGGCAGCCGAGGATGTTCATCAGGGTCGACTTGCCGGAGCCGGAGGCGCCGACTATCGCGACGAATTCGCCGGCCTCGATGCGCAGGGAGACGCCGCGCAGCACCTCGACTTCCGGCGTGCCGTTGCCGCCGTAGCGCTTGCGGACGTCGATCAGTTCCAGCAGGGCGGGTTCGTGCAGGGCCTTCATCGAGCGTCGCCGGGCTCGCCGATCAGCAGGCATTCGCCCTCGCTGAGCCCGGCCAGCACCTGGACCTGCATGCGGTCGCGCACGCCGGTGCGCACCTGGCGCTCCTCGATGGCGCCCCGGGCGCCGACCACCCGTACCCTGTCGTCGTCCAGCAGCGCGGCGATGGGCACGGCCAGGGCGTTCTCGACGCGCTCGGAGACGAAGTGGACCTGGGCGGTCATCTCGGTCATCAGGGCGTTGTCCTGGTTGTCCACGTCCAGCAGCACGGTGTAGAGCACCACGCGGCCGCCGCTGCCGGTGGGGCTGCCACCGCCCTGGCTGAGCTGGTCGAGCGGGCGCGGCGGCAGCGGCAGCACCTGGCGCACGCGGGCTTCCCAGCGCCGGCCTTCGCCGCTGAGGGTGGTGAACCAGGCGGGCATGCCGGGCCGCACGCGGCCGATGTCGGCTTCCGAGACCTGGGCCCAGACGGTCATCGGCGAGAGCTTGGCGATACGCAGGATCAGGGGAGTCTGCTGCTGGGCGTTGAGGGTCTGGCCGACACGGGCGTCGACCGCTACCACGGTGCCGGAGATGGGGGCGTAGATGCGCGTGTAGCCGAGCTCGGCCTCGTCGCTGCGCAGGGTCGCCTGGGCCTGGCGGATCTGTGCCTCGATCATGGCGATGCGCGCCCGGGTGGTGCGCACCTGGGCGTGGGCGACCTGCAGGTCCTCGTCGCGGGTGGCGCCGCTGGCGGCGAGTTTCTGCTGGCGGGCGTACTGCTGGCGGGCCAGCGCGTGCTGGGCCTGCTGTTCTTCCCGCTGCGCCGCGAGGGTGTCGATGGAGGAGCGCCCGGCATCGACCCGCGCCTGCTGGGTGGAGGGGTCGATCTCCACCAGCAGCTGGCCTTCCTCGACGCTGTCGCCGGGCTCCACGTGCAGCTTGCGGATCTGCCCGGAGGCCTGGGCGCCGACATCGACGTAGCGGCGTGGCTGCAGGGTGCCGAGGGCGCTGACGCTGCTTTCGATGGTGCTGACGGCGACGGTCACGGTGTCGCCTTCATGGACGGCGTCGGGCATGGCCTTCCAGGCGGCGAGCGCGAGGAGGGGGACGAGCAGCAGCGGGGCGAGGATCAGGCGGCGTGGAAGTCGTGGGGCGCTCATGGGGTGTCCGGCTCTGGAGGGGCCCCGGCCGGCACACTGCGACGGCGAAGGGGCGCTGCCAGATGAACGATCACGGCGCGGGGAAATTTACGGCTCTGTCTGCGTTAGCTGTTGTGAGCTTGGTGCGAAGGCTCAAGTCCGGTGCTTTCTGAGCATTTATGACTCCCTGTCACGCCCACCGCGTGGGTTTCGCTTCGCTCTACGCCACCCTACGTAAACCACTCCGCCCCCAAAGCGTGATGCGCACATCGATGAAGATTCCGGCGAAGACGTTGGAGCAGCGGAAACGCCCCTTCAGGAGGCCGAACGCAGTCGTTGCGTCGGGGGACGAGCGGCATGGATGCCGCGAGAGGCGCGCCAGGCCATGGATGGCCCATCGCGCCGGCCCCCAGAGCGACGACGGAGTGAGGGCACCCGACGCAGTCGGGCCGGATGATGGGGCAAGCGTTTTTGGTTTCTTTTTTGGCGATTGAAAAAAGAGACTCGCCGGGGGGCGAAACCAGAAACATCAGCAAAGCTCGACAATCAGCTGGGCTCGAAACCTTCTAGCAACACTTAACGCAGACAGAGACAAATTTACCGGATGGGGCGTTCCGGGCATGGCGCCCGGCTTCACAGGCGCATCTTGCGGTTGCTGATCAGGGTGCTGCCATCGGCCTGCTGGGCGAGGCTGACGGGCAGGACCTGGGGCAGGGCGCTGACCAGGCTGCGGATGTCGCGGGTGCTGTAGATGCCGCCGATGCGCTGGTCGGCACTAGCCTGGTCACCCAGTACCAGCGGGGCGTCGAGGTAGCGGTTGATCAGCGGCACGGCCTCGGCGAGGGTCAGGTCGTCGAGGATCAGCTTGCCGTCGCGCCAGGCCAGGGCCTTCTGCGTGTCCACGGCGCCGACCGCCGGCTTCATGTCGCCCGGACCGAAGCTGGCTTGCATGCCGGGGCTGAGGTTGCTGTCGTTGCCGCGCTGCTCGCTGCGCACCTTGACCGAGCCCTCGGTGACGGTGACCACGACGTTGTCCTGGTACTTCCAGACGTTGAAGCGGGTGCCGGTGACAGTGATCGAGCCCTGGCCGGCCTGCACCACGAACGGGTGGGCGCTGTCGTGGCTGACGTGGAAGTAGGCTTCGCCGCTGTCGAGGCTGACGCGGCGCTGGTCGATGAAGTTGGCGTAGCTCAGGCGCGTGGCGAGGTTCAGTTCCACGTCGCTGCCGTCGGGCAGGGTGATGCGGCGGATGCTGTTCTCGGCTTCGAAGCGCTGGTAGCTGTCGGGCAGCCAGCCGGCGATCCAGCCGCTGTAGCCGGCGAGCGGCAGGGCGACCAGGGCCAGCGCCAGGGCGCGCGCATGGCGACGCAGGAGGCCGCGCGGGCGCTGGCGGGGCGGCAACTGGGCGAGGCTCGGCGGCGGTTTGGGAAGCTGGCGGGGTACGTGCAGGCGGGGGGACGGCTGGGTCGGCGGCAGGTGTTCGCTGAGGTCCCAGATCTCCAGCATCTCGGCGTATTCGAGGGCGTGGGCCGGGTCCGCTTCGATCCAGGCCTGGAACTGGGCACGCTCCTCGTCCGTGCAATCCTCCGCGTGCAGGCGCATGCACCAGTGGGCGGCGACTTCGACCAGCGAGTCGCCTTGGGGTTTGGAGGAGGCGTTGTTCATCAGGATTACCGGTTCTGCCTGAATTCGAGTGGTTGCTTCACACGTTGACGCGGCGCACTGAGATATGAATCTTGATGAGAATTATTATAAATTTAATAATTTCAGACTGCCAGCATCACCCTGTGGGTGAGGTTTGATCCAGCTCAAGTGTAAGCGCCGCTTGCGGCCGGCGCCGGGGGAGCGAATTGGAAATCTACTATCGGGAGCTGGTGCGTTTCCTCAGCGCCAGGCTCGGGGATCGGCAGGCGGCCGCGGATGTGGTGCATGACGCGTATTTGCGGGTGATGGAGCGCGCGAGTCAAGAGCGGATCGAATCCCCACGGGCGTTTCTCTACCGAACGGCGCTGAACCTGGTGGTCGACGAACACCGCCGCAACGCCGTGCGGCGCAACGAACCGCTGGAGGTGCTGGACGAGGAAGAGGACTCGCGGCACCGCTCGCCTTCGCCCTTGCGCTCGCTGGCCCAGGTGCAGCGGCTGGGCCTGCTGCAGCGCGCCCTCGACGAGTTGCCGGCGTTGTGCCGCGACGCCTTCCTGCTGCGCAGGCTGGAGGGCCTTTCCCATGACGAGATCGCCGCGCGCCTGGGAATCTCCCGGTCGCTGGTGGAGAAGCACATCGTCAACGCCATGAAGCACTGTCGCCTGCGCATGCGCGAGTGGGAGTCCGCCTGACGCCGGTCTACACGCCGGCTAAATTTCATTTCCCTGTCCTCGTTCCTAGTCAACAGGCGGCCAGTGGGGCCGTCATCGAATGACTGCCGCCCTCGCCGGGGCGCCTCCAGAGGACACTGGACATGACTCAGCCCCTGAACACCGCCCTCCACGACCTGATCGGCATCGGCTTCGGCCCCTCCAACCTGGCCCTGGCCATCGCCCTGCAGGAGCGTGCCCGCCACCAGGGTGCGCTGGATGCGCTGTTCCTCGACAAGCAGGCCGACTACCGCTGGCACGGCAACACCCTGGTGACCCAGAGCGAGCTGCAGATTTCCTTCCTCAAGGACCTGGTGTCCCTGCGCAACCCCACCAGCCCCTATTCCTTCGTCAACTACCTGCACCAGCACGGCCGCCTGGTGGACTTCATCAACCTCGGCACCTTCTACCCGTGCCGCATGGAGTTCAACGACTACCTGCGCTGGGTGGCCGGGCAATTCCAGGAGCAGAGCCGCTACGGCGAGGAGGTGCTGGCCATCGAGCCGGTGCTGGAGGGCCAGCGCGTCGAGGCGCTGCGGGTGATCTCCCGCGATGCCGGCGGCGAGACCCATGTCCGCGCCACGCGTTCGGTGGTGGTCAGCGCCGGGGGGACCGCGCGCATTCCCCAGGCCTTCCGCCATCTCAAGGACGATGCCCGGGTGTTCCACCACTCGCAGTACCTGGAGCGCATCGCCAGGCAGCCCTGCGTCGGCGGCAAGCCCATGCGCATCGCCATCATCGGCGGCGGGCAGAGCGCGGCCGAGGCCTTCATCGACCTCAACGACAGCTACCCCTCGGTGCAGGTGGACATGATCCTGCGCGGCTCGGCGCTCAAGCCTGCGGACGACAGCCCCTTCGTCAACGAAGTGTTCTCCCCCGAGTTCACCGACCTGATCTTCAACCAGACCGGTGCCGAGCGTGAGCGCTTCATCCGCGAGTACCACAACACCAACTACTCGGTGGTGGACATCGACCTGATCGAGCGCATCTACGGCATCTTCTACCGCCAGAAGGTCTCCGGCATCCGCCGCCACGCCTTCCACATCCTCAGCACCGTGGAGCGCGCCAATGCCGGCGCCGACGGCATCGAGCTGGTGCTGCGCAACAACGCCAGCGGCGAGCAGAGCGTGCAGCGCTACGACGCCGTGGTGCTCGCCACCGGCTACGAGCGCCAGGCCCATCGCCACCTGCTGGAGCCCCTGGCGCAGTGGATGGGCGACTTCGAAGTGGGCCGCGACTACCGCATCCGCACCGACGAGCGTTGCCAGGCGGCCGTCTACATGCAGGGCTTCTGCCAGGCCAGCCACGGGCTCAGCGACACCCTGCTGTCGGTGCTGCCGATCCGCGCCGACGAGATCGCCGCCTCGCTCTACGCCCACATCGAGCCGGGCGCCCGTGTCGAGCGCGGCCTCCAGCAGGCCCTCGCCGCCGCCAGCTGACCGCTTCGCCCGCGCCGGCCCCGCCGGCGCGCTTCCCCATCCCTTGCGAGTACTTCCGATGCCCATGCGCAGCCTTGCCGCCGGTGTCGCAGCGTTGTTGCTGTGCCCGGCCTTTTCCGTTCTGGCCGCTGCTCCGGCCGCCACGCCGCGAGACACCCTCATCCGCTGGACCGCCCACGGCGTCCCGCACATCCAGGCGGCGGACGAACGCGGCCTCGGCTATGGCATCGGCTACGCCTATGCCCGCGACAACGCCTGCCTGCTGGCCGAGGAGATCGTCACCGCCCGGGGCGAGCGCTCCCGCTGGTTCGGCGAGCAGGGCCAGTCCTCTGCCCACCTCGACAACCTGCCGTCCGACTTCTTCTTCGCCTGGCTCAACCAGCCGGCCTCGGTCGCCGCCTTCCGCCAGGCGCAGACGCGTGAGGTGGCCCAGCTGCTGGACGGCTACGCCGCCGGCTTCAACCACTACCTGCAGGAAGCCGATGCACGCACCACCCCTTGCCTGGGCGAGGGTTGGCTGCGCCCCATCGATGCCGACGACCTGCTGCGCCTGACCCGGCGCCTACTGGTGGAAGGCGGCGCCGGGCAGTTCGCCGAGGCGCTGGTCGGTGCTGCCCCGCCCGGTGTGCGCCAGGCGCGGCTGGACGCCGGCTACACTGCCGTACGCACCGAGGGTTTCCGCCTGGAGCGTGGCAGCAATGCCGTGGCCGTGGGCGGCAAGCGCAGTGCCAACGGACGCGGCATGCTGCTGGCCAACCCGCACTTTCCCTGGAGCGGCGCGCTGCGCTTCTGGCAGCTGCACCTGACCATTCCCGGCAAGCTCGACGTGATGGGGGCGGCGCTGCCCGGCCTGCCGGTGGTCAACATCGGCTTCGGCCGGCAGCTGGCCTGGACCCACACCGTCGACACCTCCGCGCACTTCACCCTCTACCGCCTGGAACTCGACCCCGGCGACCCGACCCGTTACCGCGTCGACGGCCGCACCGAGACGCTGAACAAGACCCGCCTGCAGGTGCAGGTGCGCAATGCCGACGGCACCCTCTCGGTGCGCAGCCACGACCTCTACGAATCGCGCTTCGGCCCGTTGCTCGACTGGCCGGGCAAGCTGGAGTGGACCGCCGGCGAAGCCTGGGCGCTGAAGGACGCCAACCTTGGCAACACCCGCGTGCTGCAGCAGTGGTACGCGATCAACCAGGCCCGTGACCTCGACGCTCTGCGCGCCGCGGTGACGAAGATCCAGGGCATCCCCTGGGTCAACACCCTGGCCGCCGACGCCAGCGGCAAGGCGTTGTACATGAACCAGTCCGTGGTGCCGCACCTGCTGCCCGGGCAACTGGCCGAATGCGTGATCCCGCAGCTGGCCGCCGAAGGCCTGCCCGCCTTGCAGGGCAACCGCAGTGCCTGCGAGTGGACCCCCGATGCCGGCGCCGCCCAGCCCGGCATCACCCCGGCGGCGCAGCTGCCGGTGCTGCAGCGCGAGGACTTCGTGCAGAACTCCAACGACAGCGCCTGGCTGAGCAACCCCGCCAGCCCGCTCGCCGGCTACTCGCCGCTGGTCAGCCGTGAAGGCCGCGAGCTGTCGCCGCGTGCGCGCTTCGCCCTCGGCCGCCTGCAGGGCGACGCACCGCTCGGCGCCGACGTCCTCCAGGCGCTGGTCACCGACAATGAAGTGGGGCTGGCCACCGGCCTGCTGCCCGAACTGCTGGCGTTGTGCAAGGCCGAGGCGGGCAACGCCGGGCTGGCCGCACCCTGCAAGGCGCTGGCGGCCTGGGATGGCAAGGCCAACCTCGAAAGTGGTATCGGCTTCCTGCATTTCCAGCACTTCATGCAGGCCTTCGCCGGGATCGGCAATGGCTGGCGCGAGCCCTTCGATCCGCAGCGCCCGACCGTCACCCCGCGCGGGCTGAACCCGGCGGCGCGAGGCGAGGTGATCCAGGCGCTGGTCGCGGCTGGCGAGGAAGTGGCCAGGGCCGGTATCCCCGAAGAGGCCCGCTGGGGCGACATCCAGCGCGCGGGCGCCATCGGCGTACCCGGCGGCGACGGCCACTTCGGCGTCTACAACGCCATGCAGAGCGAGTTGCAGGGCGACCACCTGGAAGTGGTCAGCGGCACCAGCTACCTGCAGCTGGTGACCTTCGACGACAACGGGCCCCAGGCGCGCGGGCTGCTGGCCTTCTCCCAATCCAGCGAAGCCGGCTCGCCGCACCACAGCGACCAGACCGAACTCTTCGCCCGCCAGCAATGGCAGAAGCTGCCCTTCACCAACGCCGAGATCGAGGCCGACCCGGAGCTGGAGCGCAAGGTGCTGCGGGTGAGGTGAGCGGTGCTCCCTGCAACGCCGTGATTGACAGGGCGTAGGGTGGAGTTCGCTTTTTACCTCCACCGGCGGAGCTGCAGGGAAGCGCGGGAGGTGGACCGCTGAAGCGTGGTCCACCCTCGGGATTGGAGTGGCTCAGCCCCAGTAGAACCCGGTGGTGTCGGGGAAGGCCGAGGTCAGGCCGGCGCCACCGGCGCCTTTCTTCTGGCCCTTGATGCGCAGGCCATTGGCGCGACCGACCACGTAGTCGCCATTCTCCGTCGTCATGTCCGACAGCGGCCGCTTGAAGTCCGCCGGCGCGACCCAGGCTCTGCCACTGGCCGCGTTCACCTTGGCCGAGCCGTTGTAGGTGTGCGCCGAGGTGCCGCTGGTGAGCGCGCGCTCGATGGTCTTGATCAGTTCGGCCTTGGTGCCCGTGCCGGGGAACATCGACTTGCTGTTGTACGACTGGGTGCCGATCTTGAAGGTGGCGACGTGGGGATAGGGGCAGAGGATGCGCTCGGACAGCGTCTCGCCCGCCCAGCCTGCCAGCTCGCCCTGTTTTGCCTGGGGCACGGCGAGGATGGTGTACTCGGTGATTTTGCTCTTGATGTCGTGGGTCGCATGCCCGCCCGCGCCGTCGTTGGGCTCGGACAGATTGTTGGTGTGCTTGCCGGATTTGAAGATGTGGCAGATCACGTCCTGGTCGAGGGTGTAGCGCTTTT
Organism: Pseudomonas sp. USHLN015; assembly: GCF_037153275.1. Taxonomy (NCBI): domain Bacteria; kingdom Pseudomonadati; phylum Pseudomonadota; class Gammaproteobacteria; order Pseudomonadales; family Pseudomonadaceae; genus Pseudomonas; species Pseudomonas sp. USHLN015. The sequence continues at coordinate 28,616 of NZ_JBBCKP010000008.1, forward strand.
TCATCGGAGTCCGGTTCCTTGCTGCGATTGATCGGATGCGCAGCAAGGTTAGCAACGGATCGGTGATTGGAAAGGCGCCCGGATGGAAGGCCGACGTGTCTGGGGCGGGGTTCGCAGCGTGGGTCACTGCCCGGGGCTGGAGGCGCCCGGTGCACCGGATGAGCTGGCGGCCTGCGCCGTCGGGTAGATACGCACGCGATTGGCGCTGGCTCGTACGGTCCGGTGTTCGTGCAGGCTCTCCTTGTGGGCGTTCTCGTACATCGAGCTGAGCGCGCCGGTATAGCCGTAGACCTTGCATGCGGTGTAGCCGAGGTCGTAGAGCTCATCCGTCAGTGATTGGCTGAAGTTCTGAACGCCCTCCGCGCTGTGGCAGTTGTAGCACTTGATGGTGCCGGCGAAACCCTTCGGCAGGCCCATTTCCTGCAACCGCAGCGCCACCTCGTCGGCGTTGAGGACGAAGTACCTGGCGCGGCTGCCGGCGTAGTTCTCATCCGTTACCTTGAGCAAGTGATTGGACTTATCGAGGATCCGCTGCACGTTGAGCCGATTGCCTTTTTCATCGAGGGTGCAGTTGTCGAAGATGCCTCTCATGCCGGCCACCGAGTGGCCCCGGATGTAGACCTGGTCGTCCTCGCCGAGGCCCCTCAGCATCGGGCTTCCCGTGGAGCCAGGGCAGTACCAGAGCTGATAGATGTCGTGGCATTCGCCATCGAGCACGGAGGATCTCTTTCCCTGATAGCTGTTGATCCAGCTGTTGTTCTTGCTGGTGTATGAAAGCCCCGGCCGGGTCCCGGGCTCGCCCCGGTTGTCCCGGAAGTTATTGGCGTCGGGCATGACGAAGGGCACGAAGAGTATGCGTTTGGCCATTGAAGCGTTCCTCCTTCCTGGTGGACGGCAGACAACGGCCCGGGGGCGCTTGCCGAGAATGTCGACAGACTGTGCAGCGGACGCTGTGCGGGTCTCAATCCTCCGGCAGGTTGTTGAAGATCTTCTCCAGCGTGCCGTTGAGTTTGGTGATCTGCGCTTCGCTGAGGTCCTTGAAACTGTTGGTGAAGATGTGCGCGGTGGTGACCTGGATCTGTTCGGCGGTGCGGCGGCCGGCCTCGGTGATGGAGACCTGGGTGACACGGCCGTCGTTGCTGCAGGGATTGGTGTCCACCAGGCCATCGGCCTTCATGCGGTAGACGATCTTGGTGACGGTGGAGAGCTTGGCGATGGCGTGCTCGGAGATTTCCGAGATGCTCGACTCGCCGTTCTCCTTGAGGATGAACAGGATGCGCCAGCGCGGGATGTCCATGTCGATCTTCTTCAGCGCCTTCTCCATGGCCATGGAATAGCGGCCATGCACCCGTGCCAGCCAGTAGAAGGGGAAGTCTTCCTTGCGGAAGTTGTCGCTGGCGGGGTTGTAGCGGCTCTGGCGTTTCTTCGGGGTGGTCATGGTGACTGCGTGCTGCTGCGGGTGTGGTGGGGGTGATTTATAGGGGGTTGCACGCGGGCTGTCGACAGGCGCTCGCCATTGCCTTGATGCAGGTCAGGTTCGGCGGGGAGGCCGGGGGCCTTGGCGGTGGGCTCGCGGCGGGCTGCGCCGCCGCGAGGGTGGGGCGGGGCGTCAGGCGATCCCCTCGCGCGCGAGGCTGCGGCGGAAGTGCCCGCAGCCCTTGCCCAGCAGGGCCAGGGTCAGCACCACGGCAGCCAGGTTGAGCAGGGAGACCGAGTGGCCGACCAGCGCCGGCGACTGGAACAGGCGGTCGGTGAGCAGCGCCACCAGGGTGGTGCCCAGGCCCAGGCCGATGAGGTTGGAGATGAGCAGGAACAGCGCCGAGACCTGGGCGCGCATCTGGTTGGGCGGGAGGATCTGCATGGCCGCGGTGGAGGCGGGCATGGGGAAGGAGGCGAAGAACATCGCCGGCACCAGCAGCGCCAGGGACAGCCACAGCTCGCCCACCTGGGTGAAGGCAACCGCGGGCACCGCCATGCCGATGGCGCCGATCACCCCGGCGCGGATCGGCGCGTCGGCATGGCCGCGCCTGGCCAGCCAGTCGATCAGCCAGCCGCCGCAGAGCACGCCGCTGGTGTTGGCCAGCAGCACGATCAGCCCGAGGATGTAGCCGGCCTGGCTCGGCGCCAGGCCGAAGTTGCGCATGTAGAAGGCCGGGGTCCAGCTGAGCATGCAGAACAGCGTCATGGCATAGAAGGAGAAGCCCAGGTAGTGGCAGGTGAAGGTCTGCCGGTGGTGGCCGAGGAAGGCGAAGGCCTGGCCCAGGCTGGGCTTGTGCACCTGGCCGTTGGCATCGAGCTTGAGGCCCTTGCGCGCCGGGTCGCGCACGGTGGTGGCGATCAGCAGGGCGACCAGCAGCCCCGGCAGGCCGACCAGGAAGAAGGTCACCTGCCACGGGCGCATGCTGCCCAGCAGCGGCACGGTCACGCTGTCGAGGTTCTTCAGCAGGTCGATCACGTAGCCGCCGATGAGGAAGGCCACGCCACCGCCGATGAAGGAGCCGATGGAGTAGATGGCCACGGCGCGGCCGAGCTTCTCGCGCGGGAACATGTCGCTGAGCATCGAATAGGTGGCCGGTGACAGCGCCGCCTCGCCGATGCCGACGCCGATGCGCGCGAGGAACATCTGGGTGAAGTTCCTGCTCAGCCCGCAGACGGCGGTGGCGAGGCTCCAGAAGGCGACGCCGATGGCGATGATCCGGGGCCGCGAGAAGCGGTCGGCGAGCAGCGCGATGGGCATGCCCATGAAGGCATAGAACAGCGAGAAGGCCAGCCCGTGGAGCAGGCTGAACTGGGTGTCGGAGAGCTGCAGGTCGTGTTTGATCGGCTCGATCATCAGCGCGAGGATCTGCCGGTCAACGAAGGAGAAGATGTAGGCCACCATGCAGATGGCGACGACGTACCACTCGTAGACGTAACGCTTGCGGGTGGTGTCGGTGGGTGTCTGGCTGGTCATTCGGTTCGGCCCCTCGAGGCGGTGGTGATGAGGTCTGCGGCAGCGTCGAATGGGTGGGGGTAGATCGGTGACGCCTGCGTTACCGATGCGCCTCGCCCGGGTGCGCCCTTTCTTGTTTTCATGCATCGCCAAGTCGCGGAACCCGTCGTCGCGGGGCCCCGTACCGTCTTTTTATGCGCTTGTTCCCCCGGCCTCTATGCCCCAGGCGCAGCCGCTGTTCCGGCTGCGCAGATTTGCTTTGCGTGGCGTGGAAATTGCTTTCCATTTCCACCATTTCGCGGCGCCTGCAGTGGGCGCGCCGCAGCGACAGCGGGGCCACCAGCATGCTCGACGACGCACCCCTTCTCCAGCGACACCGTCTGTTGAACCCGACCGCCGGGATCGGCGAGATCCGTGACAAGGTCAGCCACTACCTGTGGCCGCACCGGATGCACATGCAGCGCAGCGAGGCGCTGAACTCGATGCTCTACGGCGTGTTCTTCGGCAGCTCCGCGCTGTTCGACCTGCATTACGGCGCACGGGTGGAGATCGATGCCGGCGACATCGCCAGCTACTACCTGGTGCGCGTCACCCTGCAGGGCTCCGGCACCCTCACCCTGGGCCGCCAGAGCGTGGCGATGCAGCAGGGCAGCCTGACCGTCTCCTCGCCCTCCGAGCGCAGCTTGATCCGTATCGACGAGGACTGCCGCAACCTCATCCTGCGGGTCGAGCGCGATGCCCTGGAGCGCCAGCTGCAACGCTTGCTGGAGCGGCCGCTGAAGCAGCCGTTGCTGTTCGATATCCAGGTGGCGCCGGTGCACCCGGGGATGGCGGTGGTGCGCGAGACGCTGGACTACATCTGCCGCCTGCACCAGGGGCCGATGGCCACGGACCTGGCACCGACCCTGGGCAGCGGCCTCTCGGACTACCTGCTTTCGGTGCTGCTGACGCAGTTGCCGCACAACTACTCCGCAGCGCTCTGCGAGGACCGTCGCCAGCCGATGCCGGTGCACGTGCGCCGGGCCCGCGACTACATCGAGGAACACCTGGACGAACCCATCGCCCTGGCCACCCTGGCCGAGCTCTCCGGCGTCTCCATCCGCACCTTGCAGAACGGCTTCGCCCACTTCCTCCAGCAGTCGCCCACCGACTACGTGCGCAGCCGGCGGCTGGCGCGGGTGCACGAGGCCTTGCAGCGGGCGGGTGCCGGCGACAGCGTCACCGACATCCTCCTGCGCCACGGTGTCAGCAGCTTCGGCCACTTCGCCACCCACTACCGCCGCCAGTACGGCTGCCTGCCTTCGGAGACCCTGCGCAGCGGCTGGTGAGCACCGCCGCTCGGTGCGTCCGGTGAGGGGCAGGTGCGCGCAGCACACCCTACGGGCGAAACGCGGGATGGCTGCACGGCTTTCGCTCCCTTGAAGGGGCGGAAGCATCAGGCACGACTCAGCCGTCGAGAAAGCGCTGGGCCAGGTCCAGCTGGGAGTTGGCCAACTGGTGCAGCTCCTGGCCGATCTGGCTGTTGCGCTGGGCCTGGCCGGCGCTGCATTCGGCCAGCCCGGCGATCTGCGCGATCTGCCGGTTGACCTCCTCGGCGACCTGACCCTGTTGCTCGATGGCGGCCGCCATCTGCAGGCTCATGCCGCTGATCTGCCCGACTTCCCCGCAGATGCGGCGCAGCGCCTGGCGCACCTGCTCCACGTCCTGCCCGGACTGCTGCGCCGCCAGCTCGCCACGGCGCGCGGTGGCCAGGGCCTCGGCGCTGCCGTCGCGCAGGCGCTGGATGGAGTGCTGGATCTGCCCCGTGGAGTCGCGGGTGCGCGAGGCGAGGGTGCGCACTTCGTCGGCGACCACGGCGAAACCGCGCCCCGATTCCCCGGCCCGCGCCGCCTCGATCGCCGCGTTCAGCGCCAGCAGGTTGGTCTGCTCGGCGATGCTCTGGATCACCGTGGCGATGCCGCTGATGGACTCGATGGACTCCGCCAGCCGGCCCACGGCCAGATCGATGTCCGCCACCGACGCGCGCATGCCCTGCATCGAGGCCTGGCTCTGCTCGGCCAGGCGCTCCCCGTCGTGGGCCAACTGGTCGACCTGGGCGGTGGCCTGGGCGGCGTCCTGCAGATTGCGCGACAGCGCCTGGATGGTGGCGCTCATCTCGTGGATGGCCGCCGCCGACTGCTCGGCTTCCTGCAACTGGCGGTCGAGTTGCTCGGCGCCGCTGGCCACCAGTTGCGCGGACTCCTCGCTGCGGGCGCGGAGGATCTCGCCGTTGATGCTGATCCGTGCCATGACCGTGCGCATGCGCAGCTTCTGGCTGTTGAGCGCCATCTCGAACAGGCCGCTGCCGCCGGATGCACTGCAGTAGATCGGTGCCAGCAGCGTGTCGCTGTAAACCTGGGCGTGGCCGCCGAGGGCGCGTTGCAGGTCGCGGCGCTGGGCCGCCCGCCGTTGCCAGGCGGCGCCGAACAGCAGCGCCAGGGCCAGGCCGCCCAGTGCCGGCGCGACATGAGCGCCGAGGGTGGCGCCACCCAGCAGCAGGGCCAGCGCGAGGCCGAGGCCCTGGCCGGCCAGCCACTGGTGCACGCGGCTGGCCAGCGGCAGCGGGGCGCGGCCCTGGCGCAGGCGCGCGTAGAGGGCCTCGGCGCGGCGGCTCTGCGCCGCGTCGATGGGGTGGTAGACGGTGCCCAGGGCCACCAGCTCGCCGCCATCGAACAGCGGCACCACGTAGAGCTGGCTCCAGAAGCTCGCGCCGTCCCGGGTGCGGCCCATCAGCGGGCCGCTCCAGGGCGTGCCGGCGCGCAGTGTGCGCCACATGCGCTCGATCACTGGTGCGGGCATCTGCGGGTGGTTGATCAGCTCGAAGCTCTGGTTCAGCAGCTCTTCGCGGCGGTAGCCGGAGAGCGCCAGGTACGCGTCGTTGCAGGCCAGCAGGCGGCCGTCCGGGGCGAGCCGCGAAATGGGCGGCTCGACGAAGGCGGGCAGGGTGGCGAGGGAGGCGCCCATGCTCACCAGCCCGCGCCGCGTTCGGCCTGCATCTTGCGCACCATGGCGTCGAAGAACTTCACCGCGAAGCCGCTCTCGCGGATCAGCATGGCGGTGAGGTCGGCGCACTTCTGGCTGACGGCTTCGGGTAGCGGGTTGTCCTCGCCGCCGAGGGCGCCGGCCGCGCACTGGATCTCTGCCGCGCGCTGCACCGTCCAGAGCAGGAAGAAGGCCTTGGCGATGCTGCTTTCGCCCACCGCGATGCCGTGGTTGCGCAGCACCAGGATGTGCTTGTCGCCGAGGCTCTGGATCATCCGCGCCTTCTCGTCGTCGAACAGGGTGATGCCCTCGAAGGTGTGGTAGCCGATGCGGCCGTACAGTTGCGCGCCGTAGAAGTCGTGGTGGCCGAAGCCGGCCTTCTTCTGCACCACGGCGGAGATGGGCGTGGTGTGGGTGTGGATCAGGCAGTGGATGTCGTCGCGGGCGCCGTGCACCGCGCTGTGCAGGGCGAAGCCGGCGGGGTTGGCGTCGTAGGGCGAGTCTTCCAGCTTGTGGCCGTCGAGGTCGACCTTGAGCAGGTTGGCCGGGGTCACCTCGCGGTAGTTGAGGCCGAAGGGGTTGACCAGGTAGTGGTGCGCGGGCCCCGGCAGGCGCGCGGAGATGTGGTTGAAGATGGTTTCGGTCCAGCCGAAGAAATCCACCAGGTGGTAGCAGTGGGCGAGCTGCACGCGCAGGGCCCATTCCTCGTCGCTGCAATGCTGGGGCTGGGTGACGGCGATGGCGTTCATGGAAATCTCCTTGTTCAGTGGCTGGCGCTGCGGAAGCGCGCCAGGGCGATGAGGTGGCGGGTGATGGGCATGGGCAGGTCGAGCAGTTCGGCCAGTTCCAGCACGGCGTCGCCGATGGCGGCCAGCTCCAGCGGGCGGCCCTTGTCGTGGTCCTGCAGCATCGAGGTGCGTACCGCGCCCATGCCGGCGCCGAGCTCGAGGAAGGTCTGCGGGTCGATGTCGACCCGTGCGCCGTGGCCGGCGGCCACCAGCAGCGCCTCGTGCAGCGTGGCGCGGGCCAGCTCGCGCAGGCCGGGCTGGCTGTAGAGCTGCTCCAGGGTGGCGCCGCTGACCACGGACAACGGGTTGGAGGTGAGGTTGGCGATGATCTTGGTCCACAGCGGGTCGCGGATACGTTCGCTGGCGCGGGCTTCGATGCCGGCGTCGGCGATCACCGAGCGCAGGCGTTCCAGGCGGGGCGTCAGGCGGTTGTCCGGCTCGCCGACGATCATCAGGTGCGGGTTGCCGGACTCGGCCACGCCGGGCGCCGGGCACTGCGCGGTGATGAACACCACGCAGCCGATCAGCCGCGCCGGATCGAGGGCCGCCAGCAGCGCGCCGTCCGGGTCCACGGCCGTGATGCGGCGCCCGGCGAAGCGCCCGGGCAGGCCGTGGAAGTACCACCAGGGCACGCCGTTGACCACCGGCACCACGCTCGTCTCTTCATCCAGCAACGGCGCGATCCGTGGCAGCAGCGTGGCCAGCGCCGGGGCCTTGGTGCAGAGGAACACCAGGTCCTGGGGGCCCAGTTCGGCGGCATCGTCACTGGCGTCGACGCGCACCTGGTGCGTGCCGTCGAGGTCGTGCAGGCGGATGCCGTCGCGGCGGATCGCGTCCAGGGTCTCGCCTCGGGCCAGCACGCTGACCCGCTGGCCGCTGGCGGCGAAACGGGCGGCGAGGGTGCAGCCGATGGCGCCGGCACCGGCGATGCAGATACGCAGGGGAGGTTGCTTCATGGGGTCGCTCCATCGAGTGGCCCGCCCGGGATCGCCGGGCGGGCACGGGTCAACCGGCAAGCATGTCCTGATGCTTGCTGGCGAGGCCGAGGTAGGCCTCGATCACGCGCGGGTCATCGGCCAGCTGGGCGGCGGGGCCCTGCATGGCGATGCGCCCGGTTTCCAGTACGTAGGCATAGTCCGCCACGCGCAGTGCCGCACGCGCGTTCTGCTCCACCAGCAGGATGGAGACTCCCTGCTGGCGCAGCGCGGTGATGATGCGGAAGATCTCGCGGGTGATCAGCGGCGCCAGGCCCAGGCTGGGTTCGTCGAGCATCAGCAGCTTGGGCTTGGCCATCAGCGCGCGGCCCACGGCGAGCATCTGCCGCTCGCCGCCGGAGAGGGTGGCGGCCAGCTGGTCGCGACGTTCCCACAGGCGCGGGAACAGCTCGTAGACCTCGGCCAGGGTGGCGGCGTGGCTGCGGTCGCCCCGGCGGTGACGCTGGAATGCGCCCAGCAGCAGGTTGTCGGCCACGCTCATGCTGGTGAACAGCTCGCGCTTCTCCGGCACCAGGCCGAGGCCGCGTGAGACCAGGGTCTCCACCTCCGGCACCGCTTCCAGGCTGCCATCGAACTCGACCCGGCCACGGGAGCCGAGCACGCCCATGATGGCCGAGAGCAGGGTGGTCTTGCCGGCGCCGTTGGGGCCGATGACGGTGACGATCTGCCCCTGGCCGACCCGCAGGCTGGCGTTGGACAGGGCTTCCACCTTGCCGTAGGCGACGCACAGGTCGCTGACCTCCAGCACGGCGTCGGCCACCTGGTTTTCCACGCTCTTGAGGGGTTCGATCTGCATGTTCATCACTCTGCGCCTCCGAGATAGGCTTCCAGCACGGCGGGGTTCTTCTGCACGTCGTCGGGCAGGCCCTGGGCGATGCGCTGGCCGAATTCCATCACCACCACGCGGTCCACCAGGCCCATGACGAAGTCCATGTCGTGCTCCACCAGGAGGATGGCCATGCCTTCGCTGCGCAGGCGGCTGAGGAGCAGGCCGAGGGCCTCCTTCTCCTTGTGGCGCAGGCCGGCGGCGGGCTCGTCGAGCAGCAGCAGGCAGGGGTCGGCGCACAGCGCGCGGGCGATCTCGAGGATGCGCTGCTGGCCGAGCGCGAGGCTGCCGGCCTCTTCATGCAGGTAGGCGCCCAGGCCGACGCGTTCCAGCTGGCGCCGTGCCTCGGCGAGCAGGTCGGCTTCCTCTGCGCGGTCCAGGCGCAGGGCCGAGGCCAGCACGCCCTTGCCGCCGCGCAGGTGGGCACCGATGGCGACGTTCTCCAGCACGCTCATGCCGGGCAGCAGTTTCACGTGCTGGAAGGTGCGGCTCATGCCCATGCCGGCGACACGGCGCGAGGCCAGGCCGTTGATGCGCCTGCCCATGAACAGCACGTCGCCGCTGCTGGGGGTGTCGACGCCGGAGAGCTGGTTGAACAGGGTGCTCTTGCCGGCGCCGTTGGGGCCGATCAGGGCGAGGATCTCGCCGGCGCGCACCTCCAGGCTCATGTCGTTGTTGGCCACCAGGCCGCCGAAGCGCCGGGTGACATGGCGCGCTTCGAGGATCACCTCGCCGTGGGCCGGGCGCTGCCGTTGCGGCAGCTCGCGGGCGGGGGCTTCGGCCGCCGGCAGGCGCTGGCGGGCACGCAGGCGACTGGGCGCCAGGCGCACCAGCAGCGGCCACAGGCCACCCGGTGCGCGCTGCATCAGCAGCACGATGAGCAGGCCGAAGACGATGGTCTCGTAGTTGCCGGTGCTACCCAGCAGGTGCGGCAGCAGGTCCTGCAGCCATTGCTTGAGCAGGGTGAGGATGCCGCTGCCGAGCAGGGCGCCCCAGACGCTGCCGACGCCGCCGATCAGCGCCATGAACAGGTAGTCGATGCCCATGTTGAGGCCGAAGGGCGTGGGGTTCACGAAGCGCTGGGTATGGGCGTAGAGCCAGCCGGACACCGCCGCGAACACCGCCGAGATGAGGAAGATCACCAGCTTGGAGCGGAAGGTGTCGACGCCCATGGATTCGGCCATCAGCTGGCCGCCCTTGAGCGCGCGGATGGCGCGGCCCTCGCGGGAATCCAGCAGGTTCTGGGTGATCAGCATGGCCAGCAGGAGCACCACCCAGATCAGGTAGAAGACCTTCTCGCCCTTGTCGAGCAGCACGCCGAACAGCGAGATCGACGGCAACCCGCTGACGCCGGTGTGGCCGCCCAGGGATTCCACCGTGCCGAACAGGTAGTACAGCGACAGGCCCCAGGCAATGGTGCCCAGGGGCAGGTAGTGGCCCGAGAGCTTGAGCGTCAGCGCGCCCAGCAGCAGGGCCACCAGGGCGGTGATGGCCACGCCCACCAGCAGCGTCAGCCAGGGCGATGCGCTGGCCCAGGCGAGCCAGGCCGGCAACTGCTCGGCGGTGGTCAGGTAGGCGGTGGTGTAGGCACCGAGGCCGACGAAGGCCGCCTGGCCGAAGCTGGTCATGCCACCGACGCCGGTGAGCAGGACCAGGCCCAGCACCACCAGGGTGTAGAGACCGATGTAGTTGAGCAGGGTGACGTAGAACGGCGGCAACGCCAGCGGCGCGATGCCGAGCAGGACGACGAGGCCGAGGATCAGGTAGCGGGGTTTCATTCCTCTTCCTCCACGTGACGACGGGTGAACGAGCGCCAGAGCAGGAAGGGGATGATCAGGGTGAAGACGATGATCTCCTTGTAGGTGCTGGCCCAGAACATCGAGAAGGCTTCGATCAGCCCCACCGAGAGCGCGCCCAGGGCGGCCACCGGGTAGCTCGCCAGGCCGCCGATGATGGCGCCGACGAAGCCCTTGAGGCTGATGATGAAGCCGGAGTCGAAGTACAGCGTGGTGATGGGCGCGATGAGGATGCCCGACAGCGCACCGATGAAGGTGGCGAGGAGGAAGGTGGCCTTGCCCGCCAGGCTCGGCGAGATGCCCATCAGCCGTGCGCCCATGCGGTTGACCGCGGTGGCGCGCAGGGCCTTGCCGTAGAGGCTGCGTTCGAAGAACAGGAACAGGCCGATGATCAGCCCCAGGGAGACGGCTATCACCCACAGCGTCTGGCTGTTGAAGGTCACCGGGCCTAGCTCCAGGCCGGCTTCGGAGAAGGGCGCGGTGCGCGCGCCTTCCGGGCCGAACAGCAGCAGGGCGATGCCGACCATGGCCACGTGCACGGCGATGGAGACGATCAGCAGCACCAGGGAGCTGGCCGAGGCGATGGGCTGGAACACCAGGCGGTAGATCTGCGGGCCCAGGGGCACCACCAGGGCCAGGGTCAGCAGCGCCTGCACCGCCATGGGCAGCTCGGCCAGCGGCAGCAGGCGGATGGCCGCGACCATGGCCAGGGCGTAGGCGAGCTTGGCGAGGATGCGCCTGGGGAAGCGGAAGGCGTGGCTGGAGCGCGCGGCGTCGTACAGGTCCAGCGCGCAGTCGACCAGGGTCAGGCCCAGCAGCAGCCAGACCAGTGCGGTGGGGTGGCCGGCCTGCAGGGTGGCCATGGTCAGCGCGCCATAGGTGACGAACTCGCCCTGGGGGATCAGCAGGATGCGCGTGACGGTGAAGACCAGCAGGATCGACAGGGCCAGCAGCGCGTAGATCGCGCCGTTGGTGATGCCGTCCTGGCCGAGCAGCATGGCTATCTGGAAATTCATGGTGGGAACTCTTGTTGCGGTATGGGGGCGTACGTGTGTGCGGCATGACCGGGGCGTAGGGTGGATGACGCTTTTTCCATCCACCTTTCGGCGTCGGCCCGGGCTCCGCCTGGTGGACAGAAAAGCGCTGTCCACCAGGCGGAGCCCGTGCTCGCGATCAGTTGCCGCGCAGCAGCGTCCAGTTGCCGTTCTTCACCTGGATCAGCTCGCGGCCGCGTTCGTCGAAGCCGCTGTGGTCCTCGGGCGTCATGTTGTAGACGCCCTGGGTGGCGGCCAGCTCGTGGCTCTGCTCCAGCGCGTCACGCAGCGCCGCGCGGAACTCCGGCGTACCCGGCGCGGCCTTGGCGGCGGCCACGGGGATGGCGTTCTGCAGCAGCAGGCCGGCGTCGAAGGTGTTGGCGCCGAAGGTTGCCGGCTTGCTGCCATTGAGCTTCTCGTAGGCGGCGATGTAGTCGGCGGCGACCTTCTTCGAGGGGTGGCTGTCCGGCACTTCGTCCAGCACCAGCATCAGGCTGGCGGCGAGGATGGTGCCCTCGACCTTCTTGCCGCCGAGCTTGAGGAAGTCGGGCAGGGCGGCGCCGTGGGTCTGGTACATCTGCCCGCGGTAGCCCTGGTCGAACAGGGTGGTCTGCGGCATCACTGCAGAGCTGCCGGGCGCGGCGACCAGGACCGCGTCGGGGCGCGCGGCCAGCACCTTGAGGCTCTGCCCGGTGACCGAGGTGTCCTGGCGCTGGAAGCGTTCGTTGGCGACCACCTTGATGCCGTGCTCGGCGGCCATCGCGCCCATCACCTTGGACCAGTTCTCGCCATAGGGGTCGGCGGTGCCGATGAAGCCCAGGGTCTTCACGCCCTTGGCGACCATGTCGTCCACCAGGGCCTTGGCGATCAGGTCGTCGTTCTGGGTGGTCTTGAACACCCATTTCTTCTGCTCGTTCATCGGCAGCACCACGGCGGCGGTGCCCACCGGCGCCAGCAGCGGTACGCCGGCCTCGGCGGCGAACTGGATCACGCCCATGGCGTTGGGCGAGCCGCTCGGGCCGATGATGGCGTCGACGTTCTCCTCGCTGATCAGCTTCTTCAGCGCCTTGACCGTGGCGGTCGGGTCGCTGCCGTCATCCAGGGCGATGTACTTCACCTGCTGGTCGCCCGCCTGGGTCGGCAGCAGCGGCACGCTGTTCTTCTGCGGCAGGCCCACCAGGGCGATGGGGCCGGTGGAGGAGGTGATGACGCCGACTTTGACGTCGGCCTGCGCAAGGGAGGCGCAGGCGGCACTCAGGAGCAACGTGGACACAGCTTTCTTGAAGAGCATGACTTTCTCCGAAGAGTTGCAAGGCGATACGGGGCGGTTGTCCGACGGGGTGCCGCGTGGCGGGCCCGTGGTCCTTCTTGTTGTGATGCCCGTGCGCTGCACGCTGCCGAGGGCAGGGCGGCGCCGTCGAGCCCATGGAGGGCCGATTGGCGTGTAGGGCGATAGCAGGTTGCATGCCAGGAAAAATCGTTACCCCGTTGCGATGCCGTCGTGCAGGGGGTGTTTCGGCACCTCGTCTGCGGGTGCTGGGCGAGGGGTTGGCGTCGGGGTTCTCGTGGCCACTCGCGCACCGCTGCCGATGCGCTCCGATCCCGCAGGCGACAAGGCATTGATCTGGATCAATACGGCTTCCGGAAAGTCGTTTTCCTGACCAAAAAATCTCGTTTTTTCAGAATAAAAACACCTGATTTTTGATGGCGTTTTTGGCCTGATTTCAGGGGCTGAAAATTCTTTTCCCAAGGGCTTTATGTAGGGCCGTCGAACAGGGCGCGGGAACACCTTTCTGAATGATTGTGTTTCTCATTAATTATTTAAACTATTGAAAATAAACAATAAAAATATAATTTATGGGTGAAATATCCATTTTTGTCGTTGTTACTGAAATGCACGGAAAGGGTGCGAAATAGAGAAAAATGCACCGAATCTACACACGGATTTATTTGCCAAAATTCAATTGACATTTCACGTAAATATTCCGATTTTAGATTTAAGCGTTCACTTGCTCAGGCAGGCAGAAGGCTTCCCTGAAAGCGCACAGCGCGAACAACTCGAATACAGGTGAAGGCATGGCGACAGTCGTCGAGAAACTGCAGTTGGGAGGGTCCGGCAGGACCGTGATGGTGAAGGACACCATCGACATCGCCGGCTACCCGACCCGCGCTTCCAGTCGTGCTTTGGAAGAAGCCCCCGACGCCACCCGCAACGCCGATGTGATCCAGGCACTGCTCGATGGCGGCTGCCGCATCATCGGCAAGACCAGCCTCCATGAGCTGGCCTTCGGCACCACCGGGATCAATGCCTGGACCGGCACGCCGGACAACCCTCTTTATCCCGGGCGCATTCCCGGTGGCTCCTCCAGTGGCTCCGCCGTGGCGGTGGCCGCCGGGCTATGCGACTTCTCGCTGGGCACCGACACCGGTGGCTCGGTGCGCATCCCCGCCGCCTGCTGCGGCGTGTTCGGCCTCAAGCCCAGCTTCGGCCGCGTGAGCCGTCGGGGCGTGATGCCGGAACGGTCGACACTCGATTGCGTCGGGCCCTTCGCCCGTGACATGGACATGCTGATCGAGGCCATGGGCCTGATCGCCCCCGGTTTCGGCCCGCTGCCCTCTATAGAGGGCGTGCGCATCGGCGTGGTGCCGGTGCAGGCGCTGGACGAAGTGCAGTTCGCCGTCGATGCGGCCCTGGCCGCCGCGGATTTCCCCCTGCAGACGCTGCCCTTGCCGGGCATGCGCGCCGCCTATGACGCCGGCCTCACGGTGATCAACCGCGAGACCTGGAACGCCTGCCAGCACCTGCTGGCCAGCGGCAAGGTCGGCGCCGATATCGCCGGCCGCCTGGAAGCCGCCGGCACCACCACCGACGAGGCGCTGGCGGCAGCCGAGGCCTGCCGCGAGGCCTTCACCGCCGAGGTGGATGCAGCCCTGGCGCAGTGCCCGATCCTCGCCATGCCGACCATGCCCGACTACCCGCTGCCGACCGCCGATGCCGCCGACACCCGCGCGGTGATCGGCATGACCGCCTTCGTACGGCCCTTCAACCTCACCGGCCACCCCGCGCTGAGCATCCCCCTGGTGGGCGCCTCGCAACTGCCGGTGGGCCTGCAACTGATCGCCGCCAAGGGCGCGGACGAGCTGCTTTGCGCAGTCGCCCGCGAGCTGGTCCGGCGCCTGGAGCCCTAACCCATGCCAACCCTGGAGCACACCATGTCTTCGCTAAGCGAGCTGGACTACCAGCGCCCCGTGTCGATCACCGCCAACGACGCGTTCCAGGCGCTGCTCGCCGAGATCCGCGAGCGCGCCCGGAGCGAGGAATTCGACCGGCAGAAATACATCTCCCAGGACATCATCGAGCGCTTCAAGGCGTTGGGCGTGTACCGCGCCCTGGTGCCCAAGCGCTTCGGTGGCGATGAGCGCTCGCCGATGGAGTTCTGCCAGATGATCGAAGACATCTCCATCGCCGACGGCTCCGCCGGCTGGGTGGCGAGCTTCGGCATGAACCCGGTGTACCTGGCCTCGCTGCCGGTGGCGACCCTGGAGAAGGTCTACGCCAACGGCCCGGACGTGGTCTTCGCCGGCGGCATCTTCCCGCCGCAACCGGCCACCTTCGTCGAGGGCGGGCTGGAAGTGAACGGTCGCTGGAAGTTCTCCAGCGGCTGCATGGGCGCCTCGCTGATCGGCGTCGGCATCGCCCCGAAGAACGGCGAGATGCTCGGCCTGCCGCGCCTGGCGGTGATGCCGCGGGACAAGGTGAAGATCGAGGAAACCTGGGACGTGGTGGGCCTGATCGGCACCGGCAGCCACGACGTGGTGATCGACGGCGTGGTGGTGCCCGAGGACTGGACCTTCGTCCGCGGCGGCCCGGCCAACCTCGATGAGCCGATGTTCCGCTACCCGTCGCTGTCCTTCGCCACCCAGGTGCTGTCCGTGGTCGGGCTTGGTGTCGCCCGCGCCGCGCTGGACTACCTCAGCGGCATGGCCAGCGGCCGATTCTCGGTGACCGGCGCCCCGGCGCTCTCCGACCGCCCCCTGGCGCAGATGCAGGTGGCCAAGGCCGAAGCCGAGCTGCGTGCCGCCCGCGCCTGGTTCTACGAGGCGATGGAAAGTGCCTGGGCCAGCATCCTCGCCGGCGACGCGGTGTCGGTGGAGCAGACCAACCTGCTGCGCCTGTCCTCGACCCATGCGACCCGCGTGTCCGCCGAGGTGGCGCGCAGCGCGCAGATGCTGTCCGGCATGAGCGGCGTGTACCGCGAAAACCCGCTGTCGCGTTTCGTCAACGACACCCTGGTGATCACCCAGCACGCCTTCATGGGTGACATGACCTACCAGAACGCCGGCGCGATCTTCTTCGGCAACAAGCCGCTGCCCGGCTACCTGTGAATTCCAACTGACTGATCGGTGATTGTGATGAGCGAGAAAAAAGCCCTGCGTGTGTTGTTCTGCATGGGAATCAACCAGAACTTCTTCGACGCCCCGCGCGAAGAGCAGCTGGAAGTCTGGGCCGCGTTCAGCGCCATGTGGAACGGCATCCACGACCTGCCCGGCGTGACCGTGTTCGGCAACATGGACGACGACCAGAGCATGGTCGGCCCGTCCACCGGCTACCCCTGGACCACCTACCTGCTGGCCGACGTGCCGGACATCGAGACCGTGCACGCCGCCTGCAACCTGTTCCGCACCACCGCCGTGGGCACCGGCCCCTACAAGCTGTGGCGCTACTGCAAGGTCGAGGCCCGCACCGGCCGCGAACTGATCATCCAGCGCGCGTGACCGCCATGCCGACCGAAGCCCTGGAGGCGCGCCTGCGCCAGCTGGAAAGCGAGAACGCCATACGCGCCTGCATGAACCGCTACATGGTGCTGTGCGATGCGCTGGATGCCAGCACCCCGCTCGACGAGCTGGCCGGGTTGTTCACCACGGATGCGGTATGGGAAGGCAAGGGGGCGAAGTACGCCAAGAGCTTCGGCGGCTACCGGGGCCGCGAGGCCATCGCCGCGATGTTCGCCACCTACATGGTCGAGCCCGCGCACTTCGCCCTCAACGTGCATTTCCTCTGCTCGGAACTGATCCGCGTGGAGGGCGGCGTGGCGACCGGCAGCTGGGTGATGTTGCAGACCTCGACCTTCGCCGCCGGCGGCTCGCACCTCAATGCGGCGCGCCTGACGGTGGAGTTCCGCGAGGAGGAGGGCACCTGGCGCATGGCGCACTTCCAGACCGAGAACCTGTTCAGCCGCCCGGTGGATACCTGGAACAGCGCCGCGCACCTGCCGGTGCCGGGCAAGAACCAACAGACGTAGGGTGGGCTTCAGCCCACCACAGAAAGGCCAGACGTGGGCTGAAGCCCACCCTACAAAGATCGCGCCGACCGGAAGCTCCGACTTGCCGGCACGGCGAGAAAAATCAAGTCGGCACCCAGCGCCGACGAGGAGTGATCGTGACCAACCTGATCGAAACCGTGAACCTGGCCGCCACCCCGGCCGACCTGGTACTGCATGACCGCGTGCACACCTCGCTCTACACCGACGGGCGCATCTTCGACGAGGAGCTGGAGAAGGTGTTCTACAGCACCTGGATCTGGGTCGCCCACGCCAGCGAGATCCCCGACAGCGGCAGCTACAAGAGCACCTACATCGGCAAGCAGCCGGTGATCGTGGTGCGTGACCGCAAGAAGGACGTGCACGTGCTGCTCAACCGCTGCCGCCACCGTGGCGCCACCGTCTGCGAGCACAAGAAGGGCAAGGCCAACAGCTTCGTCTGCCCCTACCACGGCTGGAGCTACGGCCTGGACGGCAGCCTGCGCGGCGTGCCGCACCCGGAGAGCTACGCCGACTGCCTGGACAAGGGCGAGCTGCCCCTGGTGAGCCTGCGCGTCGAGCAGTACAACGGCATGATCTTCGCCACCTTCAAGGACGACATCGAGCCGCTGGTGGACTTCCTTGGTCCTGCGAAGAAGTGGATCGACCTGTTCATGAAGCAGGGCGCCGGCTACGGCGTGAAGGTCTCCGGCGAGCACCGCTTCCGCTTCCCCGGCAACTGGAAGATCCAGCTGGAGAACACCACCGACGCCTACCACTTCCCGCTGGTGCACAAGTCGTTCCTGTCCTCGGTGGACGAGCAGACCCTGGAGCTCTTCGACTTCGTGAAGGGCCCGGGCTATGTCGAGGACCTGGGCAACGGCCACAGCGTGATGGTGATGATCCCGGACCTGATCGACCTCGAGGCCGACCTCGACAAACCCATCCCCGAGCGATTCGAGGCCCTGGCCGATGAGCTGCGCGGCGAAGGCATCGACGAGCAGCAGGTGCGCCGCATCGTCCGCGCCGTCGGCGGCTCGGGCTTCAACCTCAACCTGTTCCCCAACGTCGCCTGCTCCATGGCCTTCTTCCGCGTGCTGCAGCCGATCTCGGTGAACGAGACCGAGATCCACCACGCGGTGATCACCATGGACGGCGGCCCGGCCGTGGCCAACCGCTACCGCCTGCGCCTGCACGAGCACTTCCAGGGCCCGATGGGCTTCGGCACCCCGGACGATTCCGAGGCCTGGGAGCGCGTGCAGAAGGGTGCCCAGGCCGGCACCGACCTGTGGATCATGCTCAACCGCGGCCTGCCGGGCGAGAAGCCCAGCGAGGACGGGCGGGTCAGCGACGTGAGTGCCGAGACCGGCATGCGCGCCGCCTACCAGCAGTGGAAAAAGATGATGTCGGCCTAGGGCGGATCGATATCCAACCCGGATGGCACATGCCGGTAGGAGCGAGCTCTGCTCGCGAACACGGACGCCACGAAAGCTTCGCGAGCAGAGCTCGCTCCTACGGAATGGGGAGAACCCCATTCCTGTGAGCGAAACAAGTGACGGCACTGCTGCTCGACGCACTACTTGAGAGACCGAACATGAACCTTGAATTGCTCAACCACGTCAGCGCCTTCATCTGGCAGGAAGCGGACATGCTCGACCACGGCGAATTCGACGCCTGGCTGGACCTCTGGGCCGACAAGGGGACCTACATCATCCCCATCGACCCCAACGAGACCGACTTCGAGAACACCCTCAACTACGCCTACGACGACCATCACATGCGCAAGCTGCGCGTGCAGCGCCTGATCGGTGGCGAATCCATCTCCACCAGCCCGCGCGCCCGCACCGTGCGCGCCCTGTCGCGCTTCCGCGTGCTGGGCGACGAGGACGGCGTGGTCACCGTGCGCTGTGCACAGAACCTGCGGGAGTTCCGCAAGGACGTGCTCAAGCACTACACCGCCGACATCACCTTCGAGCTCCAGCGCGAAGGCGAGGGCTTCCGCATCCAGCGCAAGCTGATTCAACTCATCAACTCCACCGATACCCTTGCCGGTATCGGCTACATCCTGTGAGGGTCTGCCCATGAGCTGCTGCGCGTCGGCGATACGGCGTCATCAATGGCTTCGAGATGCTCATTTACAGCACGTAAATTCCGCTCTCTCAGCCATTGCTTCCTTGTCTCGCTCTAGCTCGCGAGCCCATGAGCAGACCCTTGGGAGCTTGAAATGACCCAGATCGCACTCGTCACCGGCGCCGCCCAGGGCCTGGGTTTCGCCATCGCCGGCCGACTGTTCGCCGCCGGCCATTCGGTGGTGATCACCGACCTGTCGCTGGAACGCGCCCAGGCCGCCGCCGATCGCCTCGACCCGGGTGGCCAGCGCAGCCTGGCGCTGCAGCTCGACGTGGCCAGCAAGGCCGATTTCGAGGCGGCGCTGGGTGCGACCCTTGAGCGCTTCGGCGCGTTGCACGCAGTGGTCAACAACGCCGCGATGACCCTGACGACGCCGGTGATGCAGATCAGCCCCGAGGAGTTCGACCGGGTGCTGAGCCTCAACACCCGCAGCGTGTTCGTCGGCTGCCAGGTGTTCGGCGCGCACATGGCGGCGGCCGGCTACGGGCGCATCGTCAACCTGGCGTCCCTGGCCGGGCAGAACGGCGGCACCGCCACCGGCGCGCATTACGCCGCTTCCAAGGGCGCCATCGTCACCCTGACCAAGGTCTTCGCCAAGGAGCTGGCGGCCAGCGGCGTCACCGTCAACGCCATCGCCCCGGGGCCCATCGAATCCCCGGCGGTGCGCGCGGCGATCCCGCCGGAGCGCATGGAGGGGCTGCTGGCCAATATCCCGGTCAGGCGCCTGGGCGATGCGGATTTCGTCGGCGACCTGGTCGTGCAGCTGACGCGGCCGGAAGCCTACTTCACCACCGGCGCCACCTGGGACGTGAACGGCGGCCTGTACATGCGCTGAGGCGCAACCGAACAACGATGCGACGGCCGCCGAACGGCCGCCTTCTTTCCATGACGTGCAATGCGGGTGAACCCGAGATGACAGAACAACTCCTCAAGGTCGTGGTGCACAAGCGCCAGTTGCAGGGCGACGGCGTCGTCGTCCTCGACCTGCTTCCCGTCGGCGGCACGACGCTTCCTGCCTTCGAAGCCGGGGCCCACGTGGACATCCACGTCGCCCCCGGCCTGGTGCGCCAGTACTCGCTGTGCAGTGATCCGGCCGACTCCAGCCTCTATCGCCTTGGCGTGCTCAAGGACCCGGCCTCGCGCGGGGGCTCCCTGGGCGTGCATGACAGCCTGCTGGAAGGCACCGAGGTGCAGATCAGCACCCCGCGCAACCTGTTCCCGCTGGCCACCGATGCGCGCCGTTCGATCCTCATCGGTGGCGGCATCGGCATCACCCCGATGATCGCCATGGCCCATGCACTGCAGGCTGCCGGCAGCGAGTTCGAACTGCACTACTGTGGCCGTTCGCGCAGCCGCACCGCTTTTCTCGACGAGCTGGCCGCCGCACCCTTCGCCGGGCGCGTGCAGACCCATTTCGACGATGAGCCGGCGCAGAAGCTCGACCTGCCGCGCGTGCTGGGCACGCCCCGGGCCGACGTGCACGTCTACGTATGCGGCCCGGCCGGGTTCATGGACTGGGTGATCGGCGCGGCGCGCGAGGCGGGCTACGCCGAGGCCAACATCCACCGCGAGTACTTCCAGGTCGAGGTCGACGCCAGTGGCGATGCCTTCGAAGTGGTCGCCGCGCGCAGCGGCAAGACGGTGCAGGTGGCCCAGGGGCAGAGCATCCTCGAAGCCCTGGCGACCGTCGGCATCAAGGTGGAGATCTCCTGCGAGCAGGGCGTCTGCGGCACCTGCCTGTGCGACGTGCTGGAAGGCGAACCGGACCACCGCGACGTCTACCTGACCGACGAGGAGAAGGCCGCCAACGACCAGATCCTGGTCTGCTGCTCGCGCGCCAGGACCCCGAAGCTGGTCCTGGACATCTGAATACCGGAGGGTAGAACCATGGTCGACACCACGGGATTTCGTAATGCGATGGCGCTGCTGGGCGGCGCCGTCTCGGTCATCACCACCAATGGCGCCGCCGGGCGCTTCGGCTTCACCGCCTCGGCGGTGTGCAGCGTCACCGACCAGCCGCCGACGCTGCTGGTGTGCATGAACCGCTCCTCGTTCTCCAACGTGCACTTCAAGAGCAACGGCGTGCTCAGCGTCAATGTGCTGAGCGCCGAGCTGAAGGACATCTCGGCGGTATTCGCCAACCGCGAACTGGATTCCGAGCAGCGTTTCGCCGCAGCCAGCTGGAGCACCCTGGAGAGCGGCGCCCCGTTGCTGAACGGCGCGCTGGTGAGCTTCGACTGCCGCATCGCCCAGGCCCATGAAGTGGGCTCGCACACCATCTTCTACTGCGAGGTGCTGGGTATCCGCCACGGCGACAACCGGGAGGGGCTGGTGTACTTCGACCGCGCCTACCACCGCCTCGGCGACGCTTCCAAGGCGGCCTGCTGACACGGGCCGGAGACCGGGGGCGAGCAACGTCCCGGTATTGAAGGTTTCGGTACTCGTTACCGGAAACTTTGCGAGTTATTCCCGCGCAAAGTCTGCTGTATGAAACACATAACAATAAAGGAGGGTGCCCGTTACTTCTGTTCGGGTAACAGGGTCTGTTTCGCCTTTTTGCAGTAAGTGGTCATAAAAACAACACTGCGGATTAACTGCCTGCGTTTGCTGATTTGCCAATTAATCTGCTCCCACTCTAGTGCCTTGCACATGTATTAAAGGAACATCCCATGTTTCAGAAAAGCTGGCTGGCCCGCGGCGTTGCTGCCGCGAGCCTGATGGGTGCGCTCGCGCCGATTACCGCCCAGGCGGACTTCATCGATGATCGGCAAGTGAGCCTCGGCTTGCGCAACTTCTATATCGACCGTGATTACAAGCAGAGCGATGCACCGAAGTCGCGTATCGGCAGCTGGACCCAGGGTTTCGACTTCCGCGCCATCTCCGGTTATACCGAAGGCCCCATTCAGTTCGGCCTCGATCTGTCCGCGCAATATGCCTATCGCCTGGATGGCGGCGGTGGCCGTGGCCCGGACAGCATCATCCCCTACGACGACAGCAAGGGTGAGCAGGTGCGCGACTATGGCCGCGCCGCGCTGACCGCCAAGGTCAGGTACTCCAAGACCGAGCTGAAGATCGGCGAGCACCGGCCGATGCTGCCGGTGGCCTTCATGGACGACTCGCGGCAACTGGTCACCACCTACCACGGCTTCCTGGTCGAGTCCCGCGAGATCGACAAGCTCACCCTCACCGGCGGGCGCTTCACCGAGATCAGCGGCCGCGAGTCGTCCGACCGGGAGAAGATGTACCTGTTCAATGGCCCGGACATCAAACGCCGCAGCGACGGCCTCAACTTCGGCGGCGCCACCTACGCCTTCAGCCCCTCGCTCTCGGCCACCTACTTCTACGGCCAGCTGGAGGACATCTACGAGCAGCACTACGGCGGGCTGACCCATAACGCCGACCTGGGGGACGGCTTCGGCCTGAAGACCGACCTGCGCTACTTCGACAACAAGGAGGACGGCAAGGCGCTCTACGGCGAGATCGACAACCGTTCCTACGGGGCCATGACCACCCTGCGCAAGGGCGCCCACGCCATCGGCGTCGGCTACCAGCGCATGCTCGGCGACAGCACCTTCCCCACGCTCAATGGCTATGCGCCGCAGCCGTACCTGGTGAACTGGTCCACCGTCGCCTTCGTCAAGCCCAACGAGAGCTCCTGGCAGCTGCGCTACGACCTGGACTTCGCCGGCTACGGCGTGCCCGGCCTCAAGCTGATGACCCGCTACATGCGCGGCACCGGCATCGACCGGGGCAACAACGCGCTGGACGAGAACGTCGAGAGCGAACGCAACATCTTCCTCAGCTACGTGGTGCAGAGCGGCCCGCTCAAGGGTGTCGGCTTCGAGTGGCGCAACATCGACGTCAAGACCCGCTACGGCAACGGCGCGGCCTCGGGGGCGGACTACAAGGAGAACCGCCTGATCACCACCTACACCTTCAAGTTCTGAGGAGCGGGGCATGAAGGACCGGCCCGGCGTCGTCGCTTCCTGCAAAGGCCGGAAGCGCGCGCCCGGGCCGGACCCAACCCGTAGGGGCGAATTCATTCGCCAAGGGATGCGCAGCGGCCCCGACACAGCATGGGTTTCGCTCCGCTCTACCCATCCTACGAACGGTCCATCCTATGTGCTGCGGGCGGCCCCGACAGGCACGGATTGCGAGCCCGCATGAGGGCGCTTCGCGAGCAGAGCTCGCTCCTACGGATCGTGCGGGTAGTGAGCCCGCGTCCTGTACCAACCCCTTTGTTTTCACCTCGGCCCGGCCACTCCTTTGCGGGCCTTTTTTATTGCGATGCGCCTGCGTGCTCAGGCGTCCTGCGTCACCAGTTGCTCGATCAGCGCCAGGCAGTCCGCCAAGGCCGGGGAGCTGTCGCCGACGCGGCGGCTGATGATGATCGGCGAGGTGGCGTTGCCTTCCAGCAGGCGGGTGTAGCCGATGTCGTCGCGGTGCTGCAGCTGCACCGAGGCGGGCACCAGGGTGATGCCGATGCCGGCGGCGACGAGGCCGATGGCGGTCTGCAGTTCGTTGGTCCACTGCGCCACGCGGATCTGCAAGCCGTGGGTGGCGAACAGCGCGAGCACATGGTCGGCGTAGCTCGGCCGCGGGTTGCCCGGGTAGAGCACGAAGGGCTCGCGAGCGAGGGCCTCGAGACTCGCCGGGGCGGCCAGCAACGGGTGGCCGGCGGGGAGGGCGGCGACCAGCGGGTCCAGGGTCAGCACCTGCTGCTGGATGGCCGGGTCCTCGATGTGGATGCGGCCGAAGCCGATGTCGATGCGCCCGGCCTTGAGCGCTTCCACCTGCTGCAGCGTGGTCATCTCGTTGAGGCCCAGCTCCAGCTCGGCGTCGCTGCGCAGGCGGCGGATCAGCTCCGGCAGCACGCCGTAGAGGGTCGAGGGGGCGAAGCCGATGCCCAGCCAGGTCTTCTCGCCCTGGCCGATGCGCCGGGTGTTGTCGCAGACCTTGGCCAGTTGCTCCAGCAGGGCGCTGGAGTGCTCATGGAAGAAGCGCCCGGCCTCGGTCAGGCGCAACGGGCGGCCGCGCTCGAGCAGGGTGACGCCGAGTTCTTCCTCGAGCTGCTGGATCTGCCGGCTCAAGGGTGGCTGGGCGATATGCAGGCGCTCGGCGGCACGGGTGAAGTTGAGGGTTTCGGCGAGTGCCTGGAAGTAGCGCAGATGGCGAAGCTCCATGGGATCTCCGTGGTGCTGGTTCTATACCTGGCGAGTATGGTGCCAGACAAACTCAATATTGGAACCGGTTCAATCGCGGATTTAGGCTCCGGTTCATTGAAAACAGAACCTGATGGGTATTGAAATGATTTCTACCGCGATCGAGTCCCTCGAAGCGATCATCGTCGACCTGCCGACCATCCGCCCGCACAAGCTGGCGATGCACACCATGCAGAACCAGACCCTGGTGATCCTGCGCATCCGCTGCGCCGACGGCATCGAAGGCATCGGCGAAGGCACCACCATCGGCGGCCTGGCCTATGGCTACGAAAGCCCCGAGAGCATCAAGACCAACCTCGACCGCTACTTCGCGCCGCTGCTGGTCGGCCAGGACGCCAGCAACGTCAATGCCGCGATGCAGCGTATCGACCGCACCATCACCGGCAACACCTTCGCCCGCTCGGCAGTGGAGACCGCGCTGCTGGACGCCCAGGGCAAGCGCCTGGGCCTGCCGGTGAGCGAGCTGCTCGGCGGCCGCGTGCGCGACAGCCTGGAAGTGGCCTGGACCCTGGCCAGCGGCGACACCGCCCGCGACATCGCCGAGGGTGAACACATGCTGGAGGTGCGTCGCCATCGCATCTTCAAGCTGAAGATCGGCGCCAACGAGGTGAACCAGGACCTGCGCCACGTCATCGCCATCAAGAAGGCCTTGGGCGACCGCGCCAGCGTGCGCGTGGACGTCAACCAGTACTGGGACGAGGCCGTGGCCCTGCGCGCCTGCCAGGTGCTCGGCGACAACGGCATCGACCTGATCGAGCAGCCCATCTCGCGCAACAACCGCGCCGGCCAGGCCCGCCTCGCGCTGCGCAGCCCGGCACCGATCATGGCGGACGAATCCATCGAGTGCGTCGAGGACGCCTTCAACCTGGCCCGTGAAGGCGCGGCCCCGGTGTTCGCCCTGAAGATCGCCAAGAACGGCGGCCCGCGCGCCGTGTTGCGCACCGCCGCGATCGCCGAGGCGGCCGGGATCGGCCTCTACGGCGGCACCATGCTCGAAGGCAGCGTCGGCACCCTGGCCTCCGCCCACGCCTTCATCACCCTGGCCGAGCTGGCCTGGGACACCGAGCTGTTCGGCCCGCTGCTGCTGACCGAGGAGATCGTCACCGAGCCACCGCGCTACGAGGACTTCCAGCTGCACGTACCGCGCCTGCCCGGCCTCGGCCTGACCCTGGACGAGGAGCGCCTGGCGCGCTTCCGTCGCACCTGATACCGCCTGAAGGAGACACACGCATGCTGTTCCACGTGAAGATGACCGTGAAGCTGCCGCTCGACATGGACCCGGACAAGGCCGCGAAGCTCAAGGCCGACGAGAAGGAACTGGCCCAGCGCCTGCAGCGCGAGGGCAAGTGGCGCCACCTGTGGCGCATCGCCGGGCACTACGCCAACTACAGCGTGTTCGACCTGGCCAGCGTCGAGGAGCTGCATGACACCCTGATGCAGTTGCCGCTGTTCCCCTACATGGAGATCGAGGTCGACGGGCTCTGCCGCCACCCTTCGTCGATCCACCAGGACGATCGCTGATCGCCGCATCGCCCAGCCAAGCCCGGCCAATAACTACAAGATGAGGTTCCAACCATGACTGTCAAACTCTCCCAGACCGAAAGCGTCCAGCAGTTCTTCAAGCAAGCCTCCGGCTTCGACAACGACCAGGGCAGCCCGCGCATGAAGGCGCTGGTGAACCGCATCCTCCTCGACACCGTGAAGATCATCGAGGACCTGGACGTGACCACCGAGGAGTTCTGGAAGGCGGTTGACTACCTCAACCGCCTGGGCAGCCGCCAGGAAGCCGGCCTGCTGGTGGCCGGCCTCGGCGTCGAGCATTACCTCGACCTGCTGCTGGATGCCCAGGACGAAGCCGCCGGCTACAGCGGCGGCACCCCGCGCACCATCGAAGGCCCGCTCTACGTGGCCGGTGCGCCGCTGTCCGAGGGCGAGGCACGCATGGACGATGGCACCGACCCGGGCACCGTGCTGTTCCTCCAGGGCCAGGTGCTGGACGCCGACGGCCAGCCCATCGCCGGCGCCACCGTCGACCTGTGGCACGCCAATACCAATGGCACCTATTCCTACTTCGACAGCACCCAGTCCGAGTTCAACCTGCGCCGCCGCATCATCACCGACAGCGAAGGCCGCTACCGCGCCCGCAGCATCGTGCCCTCCGGCTACGGCTGCCCGCCGGACGGCCCGACCCAGGAGCTGCTCGACAGCCTGGGCCGCCACGGCAACCGCCCGGCGCACATCCACTTCTTCATCTCCGCCCCCGGCCATCGCCACCTGACCACCCAGATCAACCTCTCGGGCGACCAGTACCTGTGGGACGACTTCGCCTACGCCACCCGCGAAGGCCTGGTGGCCGAGGTGCGCTTCATCGAGGACGCCGCCGCAGCCGACGCCCGCGGCATCGAAGGGCGCTTCGCCGAGATCGACTTCGACTTCCAGCTGCAGGCCGCCGCCAAGCCGGATGAAGAAGCGCGCCGCGATCGCGTCCGCGCCCTGGAAGGCTGAGGCTCCCGGTTGCGGCGGGGATTCACCCGATTTTCCCCGCTGTTTTAAACCACGCCGGTGGTCATGCCGGCGTGGTTTTTTTGTGCCCCGGCTCAGGCCGCTAAAGGGACTCCTCATTCTCGCGAACGCGGGAACCCACGGAACGATGGCGCTCCTTCATCCACGCGGCGATGTCGAGCCACACGCCGTTGCCCACCCCGTGGGAGCGAATTCATTCGCGATGGAATATCCGGCCATTGGCAGCCAGGTGCCAGCGGTGGGCCTTTCGCGGCTGAAGCCGCTCCCACGGTGAGCCGCAGCATCGTGCCTTTTCCGATCAACGACGCGGTGTCGAATCCAGGGTGTGCAATCGGTTGCACATTCCGAATCCTCCTTGCGCATCCCGCGCAGCCGGTGGCGGGTGGGCCCCCTAGGATCGAGGCTCTTGAACGAGGAGCTTGACCCATGAATATCAGCGTTATCGGCGGTGGACACGGTTGCTACGCAGCAGCCATCGAACTGGCGGAGAAGGGCCATCGCGTATGCCTGTGGCGGCGTGACGGAGTGGCGCTCAAGGAACTGGCGGCGATCGGCAGCCTCACCGTGAAGGACTACCGGGGCACCCGCCAGGTGGCGGTGGGCGGCGAGGGCGCCAACCTCGGCCTGACCGACGACCTGGCCGAAGCCGTGGCCTTCGCCGAGCTGCTGGTGGTCCCGCTGCCGTCCACCACCCATGAGAGCCTGGCACCGGAAATGGCCCCGTTGCTGCGCGACGGCCAGGTGGTGTTCCTGCCGCCCGGCACCTTCGGCAGCTACCTGTTCGCCAAGGCCATGCACGAGGCCGGTAACCGCGCCGAAGTGGCCTTCGCCGAGACCGGCACCTTGCCCTACCTCGCCCGCAAGCATGGCGCGGCGGACGTGGTGATCAGCGGCTACGCCACGCGCCTGCCCACCGGGGTGTTCCCCAGCCGCCTGGCCGAGCCGGCCTTCGCCCTGCTGCGCCAGGCCTACCCGAGCGTCGAGCCGATCGAGGATGGCCTCGCCGGCGCGCTGATGAATGCCGGGCCGATCATCCACCCGCCGCTGATCCTGATGAACGCCGCCCCGCTGGAGCACTTCGAGACCTGGGACATCCACAACGAAGGCACCCAGCCGGCCATCCGCCGCGTGACCACCGCGCTGGATGCCGAGCGCATGGCGTTGCGTGAGGCCCTCGGCTACCCGGCGCCACATTTCCCCCTGGCCGACCACTACAACACCACCGAGGGCGATGAGTGGATGTACGGCCGTGGCGCCCACGGCAAGCTCACCGACAGTGGCGACTGGCGCGAGGACATCGACCTGCAGCGCCACCGCTACATGCTCGAAGACACCCGCCTGGGCCTGTCCTTTCTGGTCTCGGTCGGCCGCTGGGCCGGCGTGCCGATGCCCGTCGCCCAGGGCCTGCTGAGCATCGCCTCGGCGGTGGCCGGCTTCGACCTCTATGCCGAGGGCCGCACCCTGGAACGCCTGGGCCTGGCCGGCCTCAGCCGCGCGGAGATGGCCGAGCTGCTGCGCGAGGGCATCCACTGATGGCCGCGCGCATCGCCGTGGTCGGCGCCGGGCGCATGGGCGAAGGCATCGCCCTGGCCTTCATGCATGCCGGGCTGCCGGTGACCCTCATCGACATCAAGGCCCGCGAGCCCGAGCAGCAGCGGCTGTACTTCGCCAAGGTGCGCGCCGGCCTGGCCAATGAACTGCAGACCCTGGTGCGCCTCGGCGTGCTCGAGCCCGGGCAGGCGGACGAGGCGCTGGGCCGCGTGCGCCTGTGCGATCGCGACCAGGCGCGGGGCGACCTGGCGTGCGCGGAGCTGGTGTTCGAGGCGGTGCCCGAGGTGCTGGAGGTCAAGCGCGAGTGCTTCGCCTGGCTGAGCGGGCAGTGCGGCGCGGACTGCATCATCGCTTCGACCACCTCCACATTCCTGGTCACCGAGCTGGCCGGGCTGGTCAGCCACCCCGGGCGCTTCGTCAACGCCCACTGGCTCAACCCCGCCTACCTGATCCCGCTGGTGGAGGTGAGCCGCAGTGCAGCCACCGACGGCGCTGTGGTCGAGCGCCTGCTGGCGTTGCTGCGGCGGGTGGGCAAGGTGCCGGTGCTCTGCGCCCCGGCGGCGGGCTACATCGTGCCGCGCATCCAGGCCCTGGCGATGAACGAGGCCGCGCGCATGGTGGAAGAGGGCGTGGCCAGCGCCGAGGACATCGACACGGCGATCCGCGTCGGCTTCGGCCTGCGCTTCTCGGTGCTGGGCCTGCTGGAGTTCATCGACTGGGGCGGCGGCGACATCCTCTACTACGCCTCGCGCTACCTGGCCGGCGCCATCGACCCGCGCTTCGCATCGCCCCAGGTGATCGCCGACAACATGCACGAGGGACGCAACGGCCTGCGCGAGGGGCAGGGTTTCTACGACTACGCGGGCGTGGACGTGGAGGCCTACAAGCTGCGGCGCCTCGGCGAGTTCACCCGCAAGCTCGACCTGATGGGGCTCGCCCCGCGTTTCAACGGGGCGCTGCAGGAGGCGTGAGCGCGCCTCGTGGCCCCGGTTCCAAGGCGGCGGGCACGGGCCCGCCGGCGTACTTCCATGAACCACGGACCACGAGGCACCCATGCGATTGTTCGAACTGATCACCTTCACCCTGCGCGTGCGCACCACGGCCGATGCCCTGGCGCGCCTGGAAGAGACCCTGGCCGTCGGCAGCCCCGGCTGCACCCTGATGGGCTGCTGGGCCTCGGAGATCGGCCCGCTGAACCAGGTCATCGTGCTGCGCGGCTTCGCCGACGAGCAGGCCCGCCAGGCCGAGCGCGAGCGCTACCTGCTGGCGCGGGATGCCTTCGGCATCGAAGGCTTCATGACCGACATGAAGGTGGAGAACTACACGCTGTTTCCCTTCCTCGAACCCCTGGCGCCGGGCGCACACGGGCCGTTCTACGAGCTGCGGGTGTACGACCTGATTCCCTCCGGCCTGGCGCCGACCCTGGAGGGCTGGAGGAAGGCGGTCGGCCCGCGTACCGGTGCGGGCTATTCCCAGGTCTATGCGGCCTTCTACGCCACCGACGGGCGCACCCCGCGCTACCTGCACATCTGGCCCTACGCGAGCCTCGAGCAGCGCCTCGACGTGCGCACCCGCGCCGTTGCCGATGGCGTCTGGCCGCCGGAAAACTCCGGCCCGCAGCTGCGCGACATGCACTCCACCGCATGCCTGCCGGCGCGCTTCTCGCCGTTGCGGTGAGGGTGTCTGGCGGTGCTGCGCACCGCTCGGCGAATGAATTCGCCCCTACAGCGTGCAGCAAGAGCTTCGCGAGCAGAGCTCGCTCCTACGGGCTTTCTTTGTGGGAGCGGCTTCAGCCGCGAAAGACCTGCAGCAGGTACAGGGCTGTGGGTGGGCGGATGCTCCATCGCGAATGAATTCGCACCCACAGGGGTGTGCCGGGGTGTCGGGTTGCTCAGGGCATGTAGGGGCGACTTCAGTCGCCAAGCAGGCCGCAGGGCTGCCATTGCTCGGTGCTTCTGGGCGGCACCGCCTGGTGGATGGGAAGAGCGCCATCCACCCTACAAAAACCAGCGAGGGAGCCGGTGGATTTCTTCAGGCAAAAAAAGCCCCGCGACAGGGGCACCGTCGCGGGGCGAGAGGTCGGCCGGGGGGCGGCCGAGCCAGGAGGAGAGGTTCAGGCCTGGGGTTGCCAGCCGCCGCCGAGGGCCTTGTAGATGGCGACGATGCCGCTGTAGAGCTCCACTTCGGCCTGGGCCTGGGCGTCTTCGGCAGCCAGGCGCTCGCGTTCGGCGTCCAGCAGCACGAGGAAGTCCACGGTGCCTTCGCGGTAGCGCACGGCGGCCTGCTGGGCGGCGGCGCGGGTGGCTTCCGACTGGCGGACCAGGGAGATCAGCCGTTGCTGGCGCTTGGCGTAGTCGCTGAAGGCGTTCTCGGACTCTTCCAGGGCCAGCAGCACCTGCTGCTCGTAACCGGCCAGGGCGCCGTCGGCTTCGGCTTCGGCGCCGCGCAGGCGGGCCCGCACGCTACCGAGGTCGAAGGCGGCCCAGCTGATGGTCGGCGCCACGCCCCAGGCACGGGCGGCGGAGGAGCCGATCTGCGAGCCGCGCCCGGCGGTGAAGCCGAGGAAGCCGGAGAGGCTGACGCGGGGGAACAGGTCCGCGGTGGCCACGCCGACATTGGCGGTGGCGGCGGCCAGCTGGCGCTCGGCGGCGGCGACGTCGGGGCGGCGACGCAGCAGCTCGGCGGGGTCGCCGATGGGCAGTTCCTTGGCGATCACCGGCAGCGGCTTGGGCGCCAGGTCCACGGTCAGCTGTTCCGGGCGCTGGCCGAGCAGGGTGGCGATGCGGTTGCGCGAGCGCACTTCGAGGGCCTGCAGTTGCGGCAGGGTGGCCTCGGTGGCGGCCAGGCGGCCGTCGGCGCGCAGCACGTCGAGCTCGTTGCCGACGCCGGCGTCACGCAACTGCTCGGTCAGGCCACGGGATTCCTGCTGGTTCTTCAGGTTCTCGCGGGCGATGCGTTCACGCAACTGGGCGCCGCGCAGGTTGCCGTAGGCGTCCACCAGCTCGGCGATCAGGCTGACCTGCAGCTGTTGCAGCTCGGCCTGGGCGACGCCGATCTCGGCATCGCTGGCTTCGATCTGGCGCTGGATGCGGCCGAACAGGTCCAGCTCCCAGGCCATGTCCAGGCCCAGGTCGTAGCGCTCGGCGTTGACCCGTTGCTCGGTCTGGCCGGGCTGCTGGCCCTTGCCGACTTCGGCGCTGGCGCGGCTGGTGATGGTCGGCAGCTGGTCGTTGCCGACGTCGTCGCGGATGGCGCGGGCGGCCCGCAGGCGGGCGAAGGCCACGCGCAGCTCGCGGTTCTGTTCGAGGGACTGCTGCACCAGCTGGTTCAGGGTCGGGTCGTCGAACTGTTGCCACCAGAGGGTTTCGAAGCGGGCGCGGTCGTAGTGGCCGGCGTCCGCGGCAGCGAGCCGCGCGGGCTCGCTGTCGGGGGCCTTGTAGTCCGGGCCCACGGCGCAGGCGCTCAAGGCGAGGGCCAGCAGGGCAGGGGCGAAAGCCTTGTTGATCATGCGTGCAGTTCCTTGAGTTTCTGGGCCTTGGCCGCCTTGCGGGCTTCGCCTTTCTCGACGAAGCCGCGGATCAGCACATAGAACACGGGGGTCAGCAGCAGGCCGAAGAAGGTCACGCCGATCATCCCGCTGAACACCGCTACACCCATGGCGTGGCGCATCTCGGCGCCGGCACCGGAGGACAGCACCAGGGGCACCACGCCCATGATGAAGGCGATGGAGGTCATCAGGATCGGGCGCAGACGCAGGCGGCAGGCTTCCAGTACCGCGGCCAGGCGGTCGAGGCCTTCTTCCTGTTTCTCCTTGGCGAACTCGACGATGAGGATGGCGTTCTTGCACGCCAGGCCCACTAGTACGATCAGGCCGATCTGGGTGAAGATGTTGTTGTCGCTACCGGCGAGGATCACCCCGACGATGGCGGAGAACAGCACGGTCGGCACGATCAGGATCACCGCCAGCGGCAGGCTCCAGCTTTCGTACTGGGCGGCCAGCACCAGGAAGGCCAGCAGTACGCAGAGCGGGAAGATGAAGATCGCGGTGTTGCCGGCGAGGATCTGCTGGTAGGTCAGGTCCGTCCATTCGTAGGTCATGCCGTTGGGCAGCTCGTCCTGCAGCAGCTTGGCGATCGCCGCCTCGGCCTGGCCGGAGCTGTAGCCGGGGGCCGCAGCGCCGTTGATCTCGGCGGTGATGAAGCCGTTGTAGTGCATCACGCGGTCGGGACCGGAGGCGTTGTCGACCTTGACGAAGGTGGACAGCGGGATCATCTCGCCACGGTTGTTGCGCACCTTCAACTGGCCGATCTGCTCGGGTTCGAGGCGGAACGGCTGGTCGGCCTGGACGTTGACCTGGTAGGTGCGGCCGAAGCGGTTGAAGTCGTTCGCATACAGCGAGCCGAGGTAGACCTGCATGGTGTCGAAGATGTCGCTGATGGCGACGCCATGGGTCTTGGCCTTCTCGCGGTCGATGTTGGCATCCACCTGCGGGACGTTGACCTGGTAGCTGGTGAACACCGACATGGGGTTCAGCTCGGGGAGCTGGCGCGCCTTGTTGATGATGTTCTGGGTCTGCTTGTACAGCTCCTCGTAGCCCAGGTTGCCGCGATCCTCCACCTGCAGGCGGAAGCCGCCGATGGTGCCGAGGCCTTGTACGGGCGGCGGCGGGAAGATGGCGATGTAGGCGTCCTGGATGCCGGCGAACTCCTTGTTCAGCTCGGCGGCGATGGCCCCGGCGGACATGGACGGGTCACGGCGCTCATCGAAGGGCTTGAGCGGGGTGAACACGATGCCGCTGTTGGGGCTGTTGGTGAAGCCGTTGATCGACAGGCCGGGGAAGGCCACGGTGTTTTCCACGCCCGGGTGCTTGGAGGCGATCTCGGACATGCGCTTGATCACGGCCTCGGTGCGGTCCAGGGTGGCGGCGTCGGGCAGTTGGGCGAAGGCCACCAGGTACTGCTTGTCCTGCTGCGGCACGAAGCCGGCCGGGGTGCTGGAGAAGCCCATGTAGCCGAGTACCAGGATGCCGCCGTAGATCAGCAGGGCCACCGAGCTGCCGCGCAGCACGCGGCGCACGGTGCCGACGTAGCCATTGCCGGCACGCTCGAAGACGCGGTTGAACGGGCCGAACAGCCAGCCACCGAAGAGCTTGTCGAGGATGCGCGAGAAGCGGTCCTTGGGCGCGTGGTGGTCCTTCAGCAGTACGGCGGCCAGCGCCGGGGACAGGGTCAGCGAGTTGAAGGCCGAGATCACGGTGGAGATGGCGATGGTCAGGGCGAACTGCTGGTAGAACTGCCCGGTGAGGCCGGAGATGAAGGCGGTGGGCACGAACACGGCGCACAGCACCAGGGCGGTGGCGACGATGGGGCCGGTCACTTCCTTCATGGCCTGGCGGGTGGCGTCAACCGGCGACTTGCCGAGGCCGATGTTCCGCTCGACGTTCTCTACGACGACGATGGCGTCGTCCACCACGATGCCGATGGCCAGTACCAGGCCGAACAGCGACAGGGCGTTGAGGGAGAAGCCGAACAGGTGCATCACCGCGAAGGTGCCGATCAGCGAGACCGGTACGGCCACCAGCGGGATGATCGAGGCGCGCCAGGTCTGCAGGAACAGGATCACCACCAGCACGACGAGCACGATGGCTTCGAGCAGGGTGTGCACCACCGCTTCGATGGAGCCGCGCACGAAGATGGTCGGGTCATAGACGATTTCGTAGTCCATGCCCTGGGGGAAGCTCTTCTTCAGCTCGGCCATGCGGCTGCGCACGGAGTCGGAGATCTCGATGGCGTTGGAGCCGGGGCGCTGGAACACCGGGATGGCCACGGCCGGCTGGTTGTTCAGCAGCGAGCGCAGGGCGTACTGGCTGGAGCCCAGCTCGATGCGCGCCACGTCCCGCAGGCGGGTGATCTCGCCGTCGTCGCCGGCACGGATGATGATGTTCTCGAACTCTTCCTCGGTGACCAGGCGGCCCTGGGTGTTGATCGAGAGCTGGAAGCTGTTGCCGGCATCGGACGGCGGCGCACCGAGGGCGCCGGCGGCGACCTGGCGGTTCTGCTCGCGGATGGCGTTGACCACGTCGGTGGCGGTGAGGTTGCGCGAGGCCACCTTGTTCGGGTCCAGCCAGACGCGCAGGGAGTAGTTGCCCATGCCGAACAGCTGCACGTCGCCCACGCCGTCCAGGCGCGCCAGCTCGTCCTTCACGTTGAGCGCGGCGTAGTTGGACAGGTAGAGCATGTCGTAGCGGTTATCGGGCGAGGTCAGGTGCACCACCATGGTCAGGTCCGGGGAGGCCTTGTCCACGGTCACGCCGAGCCGCTGCACCTCGGTGGGCAGGGTGGGCATGGTGCGGGTGACGCGGTTCTGCACCTGCACCTGGGCGTTGTCCAGGTCGGTGCCCAGGGCGAAGGTGATGGTCAGGGTCAGCTTGCCGTCGTTGGTGGACTGGGAGGACATGTAGAGCATGCCCTCGACGCCGACGATGGCCTGCTCCAGGGGGGATGCCACGGTCTCGCCGATCACCTTGGGGTTGGCGCCGGGGAAGTTGGCGCGTACCACCACCGTGGGCGGAACCACTTCGGGGTATTCGCTGATGGGCAGCTGGAACAGCGAGATGGCGCCGCCGATCAGGATCAGCAGCGACAGCACGGCGGCGAAGATCGGCCGCAGGATGAAGAACTGGGAAAAATTCATGTCGTGCTACCTCAACCGCGCGGAGCGACGGCAGGTTTGGCGTTCTGTTCGGCGACGCGGGGCGCGTCGCGGCTTTCCACGCTCTGGCGCAGGCGGGCCAGCTCGGCGAGGGTGCTCTCGTCGGCCATGGGCACGGACTGCGGATCGACGGTGGCGCCGGGCATGGTGTGCTGCAGGCCGTTGACCACGATCTTCTCGCCCTTGGCCAGGCCGTTGCGGATGATTCGCAGGCCCTGGACCTTCGGGCCGAGCTCGATGGAGCGGTAGGCGACCGTGTTGTTCTCGCCCAGCACCAGCACGAACTTCTTGCCCAGGTCGGTGCCGATGGCGTCGTCCTTGATCAGCGCGGCGGGGTAGGTCTCGCTGCCCACCAGCTTGATGCGCGCATAGAGGCCGGGGGTGAAGCGGCCGTCCTTGTTGTCGAACACGGCGCGGCCACGGATGGTGCCGGTGCGCGGGTTGACCTGGTTGTCGAGGAAGTCCAGCTGGCCCAGATGCGGGTTGC
Source organism: Pseudomonas sp. USHLN015 (assembly GCF_037153275.1). Lineage (NCBI taxonomy): Bacteria > Pseudomonadati > Pseudomonadota > Gammaproteobacteria > Pseudomonadales > Pseudomonadaceae > Pseudomonas > Pseudomonas sp. USHLN015. Next base: position 63,932 of record NZ_JBBCKP010000008.1, read on the forward strand.
CGGTCTCGCTGGTCAGACCCAGGTAGACGGGGCTGGCGCCACGGGCGTCGCCGCCGGCCTGGCGGGCCAGTTCGACGTACTTGAGGAAGACGCGCTCGTCGGCATCGAAGTAGGCGTAGACCTTGTCGGTGGACACCACCGAGGTGAGCAGCGACTGGCCGGCGTTGACCAGGTTGCCTTCGGTGATCTCGGCGCGGCTGACGCGGCCGTCGATGGGCGAGGTGATGCGGGTGAAGCTGAGGTTGAGCTTGGCGTTGTCCAGCTCGGCCTGGGTGGCGGCGACGGCGGCCTGGGCTTCCAGGGCGGCGCTGCTGCGGGCGTCGGCCAGCTCGGCGGAGATGGCGTTGCTCTGGCGCAGGCGGTCACCGCGACGGGCTTCGTTCAGCGCGCGGGTCTGGCTGGCGCGGGCCTGTTGCAGCTGGGCTTCGAGGCGTTTCACCTCGGCCTGGAAGGGGCGCGGGTCGATCTGGAAGAGCAGGTCGCCCTTCTTCACCAGGCTGCCTTCGCGGAAGGACACGCTGTCGATGTAGCCGGAGACGCGCGGGCGGATCTCGACGGATTCCGGTGCCTCCAGGCGGCCGGTGAATTCGTCCCATTCGTTGATCGGCTGTTGCAGCACTTCGGCCACGCTGACCTTGGCGGCAGCGGGTGCAAGCGTGGCTTCGGGGGCTTTACCGCACGCCACCAGCACCAGCAGGGATGCGAGGGTGAGGCCGGTTCGCCAGGTGGATTTCGTGGACTGTTCCATGTGTAGCTCCGCCAATTGGATTTGTAGATGGGCGGAGTCTGCTGGCTGGCTCGTTCGTGCACGAATCGAACGCCACGAAGATAAATATCACCGTCAGTGATGAATCGCTTTTTTCCATTGATAGTAAGTGGCTTGCCCTGGAAAACCGCACTGGAATGGGGATTTCAGCGGTCCGCCGCACGGTTTTCGAGCATTCACGGGATTGCTTGCAACGGCGAATCGGGGCGGTTCTATCGATAGAAGCGAATGGCTGTTGCTTTTCATCGATTCGGGGCGCGCGCGGGTGCTTCTTGTAGGCGCGAATTCATTCGCGAAGCCTTTCGCGGTTGAAACCGCTCCCGTCAGTGTCATGGCGGGCTCCGCTGGTAGATGAAAAAAGCGTCATCCACCCTACGCAGCGGTCGCGTACGTGCGGCGGGGCTGTAGGGGCGACTTCAGTCGCCAAGCGGTGCTGTAGGAGCGAGCTCTGCTCGCGAAGCTTTGGCGCGGCGACCATGGGTGGGCTGAAGCGGAACGCCGCCCGGCCCGCCCTACGGGTTCGGTGGCGCGGGGAGCGCTGTGCACGCGGGTGCGGATCACTCCAGGCTGTCCGGGTCGCCGCAGTACATCTGGATGCGCGAGCGCAGCCAGCGCTCGGCGGGGTCGTTGTCCTGGGCGCCGCGCCAGGCCATGGACAGTTCGAAGGCGCGGCTGCCGTAGGGCGGGTCCTCCACGCGCAGGCCACCGGCGGCGGTGAGGGCGGCGGCGGTGTAGTCCGGCACCACGGCGACGATGTCGGTCCCGGCGAGCAGGGCGCCGAGGCCGTTGAACTGGGGCACGGCCAGCACCACGCGGCGCTTGCGTCCCAGTTTCTCCAGCTCCTCGTCGACGAAGCCGGACAAGTCGCCCGCATAGGACACCAGCGCGTGGGGGCGCGCGCAGTAGTCCTCCAGGCTCAGCGGCCCGGGTACGGCGTCGGCACGCAGGAGCTTGGACTTGGAGCGGCGGATGGTCTTGCGCTTGGCGTTGGCCGGCAGCTCGTCGGTGTAGCTGACACCCACGGAGATCTCGCCGGAGGCGAGCAGGTTGGGCATCAGCAGGTAGTTGGTGCGGCGCACCACCAGCACCACGCCCGGCGCTTCGGCACGCAGGCGGCGGAGCAGGGCGGGCAACAGGCCGAACTCGACGTCGTCGGAAAGGCCGATGCGGAACACCGCGTTGCTGGTGGCCGGGTCGAAATCGGCGGCCCGGCTCACGGCCGTGGAAATGGAGTCCAGGGCCGGGGAGAGCAGGGCGAAGATCTCCACCGCGCGGGCGGACGGCTCCATGCTGCGGCCGGTGCGCACGAACAGCGGGTCATCGAAGAGGGTACGCAGCCGCGCGAGGGCTGCACTGATGGCGGGCTGGCCGAGGAAGAGCTTCTCCGCCGCCCGTGTCACGCTGCGCTCATGCATGAGCGTCTCGAACACGATCAGTAGATTGAGGTCAACTCTACGTAGGTCGTTCCTGTTCATGCAGGGCTACTTCCGAAATGAGTGTGTGAAAAATGAGGCTCTGCAGCGCGGTCGTCAAGGCTCACATCATCCGTGTTTATGACAACTATTGATGCGCGCGGGTGGTTTTAGGGATAAAGCCCGGATAGAGTCCATGGCCATGACAGAGTCACAGGCGAGGTGTGTGATGTCCCGCATGATCCGTTTTCATCAATTCGGCGAGGCCGATGTGCTCAAGCTGGAAGAGCTGCCCACCCCCAAACCGGGGTTCGGCGAAGTTCTGGTGCGCACCCAGGCGCTGGGCGTCAGTTGGAAAGACGTGCTCTGGCGGCAGAACCTGGCCTCCGAACAGGCCCGGCTGCCTGCCGGGCTCGGCTTCGAGCTGGCCGGTGTGGTAGAGGCCGTCGGCGAAGGCGTCGACGACCTGCAGCCCGGCATGGCCGTGGCCAGCTTTCCGTCCGCCACTCCCAATACCTATCCGGCCTGGGGCGACATCGTGCTGATGCCGCGCCGCGCCCTGACCCGCTACCCGGACGTGCTGACCCCGGTCGAGGCCGCCGTGCACTACACGCCGCTGCTGCTGGGCTACTTCGCCCTGGTCGAGCTGGCCAAGGTCAAGCCCGGGCAGCACGTGCTGATCACCGAGGCCGGGCATTGCCTGGCGCCGCAATCGGTGCAGCTGGCCAAGGCGCTGGGGGCGATCGTCATCGCCTCCACCAGCTACCCGGAGAGCCGCCCGTTCCTCAAAGAGCTGGGCGCCGACAAGGTCATCGTCACCGAGGAGCAGGATCTGGTCCTGGAGGTCGAGCGCTTCACCGCCGGCAAGGGCGTCGAAGTGGTGCTGGACCAGTGCGCCGGCCCGCAGATGAAGCTGCTGGGCGATGTCGCCTCGCCGCGCGGCAAGCTGATCCTCTATGGCATCAACGGTGGCAACGATGCGGCCTTCCCGGCCTGCGCCGCCTTCAAGAAGCACCTGCAGTTCTTCCGCCACTGCGTGATGGATTTCACCGGTGATCCGGAAACCGGCCTGGAGCGTGACGAGGCTGCCGTGCAGCGGGCCCTGGCGCACATCAACCAGATGACCGGTGACCGCCTGCTCAAGCCGAGCATCGACCGGGTCTTCGAGTTCGCTGACTTCGTCGAGGCGAGCCGCTACATGGAAACCTGCCCGGCCGGTGGCCGCGTGGTCATCCACGTCGCCGACTGAACCGCGACTGCTGTACCCGATCCGGCGCCTCGTGCGCCGGATTTCGTTTGGGCGGAATCGGCCCGGGGTCGAAGGGGCGCCAGTCTGCGACTGCCGGTGGCCGCTTCGGTAGCAGGATTCTGCAGAATTATTGCCTGATCCTGCCGAAGTGTTTCCGGGCCCGAGACGCGCCCCGCGCGCGCAAGTAGAGTTGTCGCCTGATCCGGAGGGCTGAAACCATGACCACACCCGCAACCCTCGAAGAGCAGGGGCACAGCGCTCCCCTGGGCGCGCAGGCACGCCTCGCACGATTGATTGAACGATTCACCCGGGAGGACGGCATCCATGAGACGCCCATCCCGCGCCTGTCGCTGTTCCGCGCCAGCACCGCCACCGAGCCCATCCACTGTCTCTACGAGCCCGCCCTGGGCATCGTGGTGCAGGGCCGCAAGCAGGCCATGCTCAACGACGAGACCTACATCTATGGCCAATCCCAGTACCTGATCGTCTCCCTCGATTTGCCGGTGATCGGCCAGATCCTCGATGCCAGCCCCGAGGTGCCCTACCTCGGCCTGCGCCTGAACCTGGAGCCCGCGCTCATCAGCCAGATGCTCCTGGAGATGGAGCGCTCGCCCATGGTCACCAGCTCCGCGCGCGGCATTTCGGTGTGCAGCCTGGACGAGCCGCTGCAGGATGCGCTGATCCGCCTGGTGAGCCTGCTCGACACCCCGGATGACATCGCCGTGCTGGCGCCGCTGGTCGAGCGCGAGATCCTCTATCGCCTGCTGCTGGGCGAGCGCAGCGCGCAACTGCGCCAGATCGCCTGCGTCGGCAGCCACACCCAGCGCATCGCCAAGGCCGTCAGCTGGTTGAAGAACAACTATCACCGCCCGCTGCAGATCGGTGCCCTGGCCGGTGAGGTGAACATGAGCACCTCGGCGCTGCACCATCACTTCAAGTCGGTCACCGCGATGAGTCCGCTGCAGTTCCAGAAGCAGCTGCGCCTGCAGGAGGCGCGCCGGCTGATGCTTTCCGAGGCCCTGGACGCCGCCACCGCCGGCAGCCGCGTGGGCTACGAGAGCCCCTCGCAGTTCAGCCGCGAATATAGCCGTCTGTTCGGCGAGCCGCCACAGCGCGATATCGCCCGCCTGCGCCAGAGCGCCTGATACCGCTCCGCTGGTCGTCCCGTCGCCGCAAAGGCGCAGGGACGGCCGGCGAGCTTCTACCCTGAAACAACCGTGCCCTGAACCGGCCCGACCGTGGCCGGCGCCCCATGAATCCATACCCGTAGAGGTGGAAAAGCCGATGATCACCCTGAACCTGAATGGTCAAGACAAGGAACTCGATATCGCCCCCGACATGCCGCTGCTCTGGGCATTGCGCGACGTCGCCGAGATGACCGGCACCAAGTACGGCTGCGGCATGGCCCTGTGCGGGGCCTGCACCGTGCACGTGGATGGCCAGCCGACGCGGGCCTGCATCACGCCGGTATCCATGCTGGTGGGCAAGAAGATCACCACCATCGAGGCGGTGGGCGAGGGCGAAGTGGGCAAGGCGGTACAGGAAGCCTGGCGCAAGCTCGACGTGGTGCAGTGCGGCTACTGCCAGTCGGGGCAGATCATGGCGGCCACGGCTCTGCTGGCGGGCAACCGCAAACCCAGCGACGCCGACATCGATGCCGCCATGAGCGGCAACATCTGCCGCTGCGCCACCTATGTGCGCATCCGTGCGGCCATCCACGAAGCAGCCGGCCAGCTGGCCTGAGGAACGACGACATGGGCAAGATCGAAACCCAGAGCACGCCGGGCAACGGCATCCTCAACATCAGCCGGCGGACCTTCCTGCAGGGCAGCGGCGGGCTGGCCCTGGGCGTGCTCTTCTCGCCGCTCCTGGACGCTGCCGAGATGTTCGCCGCCGATGCGCGCTTCGAACCCAACGCCTTCGTGCGCATCGCTCGCGACGGCACCGTGACCGTGGTCGCCAAGCACGTGGAAATGGGGCAGGGCGCCTACACCGGCCTCGCCACCCTGGTGGCCGAGGAGCTGGACGCCGACTGGAGCCGTGTGGTGGTCGAAGGCGCGCCGGCCAACGCCGCCGTCTACAACAACCTGGCCTTCGGCACCCTGCAGGGCACCGGTGGCAGCAGCGCCATGGCCAACTCCTTCGAGCAGATGCGCAAGGCCGGTGCCAGCGCACGCGCCATGCTGGTGGCCGCCGCCGCCAAGAAGTGGAAGGTGCCGGCGGAGGCCATCACCGTCAGCGATGGCGTGGTCGCCCATGCCGCCTCCGGCAACAAGGCCGGCTTCGGCGAGCTGGCCGAGGCGGCCGCGCAGGAATCGGTGCCCACCGAGGTGAAGCTCAAGCAGCCGAAGGACTTCAAGCTCATCGGCCAGATGACCGCCAAGCGCAAGGACAGCCACGACAAGACCAACGGCAGTGCCGTCTTCACCCAGGATTTCAAGCTGCCCGGCATGCTGGTGGCGGTGGTCGCCTACCCGCCGCGCTTCGGCGGCGTGCCGAAGACGGTGGACGCGAGCAAGGCCAAGGCCATCGCCGGTGTGGTGGAGGTGGTCGAGTTCCGCGACCTGCCCCATGGCCGCGCCGGGGTCGCCGTGCTGGCGAAGAACACCTGGACCGCGCGCCAGGGGCGCGACGCGCTGGTCATCGAATGGGACGAGAGCAAGGCCTTCAAGCTGGGCAGCGCCGAGATCTTCGCCAAATACCGCGAAAGCGCTGGCAAGCCCGGGCTGATGGCCGCGCGCACCGGTGACGTGGAGGCCGCGCTGGCCAAGCCGGCGAAGCTGATCGAGGCGGACTTCGAATTCCCCTACCTGGCCCATGCGGCGATGGAGCCGATGAACTGCCTGGTCCGGCTCTCCGACGGTGCCTGCGAGCTGTGGAACGGCGAGCAGTGGCAGACCGGTGACCAGGTGACCGTGGCCAAATACCTGGGCATCCCCGTGGAGAAGGTCGCCATCACCCAGCTCTACGCCGGCGGCAGCTTCGGTCGCCGCGCCAACCCGCTTTCCGACTACCCGCTGGAGGCGGTGGCGGTGGCCAAGGCTGCGCGCGACAAGGGCATCAAGGCGCCGGTGAAGCTGGTCTGGACCCGCGAGGACGATACCCGGGGCGGCTACTACCGCCCGGCCTACCTGCACCGCGCGCGCCTGGCGCTGGACGCCGAGGGCAAGCTGCTGGCCTGGCATCACCGCATCGTCGGCCAGTCCATCATCAAGGGCACCGGCATGGAGTCTTTCCTGATCAAGGACGGCATCGACAACACCTCGGTGGAAGGGCTGGCGAACCTCTCCTACGCCGTGCCCAACCTGCAGGTGGAGCTGGCCACCCCCGAGGACATCCACGTCCCGGTGCAGTGGTGGCGCTCGGTGGGCCATACCCACACCGGTTTCGCTGCCGAGGTGCTGATCGACGAAGCGGCGACCACCGCCGGCAAGGACCCTTACGACTACCGCCATGCGCTGCTGGAGAAGCATCCGCGCCATCGTGGCGTGCTGGAACTGGTGGCGGACAAGGCGGGCTGGAAGCAGCCGCTCAAGGCCGGTGGCGAGGGCGAGAAGCGCGGTCGCGGGATCGCCGTGCACGAATCCTTCGGCAGCTACGTGGCGCAGGTGGTGGAGGTGACGGTGAAGGCCGATGGCGCCTACAAGGTGGATCGCGTGGTCTGCGCCGTGGATTGCGGCGTGCCGATCAACCCCGACGTGATCCGGGCGCAGATGGAGGGCGGTATTGGCTTTGGCCTGGCGGCGGCGCTGCACAGCGCGGTGACGCTGAAGGACGGAGTGGTGGAGCAATCCAACTTCCACGACTTCCAGGTGTTGCGGATCAACGAGATGCCGGCCGTGGAGGTGCACATCCTACCGTCCACCGAGCAGCCCACCGGTGTGGGTGAACCCGGGGTGCCGCCCCTGGCGCCGGCACTGGCCAACGCCCTCCATGCGGCGGTGGGCGTGCGCTTGCGGACCCTGCCGTTCCCCGCCCAGGTCAAGGCCTGAGGCGGCGCGACCGGGCCGCCGGAATCAGGCGGCCTGGTTGCGGATCAGCTGGCGCAGGGCACGACGCTCGGCGATGGGCGTCGGGGCCTGGAGCATCTCGAAGGTGCCGTCCTCCTGGCACACGGCGACTTCGGTTTCGAAGTGCAGATGGAATTCATCCAGGGTGACGTGGGTGACCAGGTAGCTGCTGTCGACGAATTTCGAGTGGGCGGTCATGGCTGGCATCTCGGTTCATGGGGCACAAGGCCGATGAGCGAATCTTGCCGGTGCGCTGGCAATCGGAGAATTGAAAGGGGCTGATGGTGAGTATCAGTGATGTCGATGCTTGCCGTTGCGCTGACGCCCGGTGGGGCGGCGTCCTTGTTTCCTCGCCCTCGCGGCGGCTCTATAGTGGGCGCCGGATGCCGGGGCAGACCCCGGCGAGACTGATTGCAAGGAGTGAAACCATGTCCAACCCCGTCACCATGCGCGCCCTCGTGCTCGAGGATTACCAGAGCGGCCGTTTCACCCAGCAGGAGATCGCCCGCCCGGTCGCCGGCGAGGGACAGGTCCTGGTGCGTATCGAGGCCAGCGGGGTCAACCCCATCGACTACAAGATCCGCACCGGCCGGGCGCCCTATGCCGACCCGGTGCTGCCGGCGGTGCTCGGCACCGAGCTGGCCGGCGTGGTCGAGGCGGTGGGCGCGGGCGTCAGCCGCTTCAAGGTCGGTGACGAGGTCTACGGCCTGGTCGGTGGCGTGCGCGGCCTGCAAGGCACCCTGGCCGAATTCGCCGCGGTGGACTGGCGCCTGCTGGCGCTGAAGCCGAAGAACCTGAGCATGCGCGAAGCCGCGGCACTGCCGCTGGTGTTCCTCACCGCCTGGGAAGGCCTGGTGGACAGCGCGCGCCTGCACGCCGGGCAGACGGTGCTGGTCACCGGTGGTTCCGGCGGCGTGGGCCATATCGCCGTGCAGATCGCCAAGGCCTTCGGCGCCGAGGTCTTCGCCACCGCCTCGCCGGCCAAGCACGAGATGGTGCGCGGGCTGGGCGCCACGCCCATCGACTACCACACCACCAAGGCGGCCGATTACGTTGCGACCTTCACCGGTGGCAAGGGCTTCGACGTGGTCTACGACACCGTGGGCGGCAGCTCCCTCGACGACGCCCTGGAGTCGGTGCGCATCCGCGGCCATGTGGTCAGCTGTGCCGCCTTCGGCACCCACAGCCTGGCGCCATCCTCGCTGCGGGCGGCGACCGTCAATGGCGTGTTCGTGTTGCTGCCGATGCTCACCGGTGAAGGCCGCGCCCACCACGGCGAAGTCCTCGCCGACGCCACGCGCCTGGTGGAGGCCGGCAAGCTCAAGCCCATCCTCGACCCGCGCCGTTTCACCCTGGCCACGGCCCACGACGCCCACGACGCGGTGGAGCAGGGCACGGCCTTCGGCAAGATCGTCATCGATATCGCCGAGTGATCCCGCAACTGCAGCCGTCGGATGGCTAGGGCCGTGCGAAGCCCATGCCGTGGGGACCACGGATCGATGGGTTTCGCTGCGCTCTACGCCATCCTACGGTTCTAGCGGCACCCATTGCGGGTCGGAAAGCCGTTCCACCAGGCGGTCGAACACCCGCCTTACCCGTGGCGATACCGGCCCGCGCTGGGGCCGGTAGACGAACATCTCCCAGGACGGCGATTCGTCGTCGACCAGCACCCGCACCAGGCGTCCGCTGCGGATGTGCGGCGTCACCAGGTAGCTGGGCAGTTGCCCGAAGCCGACGCCCGCCAGCACCGCCTCGCACTCGCACTCCTGGTCGTCGGTGGTGAAGGCGGCACGCTGCGGTTGCAGCTGGCGGCCCTCGGCGAAGGTCCAGGGCCAGAGGCGCCCGGTGTTGCCGTCGATCAGCGCGGTGGTCGGCAGCCGGTTCAGGGCGTCGATGTCTTCCGGGGCGCCGACGCGCTCGACCAGTGCCGGCGCCCCCACCACGTAGAGCGGCACGGTCGCCGTGGGTCGCGCGATGTAGCGGCGGTCGCGGATGAAGCCCATGCGCACGCCGATGTCGATCTGCTCGTCGACCGAGTCGGTCATCTGGTCCGAGAGGCGCATGTCCAGCACGATCTCCGGGTGCTCGCGCTGCAACTCGGCCAAGAGCGGCAGCACGAAGCGCCGGCCGATGGAGCGCGGTGCGGTGACGCCCACGCGGCCGGCCATCTCGTCCCGGCCGCGGCGGACGTGGCGCTGGAACAGCTGGTCGAAGCTGCCCAGGGTCTCCCGCGCCTGGGCTGCCAGCAGTTCGCCGTAGGCGGTGATCTGCACCTGGCGCGTGCTGCGATGGAACAGCGGCTCGCCCACCAGTTGCTCCAGGTCCTTGATCGCCCGGGTCACCGTCTGCGGGGAGGCGCCGAGGCGCGTGGCGGCTTCGCGGAAGCTGGCGGACTCGGCGGCGATGCAGAAGATGCGCAGCATTTCCATTCGGTTGAGCATGTCGGCGGCCTTCGGATTGTTCCTGATTCTGGAATTCCGCAATCCTAATCCTTCCATTCCCTGAGTGTCATCGGATTTCCATACTGGCCTCCAGCAGCAGGAACCCCTCCTGCCGGCAGCCAACCTGAGGAACCCGACATGAGCAGCAACATCAACGGCAAAGTCATCGTCATCACCGGCGCCAGCAGCGGCCTCGGCGAAGCCACCGCCCGCCACCTGGCCGCCCTGGGCGCCTCGGTGGTGCTCGGTGCACGCCGCGTCGATCGTCTCGACGCGCTGGTCAGCGAAATCACCGCTGCCGGCGGCAAGGCCGTGGCCTTCGCCACCGACGTCACCGACCCGGCGCAGGTCCGCGCCCTGGTGCAGGGCGGCATCGATGCCTTCGGCCGCATCGACGTACTGGTCAACAACGCCGGACTGATGGCCATCGCGCCGCTCTCCGAAACCCCGGTGGAGGAGTGGGACCGCATGATCGACATCAACATCAAGGGCGTGCTCTACGGCATCGCGGCGGCGCTGCCGGTGTTCCAGGCACAGCGCAGCGGTCAGTTCATCAACGTCGCCTCGGTGGCCGGCCACAAGGTGTTCAGCCCGGGCGGCACCGTGTACAGCGGCACCAAGTTCGCCGTGCGGGCCATCAGCGACGGCCTGCGTCATGAAGTGGGCGGCGACATCCGCGTCACCGTCATCTCCCCCGGCGCGGTGGATTCGGAACTGAAGCTGGGCAGCTCCCACGAGGAGAGCCGCCAGGCCCTGGGCGAGTTCTACAAGCTGGCGATCCCCGCCGAATCCGTCGCCCGGGCCATCGCCTACGCGGTGGAACAACCGGCGGACGTGGACATCAGCGAAGTGGTGCTGCGCCCGACCGTGCAGGACTTCTGATCGAGCGGGCGTACCTGCGCAGCAAAACGAAACGGCCCCCATGGGGCCGTTTTTCATTTGAACGTGGACGTGCTTCCCTGGCTGTTCGCCGATTCACTTCGACAAACGCACCGCCAGCTCGTCCACTTCCACGGCCCAGTCGGCGTCCTGCACCAGGGCGTTGCGCAGGAAGGCGCTCTGGGCGTCGTTCCAGAAGGGCGCTTCGTGGATCTTCTGCCCGTCGGCGAGGGGGTGGTCGGCGATGAAGGACTCGATCCTGTCGTGCCCGGATTCCAGGCCGAGCTGCTCGAAGAGGGTGGCGAGGTTGTGCGGGGTCGTATCCATGGAGGGCTCCGTTACGGATGGGAAAGATGCAGGGACTATAGACCCACGCCCCACGCTTTTAGTGTCGGTGAATCCTACGCTAAGGTGGCGCGCCCGCCCATGCGGGGTGGGCACCCGAGGAAGGAACCCATCATGCATTTCAATGCCCTGGTCCCGGAGTTGCTGGTCGTCGATTTCGCCCGCAGCCTGGATTTCTACTGCCGTGTCCTGGGGTTCGAAGTGGCGTACCAGCGCCCCGAGCACCGCTTCGCCTACCTGCGCTTCGGCGAGGCCCAGCTGATGCTGGAGGAGGACGACGGCGAGGCCTCGGAGTGGCGGGTCGAGCCCCTGGAAGCGCCGTTCGGGCGCGGACTCAACCTGTCGATCCGCTGCGCCGACGCGCTGGCGTTGATCGCGCGCATCGAGGCGGCCGGGGTGAGGTTGCGGCGCGGAGCCGAGGAGCGCTGGTACCGCCAGGACGAGCAGGCGCACGGTGAACTCAACTTCCTCCTGCAGGACCCGGACGGCTACCTGCTGCGCTTCCACCAGAGCCTGGGGATGCGCGCGTTCGGCGGGGTTCTGCCGGCGCAGGGGTGACGAAGGCTGCGGTACATGAGCCAAGGGCTTCGCGAGCAGAGCTCGCTCCTACGGTTTGTGGCGGGTGTGTGCTGCCTCGCGAAGCGGGAATTCTTTGCCGACGCCACGGAACCCGCGCCGCTGCGCTGGTTCAAATCGGCACTGATTCCTTCACATGCCGATTCCGGAGCTGTCATGCGTACCCACACCAAACTTCTGTTGGCAGGCCTTTGCTTCCTTCCCCTGGCCGGTTGCTTCAAGGGCGAAGTCGACCAGTCGGTGCTTTGCACCTACAGCTCCGATGCCGAGGCGCGCCAGTGCAAGGAAGGCGAGCTGTCCTGGTTCAAGCCGGCCCGCTGGAGCAACGAGCAGCTGCCCCTGAGCGTTGCCGCGGCGTACTGCAACTTCAACCACGAGGTGATGTACAACAACGCAGGCGTCATCTGCGTGTTCACCGAGAAGCGCATGAGCCTGGTGAAGAACAGCCAGTAAGCCCGGCGGGCGCCCACAAAAAAGCCAGCATCACGCTGGCTTTTTTTGTGCCGGTGCGCCGGATCAGCGCTTGCCCATCGAACGGCGCGAGCCGCGCGGTGCCGCTCCGGGGCGCTGGCCGCGGTCGTGGGTCTTGAGGGTCTGGTACCAGGGCACGTTCTGCTTCTTCACGGCCTTGGCCGGGGCGGCCGCCTCGGCGCTGCCTTCGGTCTGGGCCTGTTGCTCGGGGCTGGTGGTTTCGCTGGTGTTCATGGTCGGTCCGGGGGCGCATGGGCGCCGGTTTGATCGTGGTTGGCCGTGTTCGAGGCGCGCAATCATACATCAAGTCGTCTGTGACTGCCGTGGCTTCGGCTGGATGGAAACCGAGCCGGAAGAGGCCGGAAAAGGCCCGACCTGACATGAGTCAAAGTGACTCATTGCCGTTTGGCGGATGATCTCCCCCATCGAAATCCAGCCATTCGGGATACCAAGATGAAGCAGCCAAGCAAGCAGAAACTGACCTGGGCGGCGGCACTGCTGGCCGCCGTGGCGGTGGCCGCCGGCGCCTGGTGGGTGTTGCGGCCGGTCGGCCTGGGCGAGGGTTTTGCCAGCGGCAACGGGCGGATCGAAGCCACCGAGGTGGACGTGGCGACCAAGCTCGCCGGTCGCGTGGCCGAGATCATGGTGGACGAGGGCGACTTCCTCACCCCCGGCCAGCCGGTGGCGCAGATGGACACCCAGGTGCTGCAGGCGCAGCTGGCCCAGGCCCAGGCGCAGGTGCGCCAGGCCGAGAACGCGCGGCTCACCGCCCAGGCGCTGGTGGCCCAGCGTGAGAGCGAGCAGGCCACGGCCAAGGCGGTGGTCAGCCAGCGCGAGGCGGAACTGGTGGCCACCCAGAAGCGCTTCGCCCGTACCGAGACCCTGGTCAAGCGCAACGCCATGCCCCAGCAGCAACTGGACGACGACCGCGCGGTGATGCAGAGCGCCCAGGCGGCACTGGCCGCCTCGCGCTCCCAGGTGATCTCCGCCCAGGCCGGCATCGAGGCGGCCAAGTCCCAGGTGATCGAGGCGCAGTCGGCCATCGAGGCGGCCAATGCCAGCGTCGCCCGCCTGCAGGCGGACATCGACGACAGCCTGCTCAAGGCCCCCCGCGCCGGCCGCGTGCAGTACCGCGTGGCGCAGCCGGGCGAAGTGCTGCCGGCCGGCGGCAAGCTGCTCAACCTGGTGGACCTGGGCGACGTCTACATGACCTTCTTCCTGCCCGCCGGCCAGGCCGGGCGCGTGCACCTGGGCGACGAGGTGCGGCTGATCATCGACGCGGTGCCGCAGTACGTGATCCCCGCCAAGGTCTCCTACGTGGCCAGCGTCGCCCAGTTCACGCCGAAGTCCGTGGAGACCGCCAGCGAGCGCGAGAAGCTGATGTTCCGCGTCAAGGCGCGCATCGACCCGGCGCTGCTCAAGCAGCACATGACCGCCGTGAAGACCGGCGTGCCCGGGATGGCCTACCTGCGCCTGGATGCCGAACGGCAATGGCCGCAGCACCTGCAGGTGAAGGTGCCCTGATGAACGCCTCCGACGGCAGCGTCGCCCGCCTGGCCGGGGTCAGCCTGGCCTACGGCGAGACCTTCGCCCTGCGCGAGGTCGACCTGGTGATCCCGGCCAACCGCATGGTGGGCCTGATCGGTCCGGACGGCGTCGGCAAGTCCAGCCTGCTGGCGTTGCTGGCCGGCGCGCGGAAGATGCAGCAGGGCGAGATCGACGTGCTGGGCGGCGACATGCGCTCGGCCCGCCACCGCCGCGCCATCTGCCAGCGCGTCGCCTACATGCCCCAGGGGCTGGGCAAGAACCTCTACCCGACGCTGACGGTGGTCGAGAACCTGGATTTCTTCGGCCGCCTGTTCGGCCACGACCGCGCCGAGCGCGAGCGACGCATCGACGACCTGCTGCGCAGCACCGGCCTCGACCCGTTCCGCGAGCGCCCGGCGGGCAAGCTCTCCGGTGGCATGAAGCAGAAGCTCGGCCTGTGCTGCGCACTGATCCACGACCCGGACCTGCTGATCCTCGACGAGCCCACCACCGGCGTCGACCCGTTGTCGCGCAACCAGTTCTGGGAGCTGATCGGCCGCATCCGCCAGGGCCGCGACGGCATGAGCGTGCTGGTGGCCACCGCCTACATGGAAGAGGCCGAGCGCTTCGACAGCCTGGTGGCGATGGACGCCGGGCGGGTCCTGGCCACCGGCAGCCCCGCGGAGATCCGCACCCAGACCGGCACCGACAGCCTGGAAGCAGCCTTCATCGCCCTGCTGCCGGAGGAGAAGCGCCGCGACCACCGCCGCCTGGTGATCCCGCCGCTGCCGGAAGGCGAGCGCGCCGTGGCCATCGAGGCGGACGGGCTGACCTGCCGCTTCGGCGAGTTCGTCGCCGTCGACCGCGTCAGCTTCCGCATCGAGCGCGGGGAGATCTTCGGTTTCCTCGGCTCCAATGGCTGCGGCAAGTCCACCACCATGAAGATGCTCACCGGCCTGCTGCCCGCGAGCGAAGGCAGTTGCGCGCTGTTCGGCCAGCCGGTGGATGCCGGCGACATGGCCACGCGGCGGCGCGTGGGCTACATGTCCCAGGCGTTCTCCCTGTACCGCGAGCTGACGGTGCGGCAGAACCTGTTGCTGCATGCGCGGCTGTTTCACCTGCCGGCCGAGCGCATCGAGGCGCGGGTGGCGGCGATGATGCAGCGCTTCGACCTGGCGGGCGTGGCCGACGAGCTGCCTGACGCGCTGCCGCTGGGCATCCGCCAGCGCCTGTCCCTGGCGGTCGCGGTGATCCACGAGCCGGAGATCCTCATCCTCGACGAGCCCACGTCCGGGGTCGACCCGGTGGCCCGCGACGGTTTCTGGGCGCTGATGATCGACCTGTCGCGCAACGATGGCGTGACCATCTTCATCTCCACCCACTTCATGAACGAGGCCGAGCGTTGCGACCGCATCTCGCTGATGCACGCCGGCCGCGTGCTGGCCAGCGACACCCCGGCGAACCTGGTGGCCGCTCGCGGCCTGCCGAGCCTGGAGGCGACCTTCATCGCCTACCTGGAGGAGGCCGCCGGCATCGCCGGCCAGGCCCCTGCCGAGGCGGCCCCGGCGACCCGGCCGACGGAAGCCGCCCGTGCCGGGCGCGGCTTCAGAGCGCAGCGGCTGTTCAGCTATGCGCGGCGCGAGGCCATGGAGCTGCGCCGCGACCCGATCCGCCTGACCCTGGCACTGCTCGGCACCGTGCTGCTGATGTTCATCATCGGCTACGGCATCAGCATGGACGTGGAGGACCTCTCCTATGCGGTGCTCGACCGCGACCAGACCACCACCAGCCAGGCCTACGCACTGAACCTCTCCGGCTCGCGCTACTTCATCGAGCGCGCGCCGATCCAGGACTACGCGGAACTGGACCGGCGCATGCGCAGCGGCGAGCTGAGCCTGGCCGTGGAAATCCCGCCCGGCTACGGCCGTGACCTGAAGCGTGGCGCCAGCCCCGCCATCGGCGTTTGGATCGACGGCTCCATGCCGACCCGCGCCAACACCGTCGCCGGCTACGTGCAGGGCATGCACCTGGGTTACCTCGCCGAGCTGGCCCGGCAGTCGCCCGAAGGGGGCGGCCAGAGTGCCGCCAGCGTCGAGGTGCGCTACCGCTACAACCCGGATGTGGAAAGCCTCAAGGCCATGGTGCCGGCGGTGATCCCGCTGCTGCTGATCATGATCCCGGCGATGCTCACCGCCCTGGGCGTGGTGCGCGAGAAGGAGCTGGGCTCGATCACCAACCTCTACGTCACGCCGGTCACGCGGCTGGAGTTCCTGCTGGGCAAGCAGCTGCCCTACGTGGCGATGGGCATGGTCAGCTTCCTGCTGATGGTGGCCCTGGCGGTGTTTGTGTTCGGCGTGCCGCTCAAGGGCAGCTTCCCGACCCTGGTGCTCGCCGCGCTGTGCTACGTCACGGCTGCCACCGGGCTCGGCCTGTTCCTCTCCACCTTCATGCGCAGCCAGATCGCTGCGGTATTCGGTGTCGCCATCGCCACCATGGTGCCGGCCATCCAGTTTTCCGGGCTGGTGCACCCGGTGTCGTCCCTGGAAGGCGCGGCGGCGCTGATCGGCCAGGCCTATCCCGCCACCCATTTCCTCATCATCAGCCGGGGCGTGTTCTCCAAGGCGCTGGGCTTCGCCGACCTGGCCTACTACTTCGTGCCGCTGTTGCTGACCATCCCGTTGCTCACCCTGTTCAGCGTGCTCGCGCTGAAGAAGCAGGAGGCCTGACCCATGCGCAGCCTGGCCAACATCTTCAACCTCGGGCTCAAGGAATTCCGCAGCCTGCAGCGCGACTACGCGATGCTGGTGCTGATCCTCTGGGCCTTCAGCCTGGGCGTGTACAGCTCCGCCACCGGCATCCCGGAAACCCTGCACCATGCGCCCATCGCGGTGGTCGACGAGGACCGCTCGCAGCTCTCCACGCGCCTGGTCAACGCCTTCCAGCCGCCGTACTTCCGCGTTCCCGAGCTGATCGACCAGGGGCGCATGGACCGGGGCATGGACACCGGCCTCTACACCTTCACCCTGGACATCCCGCCCGACTTCCAGCGCGACGTGCTCGCCGGCCGCAACCCGGCGGTGCAGCTCAACGTCGACGCCACGCAGATCGGCCAGGCCTTCAGCGGCGCGGGCTACATCCAGAACATCGTTTTCACCGAGGTCAACGAGTTCGTCGCCCGCTACCGGGGGGCGAAGGCGATGCCGGCGGAGCTGACGGTGCGCACGCTGTTCAACCCCAACCTGACCCAGGCCTGGTTCGGCGGAGTGATGGAGGTGATCAACCAGATCACCATGCTGTCGATCATCCTCACCGGCGCGGCCCTGATCCGCGAGCGCGAGCACGGCACCGTCGAGCACCTGCTGGTGATGCCGCTGTCGGCGTTCGAGATCATGCTGGCCAAGGTCTGGTCCATGGGCGCGGTGGTGCTGGTGGCCGCCGCGCTGTCGCTGGTGTTCGTGGTGCGCGGCTGGCTGGCGGTGCCCATCGAGGGCTCGCTGGGGCTGTTCCTGGTGGCGGCGGCGCTGCACCTGTTCGCCACCACGTCGATGGGCATCTTCCTCGGCACCGTGGCGCGTTCCATGCCGCAGCTGGGGCTGCTGACCATCCTGGTGCTGATGCCGCTGCAGATCCTGTCCGGGGGCACCACCCCGCGCGAAAGCATGCCCGAGCTGGTGCAGCAGATCATGCTGGCGGCGCCCACCACCCACTTCGTCGCCCTGGCCCAGGGCATCCTCTATCGCGGCGCGGGGCTGGACATCGTCTGGCCGCAATTCCTGGCCATCATCGGCATCGGCAGCGCCTTCTTCTTCGCTGCCCTGGCCCGGTTCCGCCGGACCATCACCCAGATGGCCTAGGCGGCCAGGACCCGCGCCAGCTGCCAGGCGGCGAAACCGAGCAGGAACAGCCCGGCCGCCTGGTCGACACGGCGCAGCAGGCCGGCGTCCAGGTGGTGGCGCACGGCGGCCACGCCCAGCGCCAGGGCCAGCCACCACAGCGCCGAGCCGCAGAACACCCCGGCGACCATCAGCAGCGCGCTCGCCGTACCGGGCGTCGCGCCGGCACCGAGGCCGGCGAAGACCGCGATGAAAGCGAGGATCGTCATGGGGTTGGTGAGCGTCAGCGCGAAGACCGATGCCAGTGCCTTCCAGCCATTGCCGGGCTCGACCAGGGCGGCGGCGCGGCGGGCCGGCGTGGCGCGCAGCAGGCGCAGGCCCATCCAGGCGAGGAAGCCCGAACCGACCAGCGCCAGGGGCGTGGCCAGCGCGACGAAGGCCTGGATCAGCGCCTGCACCCCGAACGCCCCCAGGGCACCGAAACAGGCGTCCGCCAGCGCGGCGCCCAGACCGCTGAGAAAGCCGATGCGGGCGCCGTGGTCCAGGCTGCGCTGGATGCAGAGCAGGCCCACGGGGCCCACGGGTGCGGCGATCGAGAGGCCGATCAGGGCGGATTTGAAGAACAGCGTGAGGTCCATCCGGGCCACCGGTCAGGTCATGGGGATGGCATTATTCTGCGGAGCTGCAGCCGATCTTTGAATGCAGTAACTATGGTAATTATCTGGCTTTGCCTGAATTGATTAGGTGTATGTCGATAGGGGCCTTAAAAATGGAGCTCGATGCCAAATCCTGGAAAATCCTCCAGGCCATTCAGGACGAAGGGCGTATTTCGCTCACCGAACTGGCCAGCCGGGTGGCGCTTTCGCTGCCGGCGACATCGGAGCGCCTCAAGCGCCTCGAAGAGTCCGGGGTGATCGAGGGCTATCGCGCCTGCGTGTCCGCCGAGCATGCCGGCTACGAGGTGATGGCGTTGATCGGCATGACCACGCCCCAGCCGGACAAGGCGCGCCTGGTGGCGCTGCTGCAACAGATGCCGGAGGTGCTGGAATGCCTGCATGTGACGGGGCAGGACTCGTTCATCCTGCGGGTGGTGACGCGCAACATCCGCCACCTGGAACGCTTCGTCGGCAGCATCAACCACTTCGGCGAGACGCGGACGTCCATCGTGATGTCGGCGCCGATTCCGCTGCGCCCTCTGCAGCCACCGGCTACGGCGTCGGAGTGACGGCTGGAAAAGCGGAAGGGTAGAAGCACTGAAGGCGCCTCAAGGGCGCCTTCAGCATTTACGGGCTGGGTACATCGCTCAGACCTCGCACGGGATTCCTGGGTCGGATTGCAACCTGTGCAGCGGCCTGTCAGGAGAAGCGGAAGCCCGGGGTGCGGTCGGAGCCGTCTTCGGCGACACGGAAGCCCGGGGTGCGGTCGGAGCCGTCTTCGGCAACTCGGAAGCCGGGAGTGCGGTCGGAACCATCTTCGGCAACGCGGAAGCCGGGAGTGCGGTCGGAGCCGTCTTCGGCGACACGGAAGCCGGGAGTGCGGTCGGAACCGTCTTCGGCAACGCGGAAGCCCGGGGTGCGGTCGGAGCCGTCTTCGGCAACGCGGAAGCCGGGAGTGCGGTCGGAACCGTCTTCGGCAACGCGGAAGCCGGGAGTGCGGTCGGAACCGTCTTCGGCGACACGGAAGCCGGGAGTGCGGTCGGAGCCGTCTTCGGCGACACGGAAGCCGGGAGTGCGGTCGGAACCGTCTTCGGCAACGCGGAAGCCCGGGGTGCGCTCGGAGCCATCTTCAGCCAGGCGATTGATGGTGCGTTCGGCGCCACTGGCGACGGTCTGCTGGGTCTGCGCGGCGCCTTGGGGCAGGGCGAACGCGGTAGCGGACAGGGAAGCGATGAACAGGCTGGCAAGGATTTGCTTTTTCATTTTGGGTGCCTCGTGATTTCAAGTGGGGTTGAAAGTGAACACGGGGCCAATGTTACGGATGAAAAATCGATAAAGAAGTGGATATCGGTAATGGTCTACATCGATCCCGTCGATAGTTGAATTGGCATGCTTTTAAATCAATGGTTTACGCCATGAAATGGGGTGTTTTAAGGCCGTTGAAACCTTACGTAAAAGACTTTTTCGCCAAATGATAACAATCTATTAATTCGATTGATTTGGTTGATCACGGCACTTTCCGGGCGTCGCGCCGGTTGGGCTGTTCAGGGAAGCGAACAGCTGAGTCCAGGGGCGCAACGCGGTGCAAAGGAGCGGGGAGTCACGCTAGGCTATGGCCCTTTCCCACCATCGGATGGCGACATGTCCAGCGAGATCGAAACCCCCTTCAGCAACGAGCCCCTTTCCGCCGTCGAGGTCCGCCTGCTCGGCAGCCTGATCGAGAAGCAGGCCACCACGCCGGAGTCCTACCCGCTGACCCTCAACGCGCTGGTCCTGGCCAGCAACCAGAAGACCAGCCGCGAGCCGGTGATGAACCTGACTGCAGGCCAGGTGGGGCAGGGCATGCGGGTGCTCGAGGGGCGCGGGCTCGCGCGCCTGGTGATGGGCAGCCGGGCCGACCGCTGGGAGCAGCGCGCGGAGAAGACCCTGGAGCTGGTGCACGGCCAGTTGATCCTGCTCGGCCTGTTGCTGCTGCGCGGCCCGCAGACCCTCAACGAGCTGCTGACCCGCAGCGGCCGCATGCATGAGTTCGACGACGTCGAGCAGGTGCAGCACAACCTCGAACGCCTCGCCGCGCGTGGCCTCGTCACCCTGATCCCGCGCCAGTCGGGCCAGCGCGAGGATCGCTACATGCACCTGCTGGGCGAGAAGGCCGACCTCGAAGAGCTGCTGGCCGCGCGGCAGAGTGCCCCGGAGCGCAGCGAGAGCCGTGCCGCCAGCGACTCGCGCATCGAGCAGCTGGAGGCCCGTGTCGCCGAACTCGAAGAGCGCCTGGCGCGCCTCGAAGCCCGCTGATTACCCTTCTGCGCAACTCTTTGTCGCCTGGCGCGTTTCGCCGTCCCGGGCGACCTGCCATCCTTTCGCGCAACCCTGATACCCACGCCTGAGGTAGCCATGAAAATCAGCTCGGACTTCGATAGCGGCAATATCGAGGTGAAGGACGCCAGCAATCCGCAGCACCTGTTGCTGGCGATGCGCCCGGACCTCAAGAGCCACCACTTCCAGTGGTTCCATTTCAAGGTCGAGGGCATGACCCCCGGCCAACGCCACGACTTCAGCCTGGTGAACGCCGGCCAGTCGGCCTACGCCCACGCCTGGACCGGCTACAACGCCGCCGCGTCCTATGACCACGTCAACTGGTTCCGCGTACCCAGCCACTTCGACGAGAAAGGCCTGCACTTCGGCCTGCAACCGCGCGAGGGGCAGATCTGGTTCGCCTACTTCGAGCCCTACAGCCGCGAACGCCACGACCGCCTGATCGCCGACGCCCTGGCCAACGCCGGCGCCGAGCTGTTCGCCACCGGCAAGAGCATCGAGGGCCGCGACATCCAGCTGCTGCGGGTCAGCCGCAACCCGGCGGCCCAGCGCAAGATCTGGATCATCGCCCAGCAACACCCCGGCGAGCACATGGCCGAGTGGTACATGGAGGGCGTGATCGAGCGCCTGAAGAACAAGGACGACGCCGAGCTGAACGCGCTGCTGGCCAAGGCCGACCTCTACCTGGTGCCGAACATGAACCCCGATGGCGCCTTCCGTGGCCACCTGCGTACCAACGCCGCCGGCAAGGACCTCAACCGCGCCTGGCAATCGGCCAGCGAGGCCGAGAGCCCCGAGGTGTTCTTCGTCCAGCAGCAGATGCGCAAGGTCGGCGTGGACCTGTTCCTCGACATCCACGGCGACGAGGAGATCCCCCACGTGTTCACCGCCGGCTGCGAAGGCAACCCGGGCTACACCCCGCGTCTGGAACGCCTCGAAGAGGAATTCCGCCGTCGCCTGGTGGAGATGGGCGCCGACTTCCAGACCCGCTACGGCTATGCGAAGGACGAGCCCGGCAAGGCCAACACCACCCTGGCCTGCAACGCCGTCGGCATGGAGTTCGACTGCCTGTCGTTCACCATCGAGATGCCGTTCAAGGACCACGACGACAACCCCAACCCGGAAACGGGCTGGGACGGCAAGCGCTCCATGAAGCTCGGCCAGGACGTGCTCAGCGTCGCCGCCGCGATGGTCGACACGCTGCGCTGACAGCCGCCGCGCCCCTGCTAAAACGCCGCCTCCCCGTTGCCGGGGAGGCGGCGTTTTTCGTTGTGCGGCCCTCCGATCGCGAGTGCTGCTGGGGCGGCTCGCTCTTCAGTGGGCCCCCGCGTTCGCGGGGGTGACGGTGAGGGCGTGGGCGGCCAGGCAAACCCGTCATCCTCGCGAACGCGGGGATCCATTAGAGCTGGAGCAACCTGCGACCACTCTCGCCGTCAGGCGCGGGCGGGCGCCGCCGCACCGTGGAGGAAGATCTGCTCGAGGATCGCCGCCGAGCCGGATCGGGCCATGCGGCCGCGGCGTTCGGCGTCGACGATGCCGAAGATCAGCGAGAGGAACAGCTCCGAGAGCACCGCCGCGCTGATGTCGATGCGGAACACCCCCTCCTGCTGGCCGCGCAGGAAGAACTTGTCCAGGGCGACGCAGTAGCTCTGCCAGCGGTCGTCCTCGGCCTTCGGATCGAGGGTGTCGGGGTTGTACTGGAACATCAGGAACACCAGCAGCTCGCGGTGCATCAGGTGTTCGCCGATCAGCCTGCGCAGCGCGTCCAGCGGCTCGGCGTGCTGCAGGTCGCCGGCGGAGAGTATCTGGCCGATCACCGTCTCGCCGTGGGTGATGAGCATCTCCACCAGGTTGTCCCGGGTGCCGCAGAAGCGGTGCAGCGTGGCCTTGCTCACGCCGGCCGCTTCCGCCAGCTCCTTCAGCGTGGCGCGCGGACGCTCGACGAAGGCGACGGCCAGCGCCTTGATGAGTCGTTCGTCTTGGGCTGTCAGCGACATGGAAGGGTCCCGTCTTGAATTTCGGATTGGGCGCATTGTGCAGAAAAACCCTCAGTCTTCAACGGTGAAAGACATGATTAATAACAAAAGATTCAAATGAGACAATGTTGACTCATTTAGATCAATGAAAGATCATTCGCGCCTTTCCAGTCTAGGGTCCGGGTGAAACATGGGCAGATTGCGTGCAGTAGGAATCGTCTCGGTATGGGTTGCAGCCATGGTGCTGGCCGGTTGCGGGGCATCGGGCGAGCCGGAGGCGGTTGCCGAGGTGGCCAGGCCGGTGGACGTCGTGGCGGTGGTGGCCGAGCCGCTGGTCCTGACCAGCGAGCTGCCGGGGCGCATCGAGCCCATGCGTGTGGCCGAGGTGCGTGCCCGGGTGGCGGGCATCGTGGTGCACAAGCGCTTCGAGGAGGGTGCGGACGTCAAGGCCGGCGACCTGCTGTTCCAGATCGACCCGGCACCGCTCAAGGCGGCGGTTTCCCGCGCCGAGGGCGAGCTGGCGCGGGCCGAGGCGACCCTCTTCGAGGCCCAGGCGCGGGTCAAGCGCTACGAGCCCCTGGCCAGGATCGAGGCGGTCAGCCAGCAGGACTTTGACACCGCCACCGCCGACCTGCGCAGCGCCAAGGCGGCGGTGCGTACGGCCCAGGCGGACCTGGAGACCGCGCGCCTGAACCTGGGCTACGCCTCGGTCAAGGCGCCCATCTCCGGTCGCATCGGCCGCGCGCTGGTCACCGAAGGCGCTCTGGTGGGGCAGGGCGAGACCACGCTCATGGCGCGCATCCAGCAGCTCGACCCCATCTACGCCGACTTCACCCAGCCGGTGGCCGACGCCCTGCGCCTGCGTGAAGCGCTCAAGGGCGGCACGCTCTCCGCCGACGACAGCCAGGCGCTGCGCATCCACGTCGACGGCACCGACTACGCACGCCAGGGCGAGTTGCTGTTCACCGACGTCTCGGTGGACCCGGGCACCGGCCAGGTGTCCCTGCGTGGCAAGTTCGCCAACCCCGACGGCGTGCTGCTGCCCGGCATGTACGTCCGGGTGAGCGCGCCCCAGGGCAGCGATGCCAACGCCATCCTGGTGCCCCAGCGTGCCGTGCAGCGTGCGGCCGATGGCAGCGCCCTGGTACTGGTGATCGGCGCTGACGAGCGCGTCGAGGCCCGTCCCGTGCACACCGGTGCCATGCAGGGCGCGCGCTGGCAGATCAGCCAGGGCCTGGCCAGCGGCGACCGCGTGATCGTCGGCGGCCTCACCGGCCTGCAGCCGGGCGCCAAGGTCGAAGCGCGTCCCACCCAGGAGCAACAGGCAGCCCGCCAGTAAGGCCGGTATCGCCGCGAGGAAACGTCCATGTCTCTGTTCTTCATCAAGCGCCCCAACTTCGCCTGGGTGGTGGCGCTGTTCATCTCCCTGGCCGGCCTGCTGGTCATCCCGATGCTGCCGGTGGCCCAGTACCCCGACGTCGCGCCGCCGCAGATCACCATCACCGCCACCTACCCGGGCGCCTCGGCGCAGGTGCTGGTGGACTCGGTCACCAGCGTGATCGAGGAGGAGCTCAACGGCGCCAAGGGCCTGCTGTATTTCGAGTCCACCAGCAACTCCAACGGCACTGGCGAGGTGGTGGTCACCTTCCAGCCCGGCGTCAACCCGGAGCTGGCCCAGGTGGACGTGCAGAACCGCCTGAAGAAGGCCGAGTCGCGCCTGCCCCAGGCCGTACTCACCCAGGGGGTGGAGGTCGAGCAGACCAGCGCCGGCTTCCTGCTCATCTACGCCCTCAACTACAAGGAAGGTGCCCAGCGCAGCGACACCACGTTCCTGGGCGACTACGCCGCGCGCAACATCAACAACGAGCTGCGCCGGGTGGCCGGCGTCGGCAAGCTGCAGTTCTTCTCCTCGGAAGCGGCGATGCGCGTCTGGATCGACCCGCAGAAGCTGGTGGGCTACGGCCTGTCCATCGACGACGTGGGCGCCGCCATCCGTGGGCAGAACGTGCAGGTGCCGGCCGGTGCCTTCGGCAGCTCGCCGGGCAGCACCCAGCAGGAGCTGACCGCCACCCTCGCGGTGAAGGGCACCCTGGACGACCCGCAGGAGTTCGGCCGCATCGTGCTGCGCGCCAACCCCGATGGTTCCTCGGTGAAGCTGGCGGACGTGGCCCGCCTGGAAGTGGGCAGCGAGAGCTACAACTTCTCCTCGCGCCTCAACGGCAAGCCCTCGGTGGCCGGTGCCATCCAGCTGTCCCCGGGCGCCAACGCCATCCAGACCGCCGGGGCGATCAAGCAGCGCCTGGCCGAGCTGTCGGTGAACTTCCCCGACGACGTCGAATACTCGGTGCCCTACGACACCTCGCGCTTCGTCGACGTGGCCATCGAGAAGGTCATCCACACCCTGCTCGAAGCCATGGTGCTGGTGTTCCTGGTGATGTTCCTGTTCCTGCAGAACGTGCGTTACACCCTGATCCCCGCCATCGTGGTGCCGGTGTGCCTGGCGGGCACGCTGAGCGTCATGTACCTGCTGGGCTTCTCGGTGAACATGATGACCATGTTCGGCATGGTGCTGGCCATCGGCATCCTGGTGGACGACGCCATAGTCGTGGTCGAGAACGTCGAGCGGATCATGGCCGAGGAGGGCCTGTCGCCGCGCGCCGCCACGGTCAAGGCGATGGGCCAGGTGTCCGGCGCCATCGTCGGCATCACCCTGGTGCTCTCGGCGGTGTTCCTGCCGCTGGCCTTCATGGCCGGCTCCGTGGGCGTCATCTACCAGCAGTTCTCCCTGTCGCTGGCGGTGTCGATCCTGTTCTCCGGCTTCCTCGCCCTGACCTTCACCCCGGCCCTGTGCGCCACGCTGCTCAGGCCGATCCCCAAGGGGCACCACGAGAAGCGCGGCTTCTTCGGCGCCTTCAACCGCGGCTTCACCGGCCTCACCCAGGGCTACACCCGCCTCAACGACGGCCTGGTCAAGCGCGCCGGGCGCTTCATGCTGGTGTACGCCGGCCTGGTGGCGCTGCTCGGCTACTTCTACCTGCGCCTGCCGGAATCCTTCGTCCCGGTCGAAGACCAGGGCTACATGATCGTCGACGTGCAACTGCCGCCGGGCGCCACCCGTGCGCGCACCGATGTCACCGGCCAGCAGCTGGAGCAGTACCTGGGCTCCCGCGAGGCCGTGGCCAACACCTTCCTGGTCATGGGCTTCAGCTTCTCCGGCATGGGCGAGAACGCCGCGCTGGCGTTCCCCACCCTGAAGGACTGGTCCGAGCGCAGCGACGAGCAATCGGCCGAGGTCGAAGCGATGCTGGCCAACCAGAACCTCGCCGGCGTCAGCGACGGCGCGATCATGGCAGTGACCCCGCCGCCCATCGACGGCCTGGGCAACTCCGGCGGCTTCGCCCTGCGCCTGCAGGACCGTGGCGGCCTCGGCCGCGAAGCGCTGCTGGCAGCCCGTGACCAGCTGCTGGGCCAGGTCAACGGCAACCCGAAGTTCCTCTACGCGATGATGGAAGGCCTGGCCGAGGCGCCGCAGCTGCGCCTGGAGATCGACCGCGAGAAGGCCCGCACCCTGGGCGTCAGCTTCGAGACCATCGGCAGCGCGCTGTCCACGGCGTTCGGCTCCTCGGTGATCAACGACTTCTCCAACGCCGGTCGCCAGCAACGCGTGGTGGTACAGGCCGAGCAGGGCGAGCGGATGACCCCGGAAAGCGTGCTCAAGCTCTACGTCAGCAACGCCAGGGGCGAGCAGGTGCCGCTCTCCGCCTTCGTCACCACCCGCTGGGAAGAAGGCCCGGTGCAACTGGTGCGCTACAACGGCTACCCGACCATCCGCATCTCCGGCGACGCCGCGCCCGGCGTCAGCACCGGCGAGGCCATGGCCGAGCTCGAACACCTGGTGGGCCAGCTGCCCGCAGGCATCGGCTACGAGTGGACGGGCCTGTCGTACCAGGAGAAGGTCGCCAGCGGCCAGGCGGTGCAGCTGTTCGCCCTGGCCATCCTGGTCGTATTCCTGCTGCTGGTGGCGCTCTACGAGAGCTGGGCGATCCCGCTGTCGGTGATGCTCATCGTGCCCATCGGCGCCCTCGGCGCGGTGCTCGCGGTGACCTCGGTCGGCATGCCCAACGACGTGTACTTCAAGGTCGGCCTGATCACCATCATCGGCCTGGCGGCGAAGAACGCGATCCTCATCGTCGAGTTCGCCAAGGAGCTACGAGAGCAGGGCCACAGCCTGCGCGAGGCCGCCATCGAGGCCGCGCGCCTGCGCTTCCGCCCGATCATCATGACCTCCATGGCCTTCATCCTCGGCGTGGTGCCGCTGACCCTCGCCACCGGCGCCGGTGCGGCCAGCCAGCGCGCCCTGGGCACCGGCGTCATCGGCGGCATGCTCAGCGCCACGCTGCTGGGCGTCATCTTCGTGCCCATCTGCTTCGTCTGGGTGCTGTCCCTGCTGCGCAGCCGCCCGGCGGCCAGCCAAGAAACCACCAAGGTCCTGGAGTGATCGCCATGCACAGAAACGCCTTCAGCGCATCGGCGCTCCTGATCGCATTGACCCTGGGCGGCTGCTCCATGGCCCCCACCTACGAACGCCCCGAAGCGCCGGTGGCCGTGCAATGGACCGGCCCCGCCGCCAGGCAGGGCCAGGCCGCCAGCGAGCTGGACTGGCGCACCTTCATCGTCGACGCCGACCTGCGCCGGCTGGTGGGGGAGGCGCTGGCCAACAACCGCTCGCTGCGCCAGACCCTGCTGGACATCGAGCAGGCCCGCGCGCAATACCGCATCCAGCGCGCCGATCGTGTGCCGGGGCTTTCCGCCAGCGCCTCGGGCAGCCGCCAGCGGGTGCCGGGGGACCTCTCCGGCACCGGTGCCTCCACCGTCACCAGCAGCTACCAGGCGGGCCTGTCCCTGCCCGAGTACGAGCTGGACCTGTTCGGTCGGGTGAAGAGCCTCACCGACTCGGCCCTGGAGCAGTACCTGGCCACCGAGGAGGCGGGCCGCAGCGCGCGCATCGCCCTGGTCGCCGAAGTCACCCAGGCCTACCTGACCTACGACGGTGCCCAGCGCCGCCTGGCCCTGACCCGGCAGACCCTGGCCAGCCGCGAGGACTCCCTCGACCTCACCGCCCAGCGCCGCGCCGCCGGTGCCGCCACCGCGCTGGACCACCAGGAAGCCCTCGGGCTGGTGGAACAGTCCCGTGCCGAGCTGGAAGCCAACCAGCGCCAGAAGCAGCAGGCGCTCAACGCCCTGGTGCTGCTGGTCGGCACCCCGGATGCCGCCAAGTCGCTGCCCGAGACGCCCCGTGACGAGCCGCTGCTGATCCAGGACATCGCCCCCGGCGCCCCCTCGGCGCTGCTGGAGCGGCGCCCGGACATCCTCGCCGCCGAGCACCGGCTGAAGTCGCGCAATGCCGATATCGGGGCGGCGCGTGCGGCGTTCTTCCCGCGCATCAGCCTCACCGGCAGCTTCGGCAGTTCCAGCGCCGAGGTGTCCGGCCTGTTCGATGGCGGCTCGCGCTCCTGGAGCTTCATGCCGACCCTGACGCTGCCGATCTTCGACGCGGGCCGCAACGCCGCCAACCTGGACCTGGCCGAAGTGCGCAAGGACGCCGCCGTGGCCGCCTACGAAGGCAGCATCCAGACCGCGTTCCGCGAAGTGGCCGACGCCCTGGCCGCCACCGACACCCTGCGTCGCGAGGAAGCGGCCCGCCGCGCCCTGGCCAACACCAGCAACGAGACCCTGAAGCTGGCCAAGGCCCGCTACGAAGGCGGCGTCGACAGCCACCTGCGCTACCTCGACGCCCAGCGCAGCGCCTTCCTCAACGACTCGACGCTGATCGAGACCAGCACCCAGCGGCAGCTCGCCCTGGTCGACCTGTTCCGCGTCCTGGGTGGCGGCTGGAGCGGTGCCGACGCCGCCGTGGAGAGCCGATGAGAGCGGGCCACCCACCGGGCAACCGCTGGCTGGTCCTGCTGGTGGTGGTCCTGGCCTACCTGCCCATCGTCATCGACATGACGGTGCTGCACATCGCCGTGCCGTCGCTGACCCTGTCCCTCGGGGCCAGCGGCGAGCAGGTGCTGTGGATCATCGACATCTACCCGCTGATCATGGCCGGCCTGCTGGTGCCCATGGGCACCCTGGCGGACCGCATCGGCAGCCGCTTCATGCTGCTCGCCGGCCTGCTGATGTTCGTCGCCATGTCCTGTGCGGCCGCCTACGCACCCACGGCCGTGGCCCTGATCGCCGCCCGCGCCGGCATGGCGGTGGGCGGTGCCATGGTGCTGCCCTGCACCCTGGCGATCATCCGTCGCGCCTTCGAATCGCCCAGGGAGCGGGGCATCGCCCTGGGCCTGTGGGGCACCGTCGCCTCCGCCGGTGCGGCCCTCGGCCCGCTGGTGGGCGGCGCGCTGCTGGAGCACTACTGGTGGGGCTCGGTGTTTCTCATCAACCTGCCGTTGATGGTGCTCATCTGGCCCCTGGCCCATGTTCTGGTGCCCCGTGACGAAGGCAGCGCCGTTGGCGGCTGGAAGATCGGCCAGGCGCTGCTGCTGATCGCCGGCATCATCGCTACCGTGCATGCGCTCAAGTCCGGCCTCACGCCCGGCGGCCCGTCCTGGGCCAGCGGCGCCACCTTGCTGCTGGGCCTCGCGCTGCTGGCCGACTTCGTGCGCCGCCAGCTCACCAGTGCCGAGCCGATGCTCGACCTCGGCCTGTTCGCGCGGCCGGCCATCCGCTCCGGCCTGATCATGGCGCTGGTGGTCTCCGGCGCCCTGGCCGGCACCGAATTGACCATCGCCCAGGAGCTGCAGCTGGTACTCGGCCGCACGCCGCTGCAAGCGGGCCTGTTCCTGCTGCCGCTGATGATCGCCGCCGGCGTCGGCGGGCCGCTGGCCGGCTACCTCGTCGCCCTGGTCGGCCTGCGCCGGGTGGCGACCACCACGCTGCTGTGCTCGGCCACGGCATTGGCGGGCCTGGGGTTGAGCAACCTGAACGACGGCGTGTGGGTGGCTGGCCTGCTGGTGTTGCTGGGCCTTGCCCTGAGCACCGGCCTCACCGCATCGTCCATCGCCATCATGGGCGCCGCGCCGGCCAGCAAGGCAGGGGCCGCCGGCGCGCTGGAGGCCACCGGCTACGAGATGGGCACGGGGCTGGGCATCACCGCCTTCGGCGTTCTGCTCTCCAGCGTCTACGGTGCCGCCATCCAGCTGCCGGGCGGCTTGCCCGAGGCCCTGGGGGACCAGGCGGTGCGCTCGCTCGCGGACACCCTGGTCACCGCCGGGCACCTCGACGCCGGCCTGGCCGCGACACTGGCCCACGCCGGGCGCGAAGCCTTCGCCGCGGCCCACGGTACGGTGCTGCTGTCCGCTGCGGTGCTGCTCGCCGGCCTGGCGCTGGTGGTGTTCCTGTCGCTGGGCAGGGAGGGGCGCGAGCCCGCAGCGGCAGGGCACTGAAGGCTGCGCCGGCGCCTCGCGCCGCCTCTTGAACCCCGGCCCCGTGCCGGGGTTCCGCATTCAAGGCCTGTCACAATTTCCACTCATCCCGAAGCCGCCGGCTGCGCTATCGTTGCGCGCTTTCCATCCACGACAGGCGGGTTCCATGCCATTCGTACTGCCCCGGAGCATCGCGCGCTTCATCGACGGCGCCCCCCTGACGCGGGATTGCGTCGGTGAGTCCCCATGCGAAGTCCACGCGTTCGAGCGTGGCAACGATCGCTTCTTCCTCAAGGCGAGCGCCGCCATCTACGCGCCCACCACCTACAGCGTGATGCGCGAGGCCAGCGTCCTGCAGTGGCTAGACGGCAAGCTCCAGGTGCCCGAGGTGGTGGCCTGCGCCGCCGGCGACGGGCATGAATTCATGATCACCCGCGCGGTGCCCGGCAGGCCGCTCGCCGAGCTGATGGAAGACGAGCCCTCCGTGTACCAGGCCTTCGCCGAGGCCCTGCGCCTGCTGCAGGCGGTGCCGGTCGACGGCTGCCCGTTCGATTCCTCGGCCGCCGTGCGCCTGCACGAGCTGGAGTACCTGGTCGACCAGGGGCTGATCGCCGATGACTGGGACCCGGACACCTGGCCCGAGCTGCCGACCCCGCAGGCGCTGATCGCCCACCTGCACGCCAGCGTGCCGACCGAGGACCGGGTCTTCTCCCATGGCGACCTGTGCGACGCCAACCTGTTCATCGACGCCCGTGAACGCCTGCACTTCATCGACCTGGGGCGCGGCGGCCTGGCGGATCGCTGGCTGGACATCGCCTTCGCCCACCGCAACATCGCCGAGGAGCTGTCGCCGGCAACCGCCGACCGCTTCATCGCCCGCATGGGCATTCCGGACCAGCCGGCCAGGCGCCTGTTCTTCGAGCAGCTGGACGAGATGTTCTGAGCAGCGCCCGGCACGCTCGCCGAGCGTGCCGGCCTAGCCCATCCGCACTATTTCGCTGGCGCGTCGGGGCGGTGACAATCGCCGGTCCCTCTATCAAGGATCGATGCATGAGACTGCCGCGCCCGCTTCTTGCCCTGTCTTCCGCCTTGCTGCTCGCCTTCTCCCTCGCCGGTTGCGTGCCCGAGCCCTACACCAGCGGCTACGGCATGGACGACCCGAGCAACGGGCCAATGCTGGACAAGATCGACGCCGCGCTGAAGGCGAACATGGCCGTGGTGCTGGTGGCCGACGTGATGCCGCACAAGACGCTGAACGATGCGCTGACCATGACCCAATGGACGCCCACGGTGATCTGGCAGAACGAAAACGACCCGAACATCACCTTTGGGCGCCGCTTCAAGACCAACCAGCTGCAGCGCGACCCCAAGCCCAACAACCTGTTCACGGCCTTCGAGGTGCACATCCTGCCGCCCGGCAAGTACCTGCTCACCGGTGGCGACGACTACCAGATCCGCGGCGTGCTCGACGAGGTCGGCGCCCGCAGCGGCCCCGTCGGCTCGGGCAAAGGCCCCAATGGCACCGCGTACCTCTCCACCGAGCTGTACCGCGAGTACTACCGCGAAGAGGTGTGGAAGGACGCCACCTACGGCAGCGAAATCAAGACCCAGCAAGTCTGCACCGCCGTGCATGTGGCCAGCGGCGCCTGCGTGGCCTGGGGCGAGCAGCAGTACAGCCAGACCACCCAGGGCGCGGGGGCCGGCTACTACCAGCAGACCGACTCCCGGGACGTACCCTCGATCAAGGTCCAGGCGCGCCTGCCGGCGGACAAGGCGCTCGCCAGCTTCACCGTCCAGGGCGGGCAACTGGTGCTGGCCCCGCGCATGCACCTGAAGAGCCCCAGCTATGCCTTCCAGAAATCGAAGTGCCGGGCGACCGATGCGCAGAAGATCGAGTGCCCGCTGCAAAACCTGACCGTCTACACCTGGCCGGCGCCCATGGACTTCGCCACCTCCGTCATCTCCCCGCGCTACCTGAGCGATGCGCACCAGCAGATGCTGTCCCGCATCCAGCCCCTGCAACTCACCCCGCTGCGCCACCAGGGCAAGGAAGACCCGATCTGGGGCGTGCCGCTGTCATTGACCCGGTGAAGCTGCCCAGCGGGGGCGCGATCGCAGCGCTGCGCAGGGTGGATGGCGCTCCTTCCATCCACCCGGGGTGTGACCGGCGAGCCCGAATGGTGGACCGATGAAGCGCGGCCCACCCTACGCCCGGCGGCAGGCATCCTGCCGGACCAGGGTGAAGGTGCAGACCTCCGCATGGGAATGGCCGTCCCTTCGGAAAACACCGCCTGCTGGGCCTTTACGCTGTCGACCTCGCACGCCACCAGCACGATGTCCTCATAGGGATTGAGGATCAGCTTCGGTCACGGCTCGAATACGGGTGGTAACTTCCGCGCCCGCTATTCCGGCCCGCAAGGGCGCTGCGTTACGCTTGCCGTCCCAACGCCCAGGAAGTCCCCCCGATGTCCAGCCAGGCCGCCCGGCAGCCGACCCTCAGCGGCCAGCTCGTCGAACTCATTCCCCTCCAGGTGGAACACCGCCAGGCGCTGCTGGACGCAGCCGCCGATGGCGAGCTGTGGAACCTGAAGTTCACCGTGGTGCCGGGGCGGGAAACGGTGGACGCCTACATCGCCACCGCGTTGCAGGGCCGCGAGCAGGGCACGGTGATGCCTTTCGTGATCGTCCGCCGCGAGGATGGCCGGGTCATCGGCAGCACCCGCTTCTGGAAGCTCGACCGCCTCAACCGAAAGCTGGAGATCGGCCACACCTGGCTGAGCGAGTCGGCCCAGCGCTCCGGCGCCAACACCGAGGCCAAGTTCCTCCTGCTCAGCCACGCCTTCGAGGTGATGGACATGGTGCGCGTGCAGTTCACCACCGATGAGCTGAACGAGAAGTCCCGCGCCGCCATCCTGCGCCTCGGCGCCCAACAGGAGGGCATCGTCCGCCACGAACGGATCATGCCCGACGGGCGCAAGCGCAATTCCGTGCGCTTCAGCATCATCGACCCCGAGTGGCCCGAGGTGAGGGCGCGCCTGCTGCACCGTATGGCGCGCTGACGCCGGCTGGTCTTCACTCTCCACCCTGGCACCAACCCTCGACGCATGGAGACAACCCGATGAGCAAGGACAGCAGCAAGGTGGAAGAGGGCGCCCTCGACGCGTCCCGCCTGATCGACGCCCGCATCGCCGAGCTCGCCGACTGGCGCGGCGAAACCCTGGCCAGGGTGCGCGAGCTGATCCGCGCCGCCGATCCGGAGGTGGTCGAGGAGTGGAAGTGGCGCGGCGTGCCCGTGTGGTCCCACGCCGGCATCGTCTGCACCGGGGAGACCTACAAGAGCGCGGTGAAGCTCACCTTCGCCAAGGGCGCCGCGCTGGCCGACCCGGCCGGGCTGTTCAACGCGAGCCTGGAAGGCAACACGCGCCGCGCCATCGACATCCACCCGGGCGAGCGCATCGACGAGGCCGCATTGCAGGCGCTGTTCCTCGCCGCCGTGGCGCTCAATACCGAGCGCCCGGCCAAGCCCCGGAAGCGCGCCGGATGACCGAGCTGCCCGGCACGCGGGACTGGGTGCGGCGCAGCGACCACCCGGCGCGGATCGAGCGCATCGAGGCCTATTTCGGTGGCCACGGCTACGACCCGCACCGCCACGACACCTACGCCATCGGCCGCACCCTTTCCGGGGTGCAGAGCTTCAGCTACCAGAAGAGCCTGCGCCACAGCCTGCCCGGCGGCACCCTGGTGCTGCACCCCGACGAACTCCACGACGGCATGGCCGGCACCGAGGCCGGCTTCCACTACCGGATGGTCTACGTCGAGCCGGTGCTGATCCAGCAGGTGCTCGGCGGCAAGCCGCTGCCCTTCGTGCCCGGCGGCCTCTCCGACGACCCACGCCTGCGCCGGGCGACCGAAACCTTCATGCAGGCCATCGACCACCCGCTGCAGGCGCTGGAGGAGCAGGACGCCATCTTCGACCTGGCCCAGGCGCTGCAGGCCGTGGGCGGCAAGCGGCGAGGGCGCCGCGCCCTCGACTTCGCCTCGGCCGAGCGTGCGCGGGACTACATCCACAGCCACCTCGGCAGCAACCTCAGCCTGGAGGAACTGGAGCGCGCCAGCGGCCGCGAACGCTGGAGCCTGTCCCGCGATTTTCGCGCGCTCTACGGCACCAGCCCCTACCGCTACCTGACCCTGCGCCGCCTCGACCGTTGCCGGCGCATGCTGCTCGACGGCTTCAGCCTCGCCGACGCCGCCCTGGCCGCCGGCTTCTTCGACCAGAGCCACATGACCCGCCACTTCACCCAGTGCTACGGCCTGCCGCCGTCGCGCTGGCTGCGCATGCACGCCCGCTGAAGCTGCAGGATCGTACAAGAGCGGCGCGGCGGGGCTCGCTAGTCTGGCGGCTCATTCCCAACCCGGAGCCGCACCATGGCCCTTCAGCCCGAATACCAGAGCATCAACCTGCTGCAGAAGACCTCGCTGTTCAGCGAGCAGTGGAACCCCAAGGTCGTCGCCGAGATGAACGACTACCAGTTCAAGGTCGTGCGCATCGAAGGCGACTTCATCTGGCATGCCCACGCCGACACCGACGAAGCCTTCCTGGTGCTCGAAGGCCAGCTGCGCATCGATCTGCGCGACGGCGCCGTCCTGCTCGGCCCCGGCGAGCTCTACGTGGTGCCCAAGGGCGTCGAGCACAAACCCTATGCCGAACGTGAAGTGAAGATGATGCTCATCGAGCCCCGTGGCGTGCTCAACACCGGCGAGGAGGGCGGCGACCGCACCGCGCAGAACGACGTCTGGATCTGATCGCGCCACCCCGCGAACACGAACCACACCCCGTAGCCGTGCTTCAGCACGGGACCGGAGTCGCCGGCATCCCCAGGCTGAAGCCCGGGCTACAAGCCTGTGGCGGGATCTGATGTAGGGGCGACTTCAGTCGCCCAGCGATGCACCGCATCGCCGCAGCTCACAGCCCGGCAATCCTGTGGGAGCGAATTCATTCGCGATCGAAGCCAACCCCAGCGCTGAAGCTCAACCCCGCCACGTTGGGCTTCGTCCCTCAGCCCAACCTACGAGACCGTGCTTCAGGGGAGCAGGCACTCGAAATAGCCATCCAGTTGCGTGCTCGAAGGGCACCACTTCGCCATGTTGACCAGATAGGCCGTGGGGTTGAGCGTCTTGGCCTGGCTCAGCGCCTGCTTGGCCTCGTCGTTGTTGACGTAGATCTTCACGCTGCGGAACGAACCGGCCCGGCGAAATATCTGCGCATCCATCTTTATGCGCTCTTTGATTGTCCCGACGGTTCTCTGCGCGTTATCCAGGGAGGTGTCTCCGCCCAGGATCACGCCCCATGTATCCGCCGGGCTGGCTGCAGAGGGTGTAGCGGCCGCGCTGGAGGAAATGGCCGGAAGAGCGATGGTGGTGATCGCCGCCTTCGCTTCATCCTCCGACATGGGCACTCCCGAATACTTGTCGAGTATCTTCACGGCCCAGCCTCTTATCTTCTGGTCCGCCTCCGGGTTTGTGTTGTCGCGTGGGTCCTCGGTCAGGATGGCGACGGCCAGCTCCACGAACTTCACCTCCGCGTCCCGCTGCTTGTTCGCGGTGGCAACTACGTTGGCAAGGATGGCCAAAGTGATGGGGATGAATACTGCGGCGATGGCCTTGCTGATGTAGTCGAGTTTCTGCCAATTGCTTGTGCTGGATTCCATTCCGTCGTCCTTGGCTGTGCCGATCCGACCATCGTGTGCCGCATGCAGCGGTGCTTGTCATCACGAGGGTAGTTCACTTGATCCCGACAGGATGGCCAGGTGCTGTAGGGTGTGCCGCGCGCACCTCCGCTCGATGCCTCCGGTGAGGCTGAAACCCAGGCTGCGCACGCGATCGCGAACAGGGTGTAGGGGCGACTTCAGTCGCCCGGCGATGCCCGGCATCGCGCCTCCGTGGGAGCGAATTCATCCGCGATAGCCGGGGGCAGGGTGCAACCACGCCCCCCGCCACGTTGGGCTTCGTCCCTCAGCCCAACCTACGCCGCACGAAAACGGGCCCCGCAGGGCCCGTTCCTTGTTCACGCCGGCGGCTAGAACTCCTCGAGCGGCATGCGCTTCCAGCTCGGCAACTCGCGCAGCGCCGGCTCGTCGTGCACGGCGAGGAACACCGGCAGGTCACCCCGGGCGAGCCAGATCTCGCCCTGCCACTTGAGCACATGCACCTGCTGGTTCGCCCAGCTCATGAAGGCCCGCTTCGGCGTGGCCCCTTCGTCGCGGTGGTGGTCGTACAGCGTGGGCAACACCGCCTCGCTGAGCCAGCGGCCGATGTTGCGGTGCTCCGGGTGGTTGAACCGGTATAGCGCCTTGTAGGCACCGGCATCGCTGATCACCTCCAGCTCCTCGCGCAGCCCGGTGCCGTATTCCAGCAGCACCCAGCGCTTCTGGTACGGGTCCATGCGCTGGGGCAGGCGGTAGGGGCGCAGCGCACCGATCATCCGCGCGAAATCCACGGCGACGAACCAGGGCTGGTTGTCGATCATCACGGCGCGCAGGGGGTAGCTGTTGCGGTGGAAGAACAGAGGGGTGTGTGCTTCGTGCATGGGTGTAGCTCCTATCAGTCGGTTCAGGAGCTGCCGCCATCCGCTGTCAAACGAAGGGTGGCAGACCGCGCAGGGTTGACAGACCGGCGATAGGACCCGGCAGACCCGAGGGTCTCCCCACGCGATCTGCCATAAAGCAGTGCAGTTAAACCTGCATGCGAGCACGTGCCTGCAAAAAACGTTCGCCGTTTCTCGCATGCACCTTGCGGCGCAATCGCGCCTATCGGAACGGGCTGTCAAACCCGGTCGCGGGATTTACCGCGACCGGCGAAGGATAGGGAGGTGCGGCGGGGAGGGCAAGGGGGGTGTAAGGTTGGCTATCAATTAAGAGATAATATTTCTTAGGTGTGAAATTTTCTCTCTTATACGAAGTATCTCGGTATCAGAGTTTGGAGTGTTGTTGATTATTTTGTTTAGATAGCCTCTTCCTGCTTTGTTTTTTGCGATTAGCTCGTCAATATATTTGGCGTTGGCGCTGTAGTCTTCAATGGCTTCATGGTATGCGTCTATAGCTTTTATGTAGTATTCGGTGTTGTTGTAATTGTCTAGTTTGCAGAGTAGTCCGTATAGATTGGCTCGGGTCAATTTTGCGTTGACTGTTACTGTTTTCTCTGTTTCGGTGATGGCTTTGTTGGCGTGCTCAATTGCTGCAAGTACGGTTGATATGTCGTTGGCTTCGTGGTCGTGGTAAATACTTTTTGCTCTTTGAAGCCAGTAATTTGGCTCGCTAGATAAAATTTCTGCTAGTTTTTTGTAGGTTTCGCCAATGAGGGCTCTGTTTGGGTTGGCGCCCGATGTAGTTGTGGAAAACAGTGAATTTAATACGTCAAACATAATGAGTTCATAATAATTGGGGTTTTCTTTTGTTGCGGCAACAGTTTCGACTATAAGTTCTGCTGATTTTTTTGTCCCTATCGCTGCTGATATTGATTGCAGCGCATATAGAACCCATGCCTGTGAATTGCTGGTGAGAGAGAAGCTAGAGTGGGTTGCTTTAAATGTGTTTTTGTCTGTTTCTGTTTTTTCGATAAAGGGAGACCAGTGCTTCTCAAAGGTGTTTATAAAGTCCTCCGATGTAGATGTGTAGCCGTTGCGCTCTAGTATGGCGCGATAAGTAACTGAAAGGACTTTTTGCTTGGCTGCTAAGATATATATCAGTCCGAATTCAGGCTTGCTAATTTGAGCTTTACCTAAAAATCTGACTCGTTCATCAATTCTGTGTTTTAGGGTTGTTTGGTTGCCAAGTAGTCTTGTTATTACAGCGCTATTTGCAACTGTGTAGATGTTGTCGAGAATTGTTCCTTGTGATCCGAGGCGTGATGTCCCTACGGAGTCGAGAATTTTATTGACTCTGCTTCGCTCTTCACTTTCGAATCTGCTTTTAAGTTGTATTATGGACGCTTCATCTAGCTTTTCAGCTGTTACTAGCTCGTGCTTATTTAGTGCAATTATTATTGTTGATTTTGCGGCTGTTATTCTCTCGCTTGATGCGAATATCTTGCGGAGTTGAGTGAAGTTCAGAGCTTCTGTGTCGATTGCGATGAGGCTGTTTTTCAGATTTAAGATGTTGTTGAGCGTTTCATCAGTTACTGCTGATTCGGATGTTATGAAGTAAGGCTTCTTAGATGAGAGATTCCGGAGCGCCTTGTAAAGTGAGGATGTCTTTCCGGAAAACCTTGCGCCAGTTATTGCAGTTATCGGGTTGTTGGTGGCGGACTTGATTATGCTGCCGTCCGTTGTCCTAGGAATTGATAGGTGGCTGCTATCTCCACCTTTCCAGTTGATTTGCAGGAAATAATTGAGAAAGTGAATTTCGCTAAATAGCGCTTTGTGAGTAGGTGTAAAAGAAAATGACTCGATCAGTGAGTCTGTCGGGGTGTTGCGGTGGCTCAGTTCTGCGTATTTTAAATAAAACAAATCATAATCACAGATTATTACATCTGTGATTTTATAATCTCGGAGTCGTTTTATTGTGTCGTAGTCTTGGGGCTCACTTGAGGTTATATATACACGTTTTGATTCGCTTTGCTTTGATGTGAACTCTTGGCCCGCGAGAGCGTGCAGGATATCAAGTTCATCGGTCAGGCTGCAGCCTATGAAAAGTATGTTGTTCTCGGCAATGTCGTTTTTTAACTCATCAATAAGTGGTCGGTTTTTCGTAAGGCTCTTGATGTAGTCTCCCTTTCCGAATATTAACTTGAGGTCGTCGCGATTTGAGGCTTTAAGTGCTGTAAAAACATCACCGTGTAGTTTGTATACGTACTTTCTCTCTGAGCCTCGAGAGAACGGTTCGTAGGGAATTACCTTGACGCCATTTATTGTGTTTTCGATGCCGTCGTCAATATTTAGTGTGTAGATATACGGCCAGGGTAGTGAAAGAAATGTTATTTTTGAGGGTGTTGATATTTTTACACCGGAAAAATGTTCGTCTAATGTGATTTTTATTGTGTTTAGTGGAACGATTTCGTCGCCAAAATATATATCAGATAGGTCTTGGAAGTTATAGGTTTTGAGTCTTTCTGCAGAGGGTTTCATCTCGGCTTTGCTTGCGCTAATTTGCGCTTGCATTATTTTCATCCACTCTCTGCCATCTGGGACTTTCTTTGTTTTTGCTTTCTCGCCCCTGGTGAAACCAGTGCCAATGAAGGGGATGTTTCGGCCGGATGAAATTAGATTTAGGAGGAAGTCTTCTGTTTCTTTGTCTTCTAGTTGGCGATATTTCATGGCTCTTCCTTAAGGCGCCCAGTTGTGGGATGGATCTTTGGAATATGACCTAGTCTCCGCACTCTATCGCGTGGCAATGTCTTCGACATGTGTAGAAGATTCGAGCCTGGGAGACGTAGTTGGCTATCTTGAGATTTTAAATTCATTGGGGGAGTTGATACCCCCAATGACTGATTATCTATTAGCCATACTCGGCTAAGGATCACCTTTACTGTCCTTTCACCTCAGCCTGCGGCTGCGCCACACCATTCCGTTCATGCCGGTACACGCTCACCGTTTCGTACACCACCTTGCGCAGGCGGTTGATGCCGCCAATGGGGCGGTGTTCGGGGAGGGCGTGCCAGGGGTTGAAGGAGAGGTTGTCGCAGAATTCGTTCTGCTCGCGGCTATCGAAGTCCTGCGCGGGCACCTTGATGGTGGCGACGGTCTGGAAGGGGGAGATCTTCTCGCTCCAGGCTACGCTGGTGTCTTCGATGGG
Source organism: Pseudomonas sp. USHLN015 (assembly GCF_037153275.1). Taxonomy (NCBI): domain Bacteria; kingdom Pseudomonadati; phylum Pseudomonadota; class Gammaproteobacteria; order Pseudomonadales; family Pseudomonadaceae; genus Pseudomonas; species Pseudomonas sp. USHLN015. The sequence goes on from NZ_JBBCKP010000008.1 coordinate 103,601, forward strand.
CATGTAGTACTGCGGGTTCTGCACCTGCACCTGGAGGGCGAAGCAGGCCGGTACGCGGTCCAGGGAGAGGCGCTGGTACAGGGCGTTGCGCAGGAAGTTGGGCAGGTCGGTGTTCTGCTTGGGCAGTTTGTACTCGGGGCAGGATTGCGGGTCGGGGATGACGCGGTACTTGATGTTGGCCTGGCCGAGCTTGTACGGGGAGACGGAGCTGTAGACGGTGTCGGTCGGGCTGTCCGGGGCCGGGGCGAGGGTCTGCAGGGCGATCAGCATGTGGCGGATCTCCCAGGTGCGCGGGTCGAGGCTGGGGAAGAAGGCGCCGACCTTCTGGCCGTTGGCCTGGGCTTCGAAGTTGCTGCGGTATTCGGCCACGTCGCGGATGAAGAAGACGTCGTGGTTGAACATCACGAAGTCCTGTTCGTTGGCGTGGTCCAGGGCGTTGAGCAGTTTCTGGCCGGGCACGTCGAGCAGTTTGATGGCCATGCCGCGTGCGTCGCGGGCGCTGTCGAACTGCGGGTAGGCGTTGCCGTTGGAGAGGCGCATCCAGGCTTGCCAGGTCTTGCCCGGTTCGGCGAGCACGCCGGCGCGCAGGTCGCTGGCCAGGTCCTTCGCGACCGTGACTTCGGCCTTCACGCAGCCATGGGCCTTGGCGTGGGCGTCACGCATCACGCGGGTGTTGTCGCGGTGCTGTTCGACCACGCGCACGGCCGATTCCATGATGGCCTTGGCGTCGCTGGCCTCGGTCGGGGGGATCTGTTCGTCGGCGGAGACGGGGCCGGAGAATTTCCAGCTGTAGTAGAGCGAGCCGATGCCCCAGCCCAGCAGGCCGACGACGAGGAGGGTGAGGGTGAGCTTGCCGAGGAGGCGGCCGAGCCAGAGCCAGAAGCGCTTGAGCATGGGAGCTGGAGTCCTTGTTGTTCGTTCCCAGGCCCTCCCCGTGGCGGGGAGGGGTGTGACAGCGGTCTATCAGCCTTCGCAGGCGGGGCCGGGCGTCCAGGGCTTGGGCGCTACCGGGCTGAGCTTTTCTTCCAGGCTCTGGTTGCCCATGACCTTGAGGTATTCGATCAGCGCGAGGCGTTCGTCCGGCGAGAGGGCGCGGCCGATGACGCCGTTCTGGCGGCAGCCGTCGCGGAACTCGTGGCCCTGGTTGCTGTTGCCGGTGACGGAGGTCTTGAACAGGAACCCGCCGGGGAATTTGTCGTGCTTGAAGCCGGCGAATTGCGGGTCGTACTCGAAGTTGCCGACGTAGAACTCCTTGGCGCGCTCGGGCACGGGGGAGAGCAGCTGGAAGAGGGTGGGCACCGAGCCGTTGTGCAGGAAGGGCGGGGTGGCCCAGATGCCGTCCAGCGGGCGCGCCTTGTAGGCGCGCAGTTCGCGCACGCCGATCTTCAGGCCGTAGCCGTCCATCTGCTTGCGTTCTTCACCGCTGATGCCGGCCTGCTCGTAGGCGCGGTCTTCGACGTAAGCGGTGAGGTAGGCCAGGCCCTTGGCGCTGGAGATCTTGCTGAAGTCGAGGTCCTGCAGCGGCGGCTTGCTGAACAGGACGACGTCGAGCTTGGAGAGCTGCTCCTTGGTCCAGCCGAGCTTGGTGATGTCGAAGCGGTGGTCGGCGATGTTGTCGGCGGTGGTGGGGTCGGTGCCGATCTTGTCGGTGGCGATCATGCGCATCTTCCACTCCGGGTCGCGGTCGGGCGCCAGGCGCTTGTCCACCGGTTGCGGGTTGGGGGCGTGGCAGTAGGCGCAGTTCTCGGCGAACAGGGCGCGGCCCTGGCTGGCGCGGGGCAGGTCGATCTTGCCGAAGACCTCTTCCGGCCAGGTCGGCGGCTTCAGGGTCTTGAGGGTTTCTTCCAGGGTGTGCAGGTCACGCACGCGCACGCTGGAGGCGTAGCGCTGGTCCAGCGGCACCGGCTGGCCGTTCTCCTGGTGCAGGGTGAGGCTGGCGCCGACGCCCAGGGATTCGCCGATGTTGCGGGCCATGGGCTGCATGGCGGAGCCGTTCCACTGCACCCAGTCGAATTTCCAGATGTCCCACAGCTGCGGGTAGCTCACCGGGGCGTTGGCGATGCGGTAGTTGGCGGGGTCGATGGCGTCGCCGAACACGCTGTTGGCGATGCGGCCGAAGGCGTCGGTGCGGCCGAAGCCTTCCTCGGTGGGGTAGAGGCCGCGGTGGGTGTCGTTCCAGGCAGTGCCGAGCAGGCGGTCGAGCACGTCCTTGAAGTCGCTGCGCAGTTCGTCCTTGCCCTTGGGGTATTCGCTGCCGAGCACGGTCTTGGCGAAGCGGTTGAACTTGAAGGGGTTGTAGTAGGTGAAGGCCATGCTCATGCCCAGCGCCTGGCCGAAGCCGCCGCCCCTGAGGGTGGGCACGGTGGAGGCGAGGGAGTGCAGGGCGGCGCCGCCGTCGATGCGCACGGCCTGGCCCTTGTAGTGCAGCTCGCCGGTGTGGCAGGCGGAGCAGGTGATGTCGAGGTACTGCTGGCCGGTGTCGTCGTCTTCATGGCGGGCGAAGCCGACGGGCAGGTTGCCGGGGTTGATCTCGGTGGCCTTCTGCAGCGGGTCGACGAGGAAGCCGAAGCGGGCGAGGTATTCCGGGCGGGCGAACCTGTCGCTGGAGAAGGGCAGTTCGAGCGCGGTGAACCAGTCGTAGCGCAGGCCCTTAACCGTGGTGCCCTGGGGCGTGTAGTAGTAGGTCTGGCGAGCCTGTTCGTCCCACTGATTGAGGTAGTGCAGCTGCTCGGGGGCTTTGTAGGTCGGCAGGTTGGGGTTGGCGACGTAATAAAGGACGACGGCCAGGCCCAGGAGGATCAGAACGAGCAGAAGCACCAGCGTGCGACGCAGGATTCGCATCAGATACATCCTTGTAACTAGTGGGGAAAAGCCTACGTTATGCCAATCAATACGGCTATTGGCAAGGTGCTATTACCAATGTCTTGGGCACGGGGCGTTTTGTCGGCTGCGTCATGTTTTCGAGAGGCCGATTCTCCGGGCTTTTTCACTGCGCAGGGCCTGCGCCCGATCGCTTCGGCGTTTTAAGAACCCTTCGCGATGATGCCTATAAGAAATGGTTCCATAGCCCGTCAAAGATATTGCTAGCGTTACAGTTAGAAGCGCCAAACCATTGTTTTTATTGCATTAATCAAAAAATTGGCGCCAAGGATGGGACATGTTGGACACCATCACCCCGACTGCTCGCCGCGTGCTGATGATCGACCCTTGTGAGGAGTGCCGACAGCTGCTGCCGCGCCTTCAGGCCAGCGGCTGGACGGTGGAGAGCCGCGAGTCGCAGCAGGCGCAGGCGGGCGGTTATGACGTCGGCCTGTTGTGCTTGCGGCATGAGCACCTGGACAACCCCGAACGCATCAAGACGCTCATCAGCAGCAGCGGCACCGAGTGGATCGGCCTGCTGGGGCGGGACATCGCGCCCCAGGAGCGGGTGGAGGATTTCGCCGGCGAATGGTTCTTCGACACGGTGGAAGTCCCGGTGGATTCCGCGCGCCTGCAAGGGCTGCTCGGCCGGGCCTTCGGCATCGCTCGGCTGCGTGGCCTCGGCAGCCGCCAGGGTGCCGACCACGAGCTGCTGGGGCAGAGCCGGCCGCTGCGTGACCTGCGCAAGCAACTGGCTAAGTTCGGGCCGCTGGACCGGCCGGTGCTGATCCTCGGCGAGAGCGGCACCGGCAAGGAACTGGTGGCGCGCACGCTGCATCGCTATTCACGCCGCGTGGGCGGGCCCTTCGTGGCCTTCAACTGCGGGGTGCTGGACGAGGCCGGCTGCAGCGCCGCGCTGTTCGGCCCGGCGGGGCGCCTGCAGGCGGCGAGCGGCGGCAGCCTGTTCCTCGACGCGGTGAGCGAGCTGCCGCTGGAGGTGCAGCGCACCCTGATGCACTGCCTGCGTACCCGCAAGCTGCCGCAGCCCCAGGGCCCGGCACGCAGCCTGGACGTGCGCCTGCTGGTGGCCTCGGACCGCGACATCGAGCTGATGGCCGAGCAGGGGCGCTTCCTCCCGGAGCTCTACCAGCTGCTGGCGCCGCACCAGGTGCGCCTGACGCCGCTGCGCCGCCGCCAGGGCGATATCGCGCTGCTGGCCAACTACTTCGCCGATCTCTACAGCCTGGAGTCCGGGCACAAGCCGCGGCAGTTCAGCGAGGAGGCGCTGACCGCGCTGGTGCGCCACCACTGGCCGGGCAACGTGCGCGAGCTGGCCAGCCGGGTGCGGCGCGGCTATGCGCTGGCGGAGGGGGAGCAGATCGAGGCGGCGGACCTGGGGCTGCACAGCGTGCCGATGGACAGCGTGCTGATCGGCACCCTGGACGACTACAAGCGCCGCGCGGAGTACCAGGCGCTGTGCGACGCGCTGGCGCGCTACGGCAACAACCTCAGCCTGGCGGCACGGGTGCTGGGCATCTCGCGGCCGACCTTCTACCGGCTGCTGCACAAGCACCAGCTTCTTTAGGCAGCCAGACTCCGGAGTGTTGACGTAGGGTGTGCTGCGCGCACACGGGAGGGGCTGTCGGAAGCTCCGTGAGGAGGTGCGCACGGCACACCCTACGGCACGTGTTCATCCTCTGGGGCTTCAATTCGAATGGTCACAACCTGCCCTCTTGGCAAGGGGCTTGGCCAGGCTTCGGAGTGTGGATGTAGGGTGCGCCGCGCGCACCTGGGAGTCCGCCGGAGGCACCGTGCGGAGGTGCGCACGGTGTTCATCCTGCGGGGGCTCAGCTCTTCACAGGCCACCTCGCCCAGGGGGCGTGGTTGGCGAGGCTCACATGAAAAAGGCGCCGGAGAGGCGCCTTTTTCATGGGCATCGGGCCGTCAGCTCTGCATCGCCCAGCCGCTGACATCCATGGCGGCCTGGCGCAGCGCTTCGGAGCGGGTCGGGTGCGGATGGCAGATCAGCGCGATGTCTTCGCTGGAGGCGGAGAACTCCATCGCCACGCAGTACTCGCCGATCATCTCGCTGACGCTGGGGCCGACCAGGTGCACGCCCAGCACTTCGTCCGTGCGTTCGTCCGCCAGCACCTTCACGAAGCCTTCGGTCTCGTGGTTGATCTTGGCGCGGCTGTTGGCGGTGAAGGGGAACTTGCCCACCTTGTAGGCGCGGCCCTCGGCCTTCAACTGCTCCTCGGTCTTGCCCACGGTGGCCACTTCCGGGCGCGTGTAGATGACGTTGGGGATGACCTCGTAGTTCACCTCGGCCTTGTGCCCGGCGATGCGCTCGATGCACACGATGGCTTCGTCCTCGGCCTTGTGCGCGAGCATCGGGCCGGAGGTGACATCGCCGATGACCCAGATGTTGGGCGTGGCGCTCTGGTGCTTCTCGTTGGCCAGCATGCCGCGCTTGTCGACGCTCAGGCCCACCGTCTCCAGGCCCAGGCCCTGGGTGTAGGGGCGGCGGCCGATGGCCACCAGCACGTAGTCGGCCTGGAGGGTTTCGGCCTCGCCACCGGCGGCCGGCTCGACGCTGAGTTCGACGCCGCTCTTGCCGCTCTTGGCGCGGGTGACCTTGGAGGCGAGCTTGAACTTCATGCCTTGCTTGGCCAGGGCGCGTTGCAGGGTCTTGCCGGTTTCCACGTCCAGGCCGGGGCAGATGCGGTCGAGGTATTCCACCACCGTGACCTCGGCGCCCAGGCGGCGCCAGACGGAGCCCAGCTCCAGGCCGATCACGCCGGCACCGATCACCACCAGGTGCCTGGGTACCTCGGGCAGGGACAGGGCGCCGGTGGAGTCGAGGATGCGCTTGTTGTCGATCTCCACGCCCGGCAGCGGCGTGGGCTCGGAACCGGTGGCGATGACGATGTGCCGGGCTTCCAGCACCTGCTCCTTGCCATCGTCGCCCTTGACCACGACGCGCCCCGGGCCGTCGATGCGCCCCCAGCCCTTGATCCATTCGGCCTTGTGCTTGCGGAAGAGGAATTCGATGCCCTTGGTCAGCGCGCTCACGCTGTCGGCCTTCTGCTTCATCATCTGCCCGAGGTTGAGCGTGGGCTTGACCTCGATGCCGAGCAGTTCGAATTCCTTGCCGGCAGCGGCCTCGTAGAGTTCGGAGGCGTGCAGCAGCGCCTTGGACGGCATGCAACCGACGTTCAGGCAGGTTCCGCCCAGTGTCTCGCGTCCCTCGACACAGGCCACCTTCAGGCCGAGCTGGCCAGCGCGGATCGCCGCGTTGTAACCACCCGGCCCGCCGCCTATCACTACCACGTCGTATTGGCTCATGAACTTTTCCTCTATCTCTGTTGATGTCTATCGACCCAGCAAGCGTAGTGGAGCTTCACGGCGCGTCCATCGGCTTTGGATGACGGGCGTAATATCCTCGCGCCTGAATGAGCGGTCAAGAAAAGTTCGTGGGGGTCAGGGCGCTGTGGGAGCGAATTCATTCGCGAACGGAGCGGCGCGCTCGAGTGCCCCCCCGCGTTCGCGGGGGTGACGGATGGGCGAGGCCTCCCAAGCCCCTCGTCATCCTCGCGAACGCGGGGATCCACTGGACAATGCACCGGGCGAGGGACTCGGGTCTTTCGCGAATGAATTCGCTCCCACGAGAGTGGCGCCCGGCATCCGTAGGTTGGGCTGAGGCACGAAGCCCAACGCAGTAGAGCCAGGGGCTGGGTACCGGATGCAGCGCTGCGCACCGATGGGCGAATGAATTCGCCCCTACAGGGGGGACGCGGGTTGCGTTGGTGGGGCTGTGGTGGGCGCCCGGCATTCGTGGGTTGGGTAGAGGTACGAAACCCAACATGGCGGAGTTGGGCCCCGTTACGCGATAGCCATCAACCGCAGGGTGCTTTCGAAGCGCAGGGCGTCGCCGCTGATGGGGTCGACGAAGGCCAGTTCGCGGGCCAGCAGTTGCAGGGGGCGGGCATGGTCGTCGGGGGCCTGGGTGTCGTGCAGGTCAGGGTAGAAGCCGTCGTTGAGGATGCCCGCACCGAGGGCGGCCATGTGCACGCGCAGCTGGTGCTTGCGGCCGGTCACGGGGTGCAGGGCGTAGCGCCACAGCTGCGAGCCGCGCTCGATCACCTCCAGGCGGGTTTCGGTGTTGGGCTCGCCGTCCACCTGCTGCATGCGGAAGAAGGGCTCGCCCGGCTCCAGGCGGGTGCGCAGGGTGAGCGGGAATTCCAGCTGCGGCAGCGGCGCGGCCACCGCCTCGTAGCGCTTGTGCACGCGGCGCTCACGGAACAGCGCCTGGTAGGCGCCACGGGTGGCCGGCTCGCGGGAGAACAGGACCAGGCCGGCGGTGTGCCGGTCGATGCGGTGCAGCGGCACCAGGCCGGGGATGCCCAGGCGCCGGGTGAGGCGCGCCTGCAGGGTCTGCTCGACGTATTCGCCAGCGGGCATCACCGGCAGGAAGTGCGGCTTGTCGACCACCACCAGGCGCTCGTCCTGGTAGAGCACGTGCTCCTCGAAGGGGATCTCGCGCTCCTGCGCCACCTCGCGGTAGTAGCGCACGCACAACCCCACCTGGTAGGGGCGCAGCGCATCCACCGGGCGGCCCTCGCCATCGGTCACCCGCCCACGCGCCATGCGGTCGAGCCAGGTGGCGCGGTCGATGGCCGGGAAGTGCGCGCAGAGGCAGTCGAGCACCGTCGCCCAGGGGCCCTGGGGCAGGTGCAGCGTGCTGGGGCGCACATTGGGTTCGGTGCTCATGGCCATCTCCGGTCAAGCCTGGCGGGGCGCGCATTAGGCCGCAGCGGGCGCGGGCGGTCAAACCCGGGCGTGTCGGTTTCCCTCCACCCGGCGTGGCGTCATCCGGCAGGGCAAGCGGACCCTTTCACCTGTCGAGCCCATCGGGCTTGAGCCTAGGATCACGGCCACTTCACCGCACGGGCATCGCCCAAGGCAACCCACGCTTTTCGGGGGGGGGGCGTGCTCGTCCCCGCTGTCGGGATGGGTATCCGAGGCGGGGCCGGTGGGACGAACAACGCAAGCAAGGAGACTGACCACGGCACTGGATTTCATCATCGCGGGCGAGCGTCGCCTGGCCGTCGAACCCAATGGAATGCCGGTCGCCGGCCGGGCCGGGGGTGACGGCGAGGCCCGTACCGTCGGACTGCAGCACCCGGTGCACCATCGGACCCCGGGCCATGCTTGCCGCGTGCAGGTGGAGGTGGACGCATGAATCCCCTCATCACCCTGGCGGAGTGGTCCACGCGCCTCACCAGGGGGCGCATCAGCAGCCGCGAGCTGACCGAGATCATGCTGGAGCGCGCCCAGCGGCACTTCGCCTCCGGCGGCCACGCGTTCATCGAGCTGGACGAGGAGGGCGCCCGCGCCGCCGAGGTGCTGCGGGGCGACGATGCCTGGCTCATGCCCACCGTGTCCGTATCCCCGCCGCGCCTGGCGGACATCCTCGACGAGGACGCCTACCACCGCACCGACGCGCGGGTGCTGGCCAACCCGAGCGTGGTCAACTTCATCGACGGCTGCGCGCTGTCGATCCCGCTGCCGAAGCACCCCGGTATCGCCCTTGGCGTCTGTGGCCTGGGCGGCCAGGACGCGAGCATCCTGCAATTGGGAGCCAGTATTCAGCGCTGCCTGGGCTGAACCGCCGATGCTTCGAGAGGGCGCGCCCCGAGTACCGGGCTATTTTCATATAAGTCCATTTTTCCGATTCTTATATGGGTTATTCGTGGATAAAGCGTGGTTTCATGAAATTAATTTATATTTGCACAGCCGCGTATAACTCTATAATTCAGAGTATTAACGGCTTTATCCGGGTTTAACACTCGATATGATGAATTTAGGTCTGATCAAGCCCGGCGAAGTGGTCGAGCTGCTCTGCACGCGTTTGCGCCAGGAGCGCCTGTCCCAGCAGATGACCCAGGCGGAGGTGGCCGCCCGAGCCGGCATCGGTGTGGGAACCTTGTCGAATCTGGAGGCCGGGCGCAGCGTGGCGTTCGATAGCGTGGTGCGCGTGGCCATGGTCCTGGGGCGTCTCGGCGAGCTGGAGCGGCTGTTCATGCCGCAGCTGGAAAGCCTGGATGACATCCTCCGCTATGAACAGGGCGCCCAGCGCCAGCGGGTCAAAAGGAAAACCGGCGATGTCTAGACGGGTCGACGTCTACTACGACGGCTGGGGTGCCCATTGGCGCTGGGGATCGCTGGTTTCCTCGACCGCGCTCACAGGCCGTCCGTTGATCGCCTTCGAGTTCAGCGAAGAAGCGCTGGAGTCGGGGCTGGAACTGTCAGCCTTGCGCCTGCCCCTCAAGGGGCCACGGCTGCGCAGGGATTTTCCCGATCATCAGCTGTCGCTGCCGGGGCCGGTCTACGACTCGCTGCCCGATGGTTGGGGCATGTTGCTGATGGATCGCCTGTTCAAGCGACGTGGGCTCAACCCCGCGCAAATCGGCCCTCTGGAACGCCTGACCTACATAGGCTCGCATGCCATGGGGGCGATGTCGTTCGAGCCGGCGGCGGAGTCGCCCCTGTCCTGTGAAGAGGTTCCCCTCGAGCAACTGGCGGCGGAAGTCCAGGCGGTGCTCGATGGCGAGGGCGGGGAATTCCTGCAGCAGTTGATGCTCATGGGCGGCTCGCCCCATGGAGCGCGGCCCAAGGTATTGCTCTATCGCGACCCTGTGAGCGGTCGCTTCAGCACGGCGGCGGCGCCTGGCCTGGAAGCCTGGCTGATCAAGTTCCCGGCGGCCTGGGAGCACCCCGAGGTGTGCGCCGTCGAAGCGCTCTACGCGCAATGCCTGCGCGAATGCGCCATCGAAACCCCGGACACCGAGCACTTCGAGCTACCGAACGGGCGGGCTGCCTTCGCCAGCCGCCGCTTCGACCGGCAGGGGGGCATGCGCGTGCCCATGCAGAGCCTGGCCGCCTTCACCGGCGCGGACTTCCGCATAGCCGGTGCGCTGGATTACACACATTTCCTGCGGGCGACCCAGTACTGCTGCAATGACGTGCGGGAGAAAGCGATCGCCTTCGAACGGATCGTGTTCAACGTGGTGTTCAACAACCGTGACGATCACCCCAAGAACTTCGCCTACCTGATGTCCGCCAGCGGCCAATGGACGCTGGCCCCAGCCTACGACGTGACCTTCTGCGAAGGACCGGGTGGCTACCACCAGATGGACGTGATGGGAGAGGCGCTGCGCATCACCCGGCAGCACCTGCTCAAGCTCGCAGCGGAGGAGGCGGATCTTACGGCCCGGGACGCTGCTGACATCATCGAGCGGATCCGCCATGTGGCCAGTGGCTTCAGTGCCCGCGCCGAGGGCCGGTTCCCCCACGGCATCACCCGTGACACCTTGCGCACGATCCAGGCGCGCATCGACGACAACATCGCGCGGCTCGGCTGAGTCGCGAACCGCACCACGGATGCGCCACGCCTGCACAAGGCCGGCGCCGCGCTACAATGCGCGCCTGCGTCGGGAACGGCGAGGCGGCGGCGCGTGTCCCATGCACGCGGCCCGGGCCTTTCCCTGCCACCGATTTCAGCTTCGTTTTCACTATGAGGATCGCAGTATGTCTCGCACTTCCATCACCTTCGGCCTGGCGCTCATGGGCGCTCTGCTGGCCGGTTGCAGCTCCACCGACGCGCCGGCGGAGAAGCCCGCCGCCGTTGCCAGCGAGAGCCTGCCGGCCGCTGCGCCTTCCGAGGATGGCCGCTGCTCGTCCGGCCCCGTGCGTTCGCTGGTGGGCAAGGCCGCGACCCCGGACCTGGTCGAACAGGCGAAGAAGGCCGCCGGTGCCAGCGACGTGCGCGTGCTCAAGCCGGGCAGCGTGATGACCCTGGAATACAACTCCCGCCGCCTGAACATCGACACCGATGACGCCAACCTGATCAAGGGCGTCAGCTGCGGTTGAACCGCCCCCCTCCGGGCCCGTGCCTGCGGGCCCGTTTCCTTCCCCGCTTTCTCCCTTTCGCCAACTCGGGTTTCTGTCCACACACGTTGTGGTGCCGTCCTTCACAGGTTGCGGATTCTTCCTCTGTGCCCCTCCGTGCGCACGCTCTAGCATCGTGGCTTCCACCGCTTCCCGCCTGCCCGGACGTCTTCCGTCGCTCCGGCGCGACGCTGCGCGGGAACACTCGCATCAGTTCGACAGGAGTTAGCCATGACACTGCACTTCACCGTGGCCGGCGGGGAATCCCTCGCGTTCGATGTACGCAGCCTGGTGGTCGCCGGCTGGACGGGGCGCGATGCCGACAGCGTCGCCGCGCAGGTACGCGAGCTTGGCGCGCGCTCGCCGGAGACGTTGCCCTGCTTCTATGAACTGTCCGCCGACCTGTTGTGCACCGACGACGGCTTCCAGGTGCCGGGCAGGGACTCCTCGGCCGAGGTCGAGTGCGTGCTCTTCTCCACGGGCACGGCGCTCTATGTCGGCATCGGTTCCGACCACGCGGACCGTCGCGTCGAGGGGTACGACATCGCCGTCTCGCGGCAGCTCTGCCTCAAGCCGGTGGGCCGCGAACTGTGGCGTTTCCATGAAGTGGCGGGGCATTGGGACCAGCTGCGCCTGCGTTGCTGGCGCCATGTCGAGGGGCGTGACGAGCTGTACCAGGCCGGGCTCGCCGCGACGCTGCTGGACCCGCGCGAGCTGATCGCCCTGCGCACCGGCGATGCCAGCCTGCCGGCCGGCACCGCGATGTTCTGCGGCACCTTGCCCTTCATCGGCGACCCCGTGCCCGGGGAGCACTTCAGCGTGGAACTGCACGACCCCGTGCTCGGGCGCAGCCTCAGCCACAGCTACCGGGTGCAGGCGCTGGACTAGCCGGCTAGCCGAGCTTCATCACCACCACGCCGATGGCGATCACCAGGCAGGCCAGCAGGCGGATCGCCGGCATCGGCTCCTTCAGCGCCAGCCAGCCGATCAGCAGGGCGAATACCACGCTGGTCTCGCGCAATGCCGAGACCAGCGCCACCGGTGCCCGGGTCATGGCCCAGATGACGATGCTGTAGGCCAGCAACGACATGGCGCCGCCCGCCAGGCCGCTCTTCCAGTACGGGCCCAGCTGCAGGAACACGCGTGGCCCGCGTTGCACCGCGATCACCAGAGCCATCACCCAGCCATTCACCGCGAACAGCCAGGCGGCGTAGGACAGCGCGTCGCCATTGCTGCGTGCGCCGACCGCGTCGGAAAGGGTGTAGCCGGCGATGAAGGCCGCCGTCATCAGCGAGCAGAACAGCATCGGCCGGCTCAGCCCGGCGCTGCTGCGCCCGCCACGCCAGGCCATCAGCCAGATGCCGATCACCAGGGTCAGCAGGCCAAGCAGCTCGGCATGGTCGAGCCCGTCATGCAGGAACAGCACCGACAGCAGCGCCACGATCAGCGGCGAGCTGCCGCGCGAGAGCGGGTACACCTGGCCGAGGTCGCCGTACTGGTAGGCGCGGGACAGGAAGTTGTTGTAGCCGATGTGCAGCACGGCGGAGAGGATGATCCAGGGCCAGGCGGCCGCGACCGGGAAGGCCACGAAGGGCAGGGCGAGCATCGCCACCAGGCCGGCGGCCATCTGGATCAGGGTGGCGGTGAGCAGGCGGTCGAGGCCGATCTTCAGCAGGGCGTTCCACCCCGCGTGGAGGGCGGCGGCCGCCATCACCACGAGAAATACCGAGGTGTCCAAACGCGACGTTCCTTGTACCGACGGAGGTGCGGCGCCCAGCGAGGGGCGCCGCGAAGGAGGCGCGATAGTGACACAGCCCGCGCACTGCTGTGAAACCTCCGTGCCTTCTCCGTGGCCCGGGAAGCGCCTCAGTCGATCGGCAGCGCCACCGGGCGGATCGGGGCGGCGTCGGCGCCGCGGAACTTCAGCGAGGCGCCGATGAAGGCGAATTCGTAGACCTTGTCCCGCGACAGGCCTTCGAGGTCCACCAGCTCCATGATCGGCGCGCCCTGCTGGGCCAGCAGGTAGGTGTGCACGGGGATGTAGTTGTCCGGTACCTCGGTGGGGAAGGTCTCGAAGCTGAGGTTGTCCGCTCCCACCACCATGGCGCCGCCGTCCTCGACGAGGAACTTCGCCGCGTCCAGGCTCAGGCCCGGTGGGTTGGTCATGTAGCGCTGGGCGTCCTCGTAGTCGCGCATGCGCCCGGTGCGGATCAGCACCACGTCGCCCTTCTGCAGGCTTACGCCCTGCTTGTTCAATGCTTGCTGCAGGTCCTGGCGGGTTACGCGGTAGCTGTCCGGCAGCAGCTCCACGCCCTTGGCGGCGGGGATGTCGATCAGCACGCCACGGGCGACGATGGGCGGCAGCTTCTCCGCGCCGGTCACGTTCCAGCCGCGGTCGCCCAGGTGGTCGGCGGCGGCGTAGCCGTTCCAGATCCTGCCCTCCAGGCCGAAGTGGTTGAGTGCGTCGATATGGGTGCCCATGTGGGCGTACATCGACACCGCCGAACCTGTGTAGCTGACGTGGCGGTTCATCGCCTCGCCGACGCCCATCGGGTCGGCCAGCAGGTTGCCGTGGGGCGTGTGGGTCATCCACATCTGGTAGGGCGGGTCGCCCGCCGCCTGCCAGCTGGGCATGCCGATGAAGTACTCCACGGCCAGGTCGTAGGCCTTGCCGCCGCTGAGGCGGCCGAGGATGGCGGCGCGGGACTCGGGGGTGATCAGGTTGAGGCGGCCGATCTCGTCCTTCGGCCCCCAGGGGCTCTTGCCGACTTCCTCGGCGGCGAAGGCGCCCTGCGCCAGGGACAGCAGCAGGGGCAGGGCGGCGAGGCGGGAAAGGGGGCGTGGCAGGGGCATGGCGGTATTCCTCGTGGTGATGGATGCCGCGATGGTATTTGTCAGCCCTGAAGAGATAATCTCCGCCTCCGCTGAAAGACATTCAACCCGAGGGAAAATATGGACCTGCTCGTTGCCATGCGGACCTTCCGCCGCGTCGTCGAACTCGATGGCTTCAGCAAGGCCGCCGTCGACCTGGGCCAGTCCACCGCCGCGGTGAGCAAGCAGGTGCGCCAGCTGGAGGCGCGCCTGGGCAGCCTATTGCTGCAACGCACCACCCGGCGCATGAGCCTCACCGATACCGGGCGCGCCTACTTCGCCGAGTGCTGCCGCCTGCTGGACGAGCTGGATGCCCTGGAAAGCGCCACCGCCCTGGGCACGGGTGAGGTGAGCGGGCGCCTGCGGGTCAACGCACCGCTGTCGTTCAGCCTCAAGGTGCTGTCGCCGCTGCTGGTGGAGTTCATGGCGCTGTACCCGCAACTGAACGTGGAGCTGACCCTGGACGACCACCTGCTGGACCCGGTCTCCGAAGGCTTCGACGTGTCGCTGCGCATCCGCTCCAGCCTGCCCGACTCCAGCCTCATCGCCCGGCGCCTGGGCGAGGTGGAGCAGGTGATCTGCGCCGCCCCCGGCTACCTCGCGGCGCGGGGCACGCCCCGGCAGGTGGAGGACCTGTGCGGGCACGACTGCCTCGCCTACCGCCTGGCCGACAACCCCGGCGGCTGGCGCCTGGACGGCCCCAAGGGGCGTGGCGTGGAACTGCGCACCCGGCTCTCGGTGGACAACAGCCTGATGCTCTGCGACCTGCTGCTGGCCGGCGCCGGCATCGGCGCGCTGCCGTCCTTCATCGCCGACCCGCACCTCGCCAGCGGCCAGTTGCAACGGGTGCTCCCGCAACAGCAACTGGCCCGGCGCACCATCTACGCCCTGTACGCCAGCAACCGCCATCTGCAGCAGAAGGTGCGGGTGTTCGTCGACTTCCTGGCACAACGGCTGGCCGGCTGAGGGCGTTTCACAGCGGGTTGCACTGATCGTCTGAATGTCGGGCGTTGTGCACCGAGCGCCGAAAACGGCCCGGCACCACCCGGATGGTGAGTACCGGTGTTTTTGTGCGTGCGATTTGACTGAAGTCAGGGTCGTCACTCGCCTATTGCTGCCCAATAGCTGTCATTTAAGAAATCTCCTACGGAGGGGGCAGGCGATGTCCTCAATAGCCCGCGTGGGCCCCGGCAGCAGGGGGCCGCGCTCATGAGCAGCTTCGAAAAACATGGCAACCCGGGCCTGGATGCCGTCATGAAGGTCATCGGCGGCAAGTGGAAGGCGCAGATCCTCTACAGCCTCGGCGACGGGGCACGCCGCTTCGGCGAGCTGCGCCGGCAGGTCGGTGGCATCAGCGAAAAGATGCTGGTGCTGCAACTGCGCGAGCTGGAGCTGGAAGGCCTGGTGCTGCGCCGCGACTACCAGCAGGTGCCGCCTCGCGTCGAATACCGCATCACACCGCTGGGCGCCTCCCTGGTGGACGCGCTCAAGGTCCTCGACGACTGGGGGCGGCGCCACGGCAGCCAGATCGGCCTGCCACCGAGGGTGATGGAGGACGAATAGGGCACGCGGGTTCCACCCGGCCTACGAGGTTGCGCCGGGCGTAGGGCAGGGTTGCACCTGTTCAGTGGGCCCCCGCGTGCGCGGGGGGGGGGGGACGGTGTGGGGGGATGGTGTGTGCCCCCTCGTCATCCTCGCGAACGCGGGGAACCACTCAAGCCGGCGGGCGCGGCGCTGCCGGTCAGATGCGGAAGCTGCCCACCAGGTGCTTGAGGCGCTCGGCCTGTTGTTCCAGGTCGGCGCAGGCGTGCAGGGTGGCCTGGAGGTTTTCCACGCCTTCCTGGTTGAGGGTGTTGATCTCGGTGATGTCCATGTTCAGCGCTTCGACCACGGAGGTCTGTTCCTCGGTGGCGGTGGCGACGGACTGGTTCATGCCATCGATCTCGCCGATGCGCTGGGTGACGCTGGAGAGGCGTTCGCCGGCCAGGTTGGCGATCTCGACGCTCTGCTGGCTGTAGCGCTGGCTCTCGGTCATGGTGTCGACCGCCTCGCGGGAGCCGACCTGCAGTTCCTCGATCATCTGGTGGATCTCCTGGGCCGACACCTGGGTGCGGTGGGCGAGGTTGCGCACCTCGTCGGCGACCACGGCGAAGCCACGGCCGGCCTCACCGGCGCGGGCCGCTTCGATGGCGGCGTTGAGCGCGAGCAGGTTGGTCTGTTCGGAGATGCCTTTGATCACGTCGAGGATCTGGCCGATGTCGACCGTCTTGCCGGCGAGGGTCTCGATCTGGGCGCTGGAGGCGCTGATCTTGCTGGACAGCTCGTGCATGGCGGTGAGGGTCCTGCCGACCACCTGCTTGCCTTCCTCGGCCAGTTCGCGGGCATCGGAGGCCTGGTGCGAGGCGTCGGCGGCGTTGCGGGCGATCTCCTGGGCAGCGGCGCCCAGTTCGTTGATGGCGGCGGCGACGCTGTTGGTGCGCTGGGCCTGCTCGTCTGAGTTGTGCATCGAGGAGTTGGAGGCGTTGACCACCAGCTTGGCCACTTCGTTGACCTGGATGGTGGCCGAGGACACCTCGCGGATCGATGCGTGGATGCGCGAGACGAAGCGGTTGAAGGCCTGGGCCAGCTCGCCGAATTCGTCCTGGGAATGCACCTCCAGGCGGCGGGTCAGGTCGCCTTCGCCCTCGGCGATGTCGCCCATGGCGCGGCCCATCACCAGCAGCGGCTGCATCAGCACGCGGATCAGCATGCCCAGCAGGATGAAGGTCAGCACCACGGCGATGACGGTGGCGATGATGGCCGAGGTACGGAACTCGCCGAGCATGGAGAAGGCGGCGTCCTGGTCCAGCACCAGGGCGATGTACCAGTCGGTCGACGGCACGCCCTCGATGGGGGTGAAGGAGATGAACTGGGTGCGGCCGTCCACCTCGATCTCGGATACGCCCGGGCGGATGGCCGGGGTGGCGCCGGGGTAGAGGTCGCCGAGGTTCTTGAGGATGTACTGGTTCTGCGGGTGCAGCAGCACCTTGCCCTGGGCGCTGACCAGGAAGGCGTGGCCGTTGCCCTTGAAGTTCAGCGAGTTGATCAGCCGGGTGATGCTGTCCAGGTCCATGTCGGCACCGGCGACGCCGACGAAGCGGCCATCGACGCGCACCGGGGTGGCGATGGTGATCACCAGCTTGCCCGAGGAGGCGGCGATGTACGGCTCGGTGAGGATGGTGCCCTGGGCGGCGCTGGCGGCCTTGTACCAGCCGCGCTGGCGCGGGTCGTAGTCGGCGGGGCGGTTGCCGGCGGGCACCGAGAACATCAGGCCGTCTTCACCGCCGAAATAGCTGAGCTGGAAGCGCTGGCCATAGACCGGCAGGCCGATGGAGCGGGCCAGTTGTTCCTTCTCGGTGCCGTTGGCGGCGACCTGCTGGCCGAGGGATTCGAGCAGCTGGATGCGGCCTTCGAGCCAGTTCTTGATGTTGCTGGTGGTCAGCGCGCCGAGGTCCTGCAGCGAGTTGTGCACATCGTTACGCAGGGTCTGGCGCTGGCGGTAGTCGTTGAACAGGACGAAGCAGGCGAAGGCGGTGATCATCACCAGGGACGCTGCCAGGAGGATCTTGTGGCTGAATTTCAGGTTGTTGGGCATTGCAAGGTATCCACGTGTTCTGGCAGCGGGTGTGCCTGTTATTCGTCAGCCGGGTTTTGCCAGGCTGCGGGATAGTCGTTACAGCGCGGAGTACGGGGTCGCCGTCTGGCCGCGAACACAGCCAGGGCCTGGCCGGCGCACGAGGCGGGCCTTGGCTGGACGCTGTGGGGGTTCCGCAGGACGCGGAGAAGAGCCCGGGCGCGTTGGCGCCGTGGGGCATGAGGCCGGGTTGCGGGCCTTTGTATCTGCGGGCATTCCATCGCCGAACGTGCCGGCGCGGGAAGCCTGGCGCCGGGCGGCGCGCATGATGGCATTTTGGATGTGACTGGTGAATCCCCCTCGGTCACTTTTGCAGCATGAGCCGGACGAGCGGGTGCAACCGGGTGCTACCCGCTCCCTGGCTCCCGTGGGCGCAGTCCCTGGGATGGGCTCGTGTCAGCGCTTCTGCAGCCACTGCAGGAAGCCGCCCTTGCGGATGGCGGTGGGCTTTTGCAGCAGCAGGGAGTGGCTGGCCTGTTCGCGGAAGGCATGCAGGCGGTTGAGGGCGGTGCGGATTTCGCTGCGCTGTTCCAGGCAGGTGCGGATGTTGTCGCGGTCGATGCGGTACAGGCGGCAGGAGGTGAGGGCGGTGAAGCGGGCGCTGGAGGGGGCGTCGTCGATGATGCCTTCCTCGCCCATGATCTCGCCGGGGCCCATGCGCCCGGCCTCGACCCAGGCGTCGCCGTCGGGCACCGCCGCCGAGATCACCCCGGTGCCGATCACCAGCAGGTGCCCGGCCACCTCGCCGACATCCAGCACCACCTGGCCGGCCAGGTAGTCGCGGGCGTCCATGGCCTGGGCGATCAGGTCCTTTTCCTCGTTGCCGAGGGCGCGGAAGATCTTCACCTCGTCCAGCAACAGGCGCTGGCGCGCCTGGGGCAGGGCATCGGCCTTCCACACCACGCCGCTGGCTTCCAGGTGGCGATGGGCGAGGTCGAACATCAGGTTGCGCACCTCCACCTTGCTGGTCTTCGGGCCGACGAAGCCGCTCGCCTCGTAGACGTTGACCGAGGCGCCGGCGCTCTTGATCGCCACCTTGGGCGCGGGGACGGCGAGCAGGGCGCTGCAGCCCTGCAGGGTCTTCTCCAGGGCGTCCAGCACCCGGCGCGGGCGCACGCTGGCGGGCACCTCCAGGCTGATGGAAACCCCGTGGGCGTCGTTGGGGCGGCTGCTGTTGAGGATCTTCGCCTTGGCCGCCACCGAGTTGGGGATCACCGCTGTGCTGCCCTGGCTGGTGAGCAGATGGGTGGCACGCCAGTCGATCTCGATGACCTTGCCCTCGGTGCCGTCGATGGAGATCCAGTCATCCAGCTGATAGGGCTTGGTGGTGTTGAGGATGATTCCGGAGAACACGTCCGCCAGGGTGCTCTGCAATGCCAGGCCGACGATGATCGCCATGGCGCCGGAGGTGGCCAGCAGGCCCTTGACCGGCAGCTGCATCACGTAGCCGGCAGCGGCGACGATGGCGACGAGGAAGATCACCGCGCCCATCACGTCCTGCAGCAGGCGCCCGGTGTGGCCGCTGCGGGAGATCAGCAGCAGGCCCAGCACCACGGTCAGGGTGCGCGCGCAGTACAGCCACCAGACGATCTCCAGCAGCGTGCCGGTCAGTGCCTGGGCCGTGTCGGCGCCGGGCGGCGGCAGCAGCGGGCTGAGCCCGGCGTTGATGATCAGCGCGCTGTAGGCGAGGAACAGCCCGAGTCGCGCCAGCACCCGCCACGCCGCCGGGTTGGCCGGCAGCAGGCGCCAGGCGATCAGGTCGGCCAGCACCAGGGCGATGCCGAAGATCAACGGGTAGTGCTGCAACATGTCGGGCATTCGGGGCCTCGTGGGCGATGTCGGTGGCGGAATCCGGCGCGCAGCATCTCGCCGCGGTGCCACCGGCGCAAGAGGGGCGACGACGGCGTCGCGACAACTGCCATCCTGGCATGCCGTGCGGTGCAGGGCAGCCCCTGGATGTGCCGTGATAGAGAGCCTGGCCATCGCCAGGGCACATCGGGACCAAGCCAGCACATCCATACAAGTCGCTTACCGCCCGGCGCGGCACCATGGCCGTCAATCAACCCGACCGGAGCGACACCATGGCGAACGCCGCCACGACACTGCCGCCGGCTGGGCCGAGTGACTGGGGCCTGCTGTTCCTGCGTGCCAGCGGCGCGCTGCTGCTGCTCTGGGTGCACGGCCTGCCCAAGCTGCTGGGCTTCAGCCAGGAGCTGAAGGTGATCGAAGACCCGCTGCACCTGGGCGCGCTGCCGACGCTGCTGCTGGCGATCCTCGCCGAGGTGGCCTGCCCGCTGGCGATCCTCTGCGGCGCCCTGACCCGCCTGGCCTGCGTGCCGATCCTGGTCGTGCTGCTGGTCTCGCTCGTCGTCGTGCACCCGGGCTGGTCCATCGCTGAAGGCCAGTTCGCCTGGCTGCTGCTGATCGTCTTCACCACCTTGCTGATCAGTGGCCCGGGGGCGCTCGCCTGGCCCCTGCCGCGCCTTTCCGGGCGGGGCGCAACGGCACTGCTACGCTGATTTTTCCGGCGCCGGCTGCCGGCGCTCAACCTCTCGACAGGAGCTGGACATGCCCGATGAACTTACGCGGGAAGTCGTCACCCTGCTGGTACGCCACCGTATCCGCGCGGGTAGCGAGGCCGACTACGAAGCCTGGCTGCGCCGCACCATCACCACCGCCCGGGGCTACCCCGGGCACCTGGGCATCGACGTGATGCGCGGCCACGAGGCCGGCCTCGCACTGTTCACCTGCGTGCTGCGCTTCGCCAGCACCAGGCAGCTGCAGGACTGGCTGGACTCCAGCGAACGCCGCGCCCTGATCGCCGAAGCCGAGCCGCTGCTGGCCGATGGCGACCGCATCGAGGTGCAGGACGAACGCGAGTTCTGGTTCACCCCGCAGGCACCGGACGCCCCCCAGCCGCCGCGCTGGAAGCAGGCCTGCGTGACCTTCCTGGTGATCCTGCCGCTGAGCCTGGTGGTGCCGCTGCTGTGGCAGCCGGCCTTCGCGCGCCTGCCCTGGCTGGGCAGCTACCTGGGCAGCAACCTGGTGATCACCGCGAGCATCGTGCTGCTGGTCGTCTACCTCTTCATGCCCCGTGCCACCCGGCTGTTCGCCGGCTGGCTCAACGCCCGCTGATCGGAGAACACCATGGACAACGACGACACCAACCGGGGCCGCCGCCGCTTCCTCGCCAACAGCTCCGTGCTGGGCGCGGCGGGTGCGCTCTGGTCCGCCCTGCCTTTCGCCGGCATGCCCGGCGCCTCTTTCGCCGCCACTTCGGGAACCGATATGAAAGCTGATCTCATCCTCTTCAATGGCCGCCTGCACACGGTGGATCGCGACAACCCCAGCGCCACGGCCGTGGCCATCAGGGACGGCCGCTTCATCGCCGTCGGCAGCGACGCCGAGGCCATGGCCCTGCGCGGCGACGCCACCCGCGTCGTCGACCTGAAGAAACGCAGCGTCATCCCCGGCCTCAACGACTCGCACCTGCACCTGATCCGCGGCGGCCTCAACTACAACCTGGAGCTGCGCTGGGAAGGCGTGCCGTCCCTGGCCGATGCCCTGCGCATGCTCAAGGAGCAGGCCGACCGCACGCCGACGCCGCAGTGGGTGCGCGTGGTGGGTGGCTGGAACGAATTCCAGTTCGCCGAGAAGCGCATGCCGACCATTGAGGAGTTGAACAAGGCCGCACCGGACACCCCGGTGTTCGTGCTCCACCTCTACGACCGCGCGCTGCTCAACCGCGCCGCGCTCAAGGTGGTCGGCTACACCAGGGATACGCCCAACCCGCCGGGCGGCGAGATCGTCCGCGACAGCCGTGGCGAGCCCACCGGCATGCTGGTGGCGCGGCCCAACGCGATGATCCTCTACTCGACCCTGAGCAAGGGCCCGAAGCTGCCGCTCGAATACCAGGTCAACTCCACCCGCCAGTTCATGCGCGAGCTGAACCGCCTGGGCGTCACCAGCGCCATCGACGCTGGCGGCGGCTACCAGAACTACCCGGAGGACTACCAGGTGATCGAGCAGTTGGCCAAGGAGGACCAGCTCACCGTGCGCATCGCCTACAACCTGTTCACCCAGAAGCCCAAGGAAGAGCTCGAGGACTTCAAGCGCTGGACCGGTTCGGTGAAGTACGGCCAGGGCAACGACTTCCTCCGCCACAACGGCGCCGGCGAGATGCTGGTGTTCTCCGCCGCCGACTTCGAGGACTTCCTCGAACCGCGCCCGGACCTGCCGCAGACCATGGAGCAGGAGCTGGAACCGGTGGTGCGCCACCTGGTGGAGCAGCGCTGGCCCTTCCGCCTGCACGCCACCTATGACGAATCCATCTCGCGCATGCTCGACGTGTTCGAGAAGGTCAACCGCGACATCCCCTTCAACGGCCTGCCCTGGTTCTTCGACCACGCCGAGACCATCACACCCAGGAACATCGAGCGCGTGCGCGCCCTGGGCGGCGGCATCGCCATCCAGGACCGCATGGCCTTCCAGGGCGAGTACTTCGTCGAGCGCTACGGCTCCAAGGCCGCCGAAAAGACCCCGCCGATCCAGCGCATGCTCGCCGAGGGCGTGCCCGTGGGCGCCGGTACCGACGCCACCCGCGTCTCCAGCTACAACCCCTGGACCTCGCTCTACTGGCTGGTCAGCGGCCGCACCGTCGGCGGCCTGGAGCTGTACCCGCAGGGCCTGAGCCGCGCCAACGCGCTGGAGCTGTTCACCCACGGCAGCGCCTGGTTCTCCTCGGAGCAGGGCAAGAAGGGCCAGATCAAGGTGGGCCAGTTGGCCGACCTGGTGGCGCTCTCGGCGGACTACTTCAGCGTCGACGAGGAAGCCATCAAGTGGATCGAATCCGTGCTCACGGTGGTGGACGGCAAGGTGGTGCACGCCGCCGCCGAGTTCGACGACCTCGCGCCGCCGACCGTGCCGGTGCTGCCGGACTGGTCGCCGGTGGCCAAGGTGCCCGGGCACTGGCGCCCGAGTGCGCCGCTGGTGGCGCAGGTGCACCAGTGCGTCGGCCCGTGCGGCGTGCACGCCCACAGCCACGAGCGGGCGCGCCTCTCCAGCGTGCCGGTGAGTGACTTCCAGGGCTTCTGGGGCGCCTTCGGCTGCTCGTGCTTCGCCTTCTGATTCAGGACGGCTGCGCCGCCCCGGGCGACTGAAGCCGCCCCGACAACCTTCCGCCGGCCCCACGTGGCCGGCGTCCAACCGAAGCAAGGAGAAATGCCATGGCTTACCGCTATAAACGCCTCGACAAGAACAACGCCGCCGTGCTGCTGGTCGACCACCAGGCCGGCCTGCTGTCGCTGGTGCGTGACTTCACCCCCGACGAGTTCAAGAACAACGTGCTGGCCCTGGCCGACATCGCCAAGTTCTTCAACCTGCCGACCATCCTCACCACCAGCTTCGAGAACGGCCCCAACGGCCCCATCGTGCCGGAGCTCAAGGCCCTGTTCCCGGATGCGCCCTACATTCCGCGCCCGGGCCAGATCAACGCCTGGGACAACGCCGACTTCGTCAGCGCGGTGAAGGCCACCGGCCGCAAGCAGCTGATCATCGCCGGCGTGGTGACCGACGTCTGCGTGGCGTTCCCGACCCTGTCGGCGCTGGAGGAGGGCTTCGAGGTCTTCGTCGTCACCGATGCCTCCGGCACCTTCAACCCGGTGGTGCGCGACGCCGCCCTCGATCGCATGAGCCAGGCCGGTGCCCAACTGATGAACTGGTTCAGTGTCGGCTGCGAGCTGCACCGTGACTGGCGCAACGACATCGAGGGCTTCGGCGGCATCCTCGGGGGCCATCTGCCGGCCTACGCCAACCTGATCCAGAGCTACAGCCAGAAGCCCTGATCCGCCGACGGCCCCGCAAGGGGCCGTTTGCTGCACGAATCTTCCAGACGCGTTTTTTCCGACGACCGATAATGGCCTTCCGACCGCGCCCGGTGCAGGCCTGCACCCTGGCCCCTGGAGAGCCCCTTGGAACATCGCAACTGGATCGATCTCGCGCAGGACGGTGACACGGGCATCGAGACCATCCGCGCCCATTTCCAGGGCCACGCCTACGACCCGCACTGGCACGACAGCTACCTGGTCGGCGTCACCGAACAGGGGGTGCAGCAGTTCAACTGCCGGCGCCGGCGCAACGTCAGCACGCCGGGGCAGGTGTTCCTGCTGGAGCCGGGCGAGATCCATGACGGCCACGCGCCCACCGAGGAAGGCTTCACCTATTCCACGCTCTACCTCGACCCGCACTGGATCGGGCGCGAGATGCACGCGCTGTTCGAGGACGCCCCGGCCGGCTGCCAGCCGAGCTTCGCCGACACCCTGGCCCACGACCCGACCCTGGCGCATGCCACCCTGCAGGCCTTCAACGCCCTGCACGGCAACGAGGTGCGCATGCTGCGCCAGGCTGCCATCGACAACCTGCTGGCGAAGATGACCGGGCACCTGCACTGGCGCCTGTGCCAGCCACAGGACCCGCGCCTGCCCCGGGTTGCCTTGCGCGCGCGGGACTACCTGCACGCGCACCTGGACGAGGAGATCGGCCTGGATGACCTGGCCCGCGTCACCGGCGTCGACCGCTTCCGCCTCACCCGCGCCTTCAAGGCCGCCTTCGGCCTGGCCCCGCACGCCTACCTGATCCAGCTGCGCCTCGCCCGCGCCCGCACCCTGCTGGCCCGGGGCGACACGCCGGCACAGGTCGCCAGCGCCCTCGGCTTCGCCGACCAGAGCCACCTCGGGCGCTGGTTCCGCCGCGCCTACCGGCTGACCCCGGCGGACTACCGCAAGCGCTGCTCAAAGCTTCCAGACTGAGCCGGGCGCGGCGGTGAACATGGAGCTCGTCTTCACAGGAGCCTCGCCGATGTCCCGTTCCCTCTCGCTTCACCCTCATTGCGGGGGCTGACCATGGAACAGCTGCTGCCTTTCCTGCTGTTCGCCTTCGTCGCCTCCATCACCCCGGGGCCCACCAACATCCTGGTGCTCAGCAACGCCTCGCGCTTCGGCCTGGGTGCGGCGCTGCCCATCGTCCTCGGCGCCTGCTGCGCCGCTGCGGCCATCGTCCTGCTGGTGGGGCTGGGCCTGGGCGAGGCACTGGCCAGCCACCCGCTGTTGCAACGCGCCATGGCCTGGGCGGGCATCGCCTGGCTGAGCTGGCTGGCCTGGCAGATCTTGCGCAGCGAGGCGCGTTCGCTGGACGACCCGGCCGACCCCGGCGCACGCCTCGGCCTGGGCGGCGCCATCGGCCTGCAGCTGGTCAACCCCAAGGTGTGGATGATGGCCCTGGCGGTGGTCGGCGTATTCGCCGGGGAGGGCGCCGACAAGGCCGCGCGGGTGGTGACGCTGTCCCTGGTGTTCCTGCTGGTGTCCATCCCCTGCATGGGCGCCTGGGCGCTGCTCGGCTTCGGCAGCGCCCGCCTGTGGCGCAGCGCCACCGCGCAGAAGCGCTTCAACCAGGCCATGGCGCTGCTGCTCCTGGCCTCGGCCTGGCTCAGCCTGGTGGTCTAGCGCGCATTGTCGGGTACGCCGGCACGATGCCCCACATGGCACCTGTAGGGGCGAATTCATTCGCCCATCGACCTCGCCGCGGGCTGTCCCTGTGGGAGCGGCTTCAGCCGCGAAAGACCTACCGCCGGCACCTGGCTTCGAATGGCCGGATGATCCATCGCGAATGAATTCGCTCCCACGAGGCGTGGCATGCGTGTGGGCTGGAAGGTCGCTTGGTGGATGAAAGAGCGCCATCCACCCTACGCCCCGGTCGGCTCCGTCGATCAGGCAGGGCATGTAGGTTGGCGCCGAGCGCAGCGAGGCCCAACACAGCGATGTCCGGCCTCGCTGCGGGCCTCCCTTGTGGGAGCGGCTTCAGCCGCGAAAGCCCCCCCCGCCGGCACCTTGCTGCGAGTGAGCAGGCACTCCATCGGCTCCCACAATGGGCCACCGCAGCCCAATAAAAAGCCCGCCATGAAGGCGGGCTCGAAGGTGGAGCGGGGTACTCAATAGTCCATGCCGTCCTCGATGGGGATGCCCTGTTCGCGCATCCGCGCGATCAGCTCGGCGCGGGTGCCGGGCAGGTTGAGCATGTTCACCTTGCGCAGGCGGGTGACTTCCTCGGCGCTGTAGGGCACGTAGCGCGCGGGCATGCTCTTGCCGGCCATGCCGTCCTCGCGCATCAGCCAGTTGAGCAGGTCGGCCAGTTGCGCGTCGTTGAGCGCGGACTGGGACATGCCCGGCACGCGCACGAGGAACTCGCGGCCGCCCTCGACCTTGAGGAAGTTGCCGACGAAATCCTTCATCCGTGGCGTGTCGTTGGCTTTCGAGCCGGTGCCGTCGCCCAGGTGGCAGCCGGCGCATTGCAGCTGGTAGTTCACCGGCGTGCTATAGCCCGCCTGGGAGATCGGCTTCTGCTGCGCCTCGTTGCCGGGCGCGGCCCGCTGGTGCGGGTCGGGGATGGCCCGGGCGAACGCCGGCGGGGCTGCCATGGCGCAGGCCAGCGCGGCGACCAACAGTGCTCGCATGACAACCCCTCCGTTCATATCGCCACGCCGCGGATCACCGAGATGGTGCAGTGGTAGATGTGCGACTTGGCGGCCAGGCACCAGTTCACGTCGTTGTTGTTGAAGGGGCGGTAGGCCGGCTCCTCGCTGTCGTTGCGGGTGCAGGCGCACTGGGCGCAGCTGTGCTTACCGCAGCAGTCGTTGTAGGAAATGATGTAGTCCTTGCCGTCCGCCGGGTTGCGGCAGGTGCCGATCCAGGTCACCTGGGACACCTCGGTGCCCGGCGGGCAGGAGGTGACGGTGCCGCCGCAGCAGCTGCAGAGGAAGCCGTCGATGGAGCAGTAGCGCCAGTAGTCGCAGCTGGTCGGGTCGCCCGGGTCGCCGGCCTGGGGCGCCTCGGCGGCCAGGGCCTTGGCGGTGCGGTCGATGGGCAGCAGCACCGGTAGCGCTGCGCCGGCCACCATCAGCGAGCCGAAGCGGGCCAGCAGCTTGCGCCGGGAGGTGGTGTCGGCGACGTGCCGGGCGGAGCGTTCGAACAGGAGGTCGAGCAGTTTCATGGAAGTCTCCCTTCCTTATTGTTGTGCGGAGTGCGAGTGGCCATGGGAATGGCCGCCGTGCAGGTACTGCTGCAGGGTCGCGCTGCCCAGGTGTTCGGTCTCGAACAGGCTGTCCAGGTGCTCGCGGGAGTTGACCAGGCCCTTGGCGCGCAGGGTGCCGGCCTTGTCGATCAGCGCGGCGTAGGGGAGCTTGCCGATCTGGTAGGTCATGCCCACTTCCGGGCCGACCACGTAGGTGACGTCTTCGAGCTTGTGCTCGCGGATCAGCGCGGCCTGGGCATCCATGTCGCCGTCGCTGACGTAGACCACCTCCAGGCGGTCGGCCTGTTCCCTGGCGATGGAACGGATGGCCGGCAGCAGGGATTTGCAGATGGGGCAGGTGGGCGAGAGGAAGAACAGCAGCTGTGCCTTCTCGCCGGCGTAGCCGAAGTTCACCGGGCGGCCGTTGCGGTCGGCGGCGGTCACCTTGGGCGCGGCGTCACCGACGGCGACGCCCTTGTCCATCATCAGCGCGCCGGCCGGGGCCAGGCGTGCGTGGAGGACGCCGATCTGGCGCACCAGGCCCATCACGGCGAAGGCCAGGGCGAGCAGCAGGCACCAGAGCAGGATGTTGGAAACGATCAGGCCTTCCATATTTCACCTTCCAATGAGTTTGAGCAGACGGGGGCTGTTGGCCAGCAGGCCATCGGCCGCGGCATAGATGAGCAGGGCGACGGCGGCCGCGGCGATCACCACGAAGCCGTCGAAGACGCCCAGTTCGCGGGCGCCGGGGGTGAGGGTGGCGACCAGCGCCAGGGCCACCAGGACCGCGTTGCGCAGCAGCAGCTGCGGGCGGATGGGCTGGGACTGGTCCGGGCCCGAGCAGCCGCAATCGATGTCGCGACGGCCGCGCCACAGGTTCAGGCCGATGGCGCCGGCATAGGCGGCCAGCAGCAGGGCCGCACCGAGGGCGGCGACGCTGCGGCTGGCGGGCACCAGCAGGGCGAAGGCCAGGGCCACCTCCAGCAGCGGCAGCAGCCGGGCGAAGGGCTTGAGCAGCGCCTTGGGCAGCAGCTGATAGGCCTCCACCTGGTCGCGGAACCGGGCCGGGGCGCGCAACTTGTGAGTCGCGGCGCTGGCCAGGATCACCGCGACGGCGAGGGCGCTGGCGATGATGAAGATCGGGTCGCTGTACATGCGGACCTCCTAGTGGCTGAGGATCTGGATCGGGGTCTTGGCGATCTTTTCCATGGTGCCGGTGTGCTTGCCGCTGGCCAGGTCGAAGACCTCCAGCCCGCCGGTGATGTTGGTGCCCAGCAGCAATGGCTTGTCGTCGTTGGTGGCGGCCAGGCTCCAGATCGGGTTGGGCGCTTCCAGGGTGGCGACCTTCTTGCCGGTCTTCAGGTCGTAGACCCAGACGAAGGGACTCGGGTCTTCCCATTTCATCGGCTCGTGGGCGTCGTGCATCAGCACGTACAGGCGGTTGAGCTTCGGTGCCACGGCCAGCAGCTGCCAGCCACCCGGTGCCCAGCCGGCCTTGCGCTCGGCGTCGGTGGTCAGCGACCAGGGTTCGAGCATCTTCGGCGTGTCGCCGGAGAAGTCCACGCCGCGCACCTCGCCCTCGGTGGTGGTGAAATAGTAGCGGTCGCCCACGGCGATGCCGCGCTCCACCAGCTTCTCGGCGTTGGGGTCGAAGAACGGCGTCTGCGTGCGCGAGGCTTCCTTGCCGCTCTCGTCCAGCGTGATCACCTGCAGCTTGCCGTCGCCGCACAGCGAGGCGAAGGCGCGCTTGCCCACCGGGTAGTTGAGCACGCAGCCGGGGATGGCGATCTCGGCAGTCACCGCCTTGGCCTGGGTGTCGACCACGGTCACCGAGGTGGACGGGGTGAAGTTGTAGACGTAGACGAAACGGTCGTCGCTGCTTGTGCCCAGGGCGTAGCGCTGGGTCAGCATCTCGGCGCGCTTGGTGGGGATCAGCACTTCCCAGGACGGCGACAGGGTCGAGGTGTCCCAGGCGGTCAGCACGTCGGTGCGGGTGCCCCGGGTGCCGCGCGAATAGAACAGGTCGGCGGTGTACAGGCGCTTGCCGTCGCGGCTCAGGGTCGAGGGCGCGGCGAAGCCGGTGCTGACCATGCCGAGCATCTTCTTCTTCTCCGGGTCCACCACCGTCACGCGGCCGGCGACGAAGTTCTCGAACTCCACGTCGACGATGTAGGCGCGGTGCGGTTCGGGCGGGAAGGGCAAGGTCACCTGGCCGATGGTGTCGGCGGGAAGGTCCGCATGGGCGTTCAGCCCCGCCAGCGCAAGGCCGAGGCTCAGCGCTGAGTGGACGAGGATCCTGTTTATTCGCATTAGGGGGGCTCCCTGAATTATTGGTCTGGCGGATCGCGGGTACGTTGGCAGAATTCTGCAGTACCAGTCTGCCTTGTGGCTGTGCCAGGGAAATTGCTCTGTCTGCCAACCCGTTGTCTGCCTGTGCCAGCCGTTGTGCCGGCGTGCCAGGGGGGTGCGTACAGGTGCAGCGGACAGGTGGAAGTGTAGTGCCGGCCACACGGGTTTCACCCGCCCTACGAGGTGGTGCAGGGCGTAGGGTGGAGGTCGCTTTTTACCTCCACCGAGCGGTGTGAAGCCGATGCGCTGATGCCACCGGGATACGCCGCATCGCGAATGAATTCGCTCCCACGAAAAGCAGCCTGTAGGTCGGGTGCAACCCGACGGCTCAGATGCGGAAGCTGCCCACCAGGTGCTTGAGCCGTTCGGCCTGTTGTTCCAGGTCGGCGCAGGCGCGCAGGGTGGCCTGGAGGTTTTCCACGCCTTCCTGGTTGAGGGTGTTGATCTCGGTGATGTCCATGTTCAGCGCTTCGACCACGGAGGTCTGTTCCTCGGTGGCGGTGGCGACGGACTGGTTCATGCCGTCGATCTCGCCGATGCGCTGGGTGACGCTGGAGAGGCGTTCGCCGGCCAGGTTGGCGATCTCGACGCTCTGCTGGCTGTAGCGCTGGCTCTCGGTCATGGTGCCGACCGCCTCGCGGGAGCCGACCTGCAGTTCCTCGATCATCTGGTGGATCTCCTGGGCCGACACCTGGGTGCGGTGGGCGAGGTTGCGCACCTCGTCGGCGACCACGGCGAAGCCACGGCCGGCCTCACCGGCGCGGGCCGCTTCGATGGCGGCGTTGAGCGCGAGCAGGTTGGTCTGCTCGGAGATGCCTTTGATCACGTCGAGGATCTGGCCGATGTCGACCGTCTTGCCGGCGAGGGTCTCGATCTGGGCGCTGGAGGCGCTGATCTTGCTGGACAGCTCGTGCATGGCGGTGAGGGTCCTGCCGACCACCTGCTTGCCTTCCCCGGCCAGTTCGCGGGCATCGGAGGCCTGGTGCGAGGCGTCGGCGGCGTTGCGGGCGATCTCCTGGGCAGCGGCGCCCAGTTCGTTGATGGCGGCGGCGACGCTGTTGGTGCGCTGGGCCTGCTCGTCGAAGTTGCGCAGCGAGGCGTTGGAGGCGGCCAGCACCCGTTGTGCGACCTCGTTGACCCGCCCCGTGGCCGAGGCCACCTCGCCCATGGAGGCATGGATGCGTTCGACGAATCGGTTGAAGGCGGCGGCGAGCTTGCCCAGCTCGTCGCGCGAGTGCACGGCCAGGCGACCGGTGAGGTCGCCTTCGCCCTGGGCGATGGCTTCGAGCATGCGCGTCAGGCCTTGCAGCGGACGGGTGATGCGGAAGGCGGCGAACCAGATCAGCAGCACGCCGAGCAGGGCGGCGCCGCTGCCCAGGCCGAACTCCAGGGCGGAGCTGGCCAGGCGCTCGGCGTCCAGCTCCTTCTGCAGGGCTTCGGCCGGGGCCAGCAGCACGCGCTGCGGCACCGTCGCCAGCACACCCCAGGGCGCGGCGCCGGGGATGGGCTCCAGTGGCTCCAGGACACGGATGCGCTGCTCGTCCACCAGGCTGCGTGCCTTGGCCTCGCGCAGGCTGCCGAGCACCGCGTCGGCGCCGTCGGGCAGGGCCTGGTCGAGGCGCTTGCCCAGGGCGTTGGCATCGGCGCTGTAGCCGGCGACCACGCCACCGTTGCTGAGGATGCCCAGCTGGCCGGCGCCGTCGAACAGCTGGGCGCTGCCGTCCAGGGCGCTGCGCTGCAGGGCGTCGAGGCTGATGTCGAGGCCGACCACGGCGATCACCTTGCCGTTCTCGATCAGCGGGAAGGCGACGCTGGTGACCAGCCGACGGGTGCCGGAGGCGTCGTCGAAATAGGGTTCCAGCAGGCAGGCCCGGCGGCTGTCCCGGGGGCAGGTGTAGAAGGCGTTGTAGGGGCTGCCGCTGGGGCCGGGCGAGGTGTCGGTGAGGATCTGCTCCGGGCCGACCACCGGTTGCAGCTCGCCGGGCTTGCCTTGCACCCAGTACAGCGAGAAGCGCCCGGCGTCGTTGCCGAAGGCCTGGTCCTGGCCGACGAACTGGCTGTCGGCGCCGTCCAGCGCGTCGCGCTCGAAGATGACGAAAAGCCCGAGTAGGTCGGGCTTGGCGAGGACGGCGCTGCGCATCTGTTCGGCCACGCGCTGGCGCAGTTCGGCGGCGGTCAGCTCGCCGGCCGTCGCCCGCGCCCGCAGGTAGAGGACAAAGCGCGACAGGCCCTGGCCGTACTCGTAGGTCTGCAGGAAGGTGCGCTGGATCTGCAGCGCCTGTACGCGGGCCTGGGCCTGCATGTGGGCTTCGGCGGCGTTGGCCAGCATGCGGCTGCTGGAGGCCTTGACGCGTTCGGTGCTGAGCCGGGTCTGGTACAGCGAAAGCCCCACCAGCAGCGCCACTACGAGGATCAGGCAGGCACTGGCGAGCAGGGTGATGCGGCTCTGGATGCTCAGGGAAGGTGTACGCATGGCGTGCTCGGGGGGAAGGGCGGCGGGAGGCCCGCCGCCAGGGGCTCAGAAGTGGCTGGCGAAGACCAGCTGGGTGTAGAGGTTGCGGTCGTTGCTGCCGATCTGGGTGCCGCCGTTGTCGGCGCTGCGGCTGGGCTCGAACAGGCCCACCACCGGCATGATCACCAGGTTGTCGTTGACCGCCCACTCGGCGTAGAGGTCCAGCTCGCGGCCGTCGAAGTTGCCCAGGTTGCGGTCGATGGTGTCGAAGTCGAAATACAGCGCGCCGATGCTCAGGCTCTCCAGCGGGGTGGCCTTCAGCGCCACGTGCTGGACGCGGGTGTTGCTGTTGAAGGGGCCGGCGTAGTTGGCCGCGACCTCGCCCTGGAACCAGGTGCCGTAGCCCCGGTTGAAGCCGAAGAACAGCGGGTCGAAGGCTTCGGAGAAGCGGCTGTAGCGGTAGCTGACGCTGGGGCTCCAGGGCACGTCGGCGAAGGTCCAGCCGGCTTCCAGGTACCAGGCGTCCTCGTTGTCGGCGGTCTTCTTGTCCTGCCAGGCGTATTCGCCGGAGAGGAACAGGTTCTCCACGCCGGTGTTGCCCTGGGCGCGCAGGCTGTAGGTCTTCATGCCGTCGCGGTCGAGCTGGATGGGGGAGGCGTATTCCTCGTCGACGTCGCGGATGTCGATCCAGGTCAGGCCCACGGTGCCTTCCTCGGCCACATGCTCCAGGGTGCCGACGAACAGCTCGGGCCTGGCCTGGGAGCGGTTGTCGGACTTCAGCCACATCAGGTCGCCGCGCCAGCCGTCCTTGCCGCCGATGCGCAGCACGGCGGTCTGGTCGAAGGCCTTGCGCGCCGCCAGCCAGTAGGCGCCGCCACGGTCGAACTCGCCATCGGCCGGGCCGTTGCCCAGGTTCAGCGCGTCGCCGTTGATCAGGAAGCCGTCGCCCACCGAGATGTTCTGGCGGCCGAAGGAGACATCGATGCCGTCCTCGCCCAGGGCCTCGAACAGGCTGCCGGAGCGCCAGCCGAGGTAGGCGTCCTCGATCTTGGTGGTGCGCTCGTCGCCGTCGGTGAAGCCCGCCGCGTCGCCATCGCCCCAGGTGGCGGAGCTGAGCAGGTTGAGCGCGCCATAGCCGGTGCCGGCCCCGCCCAGGCCCTGGTCGCCGCTGATGCCGTACTTGATGTAGCCCTCGCGCCAGCTGGACGAGCCTTTGTCCTTGGTGCCGGTGGTGGCGTAGTTCTTCTGGCTGTGGAAGACGCCGAACACGGCTTCCAGGTCGGCGTTGAGGTGGGTGTCCTCGTCGGCGTAGAGCTCGTAGGCCCCGGCCTGGGTGGCGCAGGCCACCAGCAGGGCCAGGGTCGAAAGGCGGAACAGCGGCGTGACGCGGGTGAGAGTTTGCATGCGTGGGATTCCCGTTGTTGTTGGTGTTGGCGTGGGGGCTCTACGCGGATCGGCCCATGCGGCGATGGTACGTATCGCCCTCGCGCGAGCCTTGTGCCTGCTTGCCAACCGCTTGGCTGTGCATGCCAGATTGCGTGGGAATCGTTCGGGTATCGCGGTGGGGAGGGATTGGCGAAAGTGATGGGTTTCGCTTCGCTCTACCCATCCTACGATCGAGCCCCCGTAGGATGGGTAGAGGTACGAAACCCATGCTGTGCAATGCCCGGTATAGGACTCAGGCAGGGCGCTTGAGCACCAGGGTGAGGATGTCGTAGCTGGCGACCAGCTCGCCGTTCTGGTTGGTGACTTCCACGTCCCAGGCCACCACGCCCTGGGGTTCGCCCTTGGCGCTCTTCTTGCCCTGGTCGATCTTGCGCTTGCAGGTCAGGCGCGCCTGGAGGGTGTCGCCGATGCCCACCGGGTTGATGAAGCGCAGGGTATCCAGGCCGTAGTTGGCCAGCACCGGGCCCGGGGCCGGGGAGACGAACAGCCCGGCGGCGGCGGAGAGCACGAAGTAGCCATGGGCGATGCGCTTGCCGAACTGGGAGTCCCTGGCCGCCAGCTCGTCGAAGTGCATGTAGAAGTGGTCCCCCGAGAGGCAGCCGAAGTTGACGATGTCGGCCTCAGTGACGGTGCGGCGGTGGGTGAGCAGGGACTCGCCGACCTGCAGCTCGTCGAACCAGCGGCGGAACGGGTGCACCTCGGTCTCGATCAGCTTGGCGCCACGCACGTATTCGCCGGTGACGGCGGCGAGCATGGTCGGCGAGCCCTGCACGGCGGTGCGTTGCAGGTAGTGTTTCACCGCGCGCAGGCCGCCCAGCTCCTCGCCACCGCCGGCGCGGCCGGGGCCACCGTGCTTGAGCATCGGCAGCGGCGAGCCGTGGCCGGTGGATTCGGCGGCGGATTCGCGATCGAGAATGTGCAGGCGCCCGTGCAGAGCGGCGGCGCGCGGCACCACGTGGGCGGCGACGGCGGGGTCGCGGGTCACCAGGCTGGCCACCAGGCTGCCCTTGCCACGGGCGGCGAGGGCGATGGCTTCGTCGATGTCGTCATAGGCCATCAGCGTGCTCACCGGGCCGAAGGCCTCGATGTCGTGGGCGCCGCCTTCAGCATGCGGGTCGCGGGCACGCAGCAGGGTCGGGGCGAAGAAGGCACCTTCGGCGACGCCTTCACCCTGCGGGGCGAAGCCGTCGCGGGCGCCGAACAGCAGTTCGCTGCCGGCCAGCAGGCTTTCCACCCGCGCGGCGACGTCGGCCTGCTGGGCGTGGGAGGCCAGGGCACCCATCTTCACGCCGTCGACGGCCGGGTCGCCGATCACCACCTTGGCCAGGCGCTCGCGCAGGCGCTCGGCCACGGCGTCGATGTGCTTCGCCGGGACGATGGCGCGGCGGATGGCGGTGCACTTCTGCCCGGCCTTGACCGTCATCTCGCGGGCGACTTCCTTGACGAAGAGGTCGAACTCCGGGTCGTCCGGGGTGATTTCCGGGGCGAGGATGGCGCAGTTGAGCGAGTCCGCCTCGGCATTGAAGGGAATCGAGTGGCGCACCAGGTTGGCGTTCACCCGCAGCTTGGCGGCGGTGTCGGCGGAGCCGGTGAAGGTCACCACGTCCTGGCCCTGGAGGCGGTCGAGCAGATCGCCCGTGCCGCCGATCACCAGTTGCAGGCTGCCTTCGGGCAGCAGGCCGGACTCGTGCATCAGGCGCACGGCGGCCTCGGTCAGGTAGCTGGTGGCGGTGGCCGGCTTGACGATGCAGGGCATGCCGGCGAGGAAGCTCGGCGCGAACTTCTCCAGCATCCCCCAGATGGGGAAGTTGAAGGCGTTGATGTGCACGGCGAGGCCGCCGCGCGGCACCAGGATGTGGCTGCCGGCGAACAGGCCCTGCTTGCCCAGCGGGATGGCCGGGCCTTCGTGCACCACGTTGCCCGAGGGCAGCTCGCGGGTGCCGATGCCGGCATAGGCGAACAGGGTGCCGCTGCCGCCTTCGATGTCGATCCAGCTGTCGGCGCGGGTGGCACCGCTGTGGCGCGACAGGGCGTAGAGCTGCTCCTTGCGCTCGTTGAGGTAGAGGCCCAGGGCCTTGAGCCGCGCGGCGCGTTGCTGGAAGTCCAGTGCCATCAGCGCGGGGATGCCGCGGCGGCGGCCGAACTCGACGGCCTCGGCGAAATCCGGGCGCTCTTCATGGGTGCGGAACAGCGCACGGCCGTCGATGGCGCTGCGCAGGGTCTGGGCGCCGTGCTGGCCGATCCAGCGGCCGGCGATGAGGCTCTGCAGGGTGGTGAGGTTGCTCATGGTGGTTCTCCTTGAGGCGGTGTCCGAGGTGTAGGGGCCGCCCGGCTCCGGCAGGAGCACGGGGCGGCCGAGGAGTCAGTGGCGGCTGGCGGCGGCCGCGCCGATGCCGGTCATGGAGCGGATGAATTGGGCCAGGTAGCGGCCACGTTCCCGGGTGGCGCGTTCGGAGCGGTCGGTGACCGAGAACAGCCAGGCGCTGGAGAAGGCCAGGGTCATGGAGAACAGCGCCGGGTTGGCGTAGGGGAACAGCGGCTGCTCGTGGTGCAGCACGTTGACCCAGACCGCCGGGCTCGCCACCAGCAGGGCGATGGCCGAGGCCAGGCCTGCCAGGCTGCCGGCGACGGCGCCCCGGGTGGTCAGGCCCTTCCAGAACATGGAGAGGAACAGCACCGGGAAGTTGACCGAGGCGGCGATGGCCAGCACCAGGCCGGAGAGGAAGGCGATGTTCTGCGACTCGAAGAGGATGCCGAGGATCACCGCCAGTACGCCGATGCCCAGGGTGGCGAGGCGGGATACGCGCATCTCCTCGCGCTCGCTGGCCTGGCCCTTGCGCACCACGCAGGCGTAGAGGTCGTGGGACACCGCCGACGCACCGGAGAGCGCCAGGCCGGCGACCACCGCGAGGATGGTGGCGAAGGCCACGGCGGAGATGAAGCCGAGGAACAGGCTGCCGCCCACGGCGTGGGACAGGTGCACGGCGACCATGTTGCCGCCGCCGATGATGGCGCCGGCGGCGTCACGGAATTCGGGGTTGGTGCCGACCATGACGATGGAGCCGAAGCCGACCACGATCAGCAGCAGGTAGAAGTAGCCGATGAAGCCGGTGGCATAGAACACCGATTTGCGCGCTTCCTTGGCGTCGCTGACGGTGAAGAAGCGCATGAGGATGTGCGGCAGGCCGGCGGTGCCGAACATCATGCCGAGCCCCAGGGAGATGGCATCGACGGGATTCGACAGCAGCCCGCCCGGGGCCATGATCGCGGTGCCCTTGGCATGCACCGAGGTGGCGGCGGCGAACATCGCCTCGGTGCTGAAGCCGAAGTGCCGGAGCACCATGAAGGCCATGAAGCTGGTGCCCGAGAGCAGCAGCACCGCCTTGATGATCTGCACCCAGGTGGTGGCGAGCATGCCGCCGAAGGTGACGTAGCAGACCATCAGCACGCCCACCAGCAGCACGGCCTGCAGGTAGCTGAGGCCGAACAGCAGCTCGATCAGCTTGCCGGCGCCGACCATCTGCGCCACCAGGTAGAGCAGGGCCACGGTGAGGGTGCCGAAGGCCGCGGTGATGCGGATCGGGCTCTGGTCGAGGCGGTAGGAGACTACGTCGGCGAAGGTGAAGCGGCCCAGGTTGCGCAGGCGTTCTGCGATCAGGAAGAGGATGATCGGCCAGCCGGCGAGCACCCCCAGGGCGTAGAGCAGGCCGTCGTAGCCGTTCATGAACATCATCGCGGAGATGCCGAGGAAGGATGCCGCGCTGATCATGTCGCCCGCGATCGCCAGGCCGTTCTGGAAGCCGCTGAGGCCGCCCCCGGCGGTGTAGAAGTCGGCGGTGGAGCGGGTGCGCAGGGCGGCCCAGCGGGTGATGCCGAGGGTGAAGAGGACGAACGCCAGGAACATGTAGATGGCGTTCCAGTTCAACGGCCGCGCGCCGGCATCGGCTGCCAGGGCAGTGCCCGAGGCCAGCAGGGCGGCGGATGCACAGAGGGCGAGGAGGGGCTTCATGGCGCGCACTCCTGCTTGAGCTTGTCGTTCAGCGGGTCGAGCACGCGGTTGGTGCGCGCCACGTAGATGCCGGTGAGGCCGAAGGCCAGCAGGATGATGACCACGCCCACCAGCATGCCGACGCTGGTGACCCCGCCGCTGAGGGAACGACCGAGCAGCTCCGGGGCGAAGGCCACCAGCAGCACGAAGCCGTAGTAGATCGCCAGCATGGCGGCGGTGAGGGACCAGGTCAGGCGCTGCTTGCGCCGGACCAGCTGGATGAAGTCCGGGTGTTGCCGGATGCGATCGAGGTCGTGCGGGGTCATGGTTGCTCTCTCTTTTCTTGTGGTTGTCGAGGCGGTGCAGCGCAAGTGAAGCGGGTGGAGCTGGTGCTTCCTGTAGGAGCGAGCTCTGCTCGCGAAGCCGTGGTCGCGTGTGTGCGTCTGTTCGCGAGCAGAGCTCGCTCCTACGGTTTGTGCTGGCTGGTTGGATCAGAGCTGGTCGAAGTCGAGAACGACTGTGTCGCTCACCGGATAGGACTGGCACGACAGCACGTAGCCGGCGGCCACCTCGTAGTCCTCCAGGGCGAAGTTGCTGTCCATCTCCACTTCGCCCTCGACCACCCGGCACTTGCAGGTGGAGCAGACGCCGGCCTTGCAGGAGTAGGGGAGCTCCAGGCCCTGGGCGTTGCCGGCGTCGAGCAGGCTCTGGCTGTTGCGCGCCAGCGCGAAGCTCACTTCGCGACCGTCGCTGATCACCGTCACCCGGCTTTGCGCGCTGCCTGCCTCCTGGGCGGCCTCGCGGGCTTCGCGCCTGTGCTCGCTGCCGGCAGCGGCGAACAGCTCGAAGTGGATGCGCTCGGCCGGCATGCCGTTGGCGCGGAGCTGGTCGCGCACGGTCTCGGTCATCGCCTGCGGGCCGCAGATGAACGCGGCGTCCAGGGCGCGCACGTCGATCCAGCGCTGGAACAGCTGGCCGCACTTGTCGGCGTCGATGCGGCCGTTGTAGAGGTCCACGTCCTGCTGCTCGCGGCTGAACAGGAAGATCAGGTTGAGGCGCTGCAGGTAGCGGTTCTTCAGGTCTTCCAACTGCTCGCGGAACAGTGCGGAGGCACTGGAGCGGTTGCCGTAGAGCAGGGTGACGCGGCTGTGGGGCTCGGTTTCCAGGGTGGTCTTGACGATGGAGAGGATGGGCGTGATGCCGCTGCCGGCGGCGACCGCGAGGTAGTGGCCGCGGCGCACCGGGTCCAGCGGCACGTTGAAGTGGCCGGACGGGGGCATCACCTCCAGGCTGTGGCCGGCCTTGAGCTGCTCGTTGGCCCAGCTGGAGAAGCGCCCGCCCGCCACGCGCTTGACCGCGACGCGCAGCTCGCCGTCGTTGACGCCGGTGCAGATGGAGTAGGAGCGGCGCACTTCCTCGCCGTCCAGCTGGGTGCGCACCACCAGGTGCTGGCCCTGGGTGAAGCGGAAGCTGTCGCGCAGCGCGGCGGGAATGTCGAAGGCGATGGATACGGCGTCTCGGGTTTCCGGGCGCACGTCCTTGATGGTCAGGCTATGGAACTTGCTCATTGTTGTTCTCCCGCGGCTTTGCCGCATGGAGGACGAATACAACCGGTGCCAGTGGCAACGGACTGTGTTCGCTCTCCTATATGCACTTGAAGTAATCGAACGGCTCCAGGCACGCCTTGCAACGGTGCAAGGCCTTGCAGGCCGTGGAGCCGAATTCGCTCAACTGTTCGGTATGCACGCTGCCGCACTGCGGGCAGCGGATTTCCGGGGCGTCCCCCAGCAGGGCGCGCTTGCTGGCGCTGCCGCTGGGCGGGGCGATGCCGTAGGCGCGCAGGCGTTCGCGGCCCTCGTCGCTGATCCAGTCGGTGGTCCAGGCCGGTGCCAGGCGGCGTTCCAGGTTCGGCGCGGCGAAACCGGCGCCTTCCAGCGCCCGTTCGATGTCGCGCTCGATCACCTCGGTGGCCGGGCAACCCGAGTAGGTGGGGGTGACCACCACGTGCAGGTGGCCGCCCTGCCAGTCGAGGGCGCGGACGATGCCGAGGTCGACCACGCTGACCACCGGCACTTCCGGGTCCATCACCGCGCCGAGCACCGACCAGGCGCGTGCCAGGTCGGCGGGCACGCCGGGGCGGGCGCCACGGTCGCTGGTGATCAGCTCACCAGGACGCATCGGGATGGGCCCTCTGCAGGAACTGCATCTCGGCCAGCAGCAGGCCCAGGTGCTCGGTGTGCAGGCCGCGTCGACCGGAGAGGTAGAAGTGGCTGGCCGGCTCCGGCAGCGGCAGGGTGGCGCTGGCAAAGATATCGGCGACCCTGGCCCGCCAGGCAGTGGCGACTTCCGCAGGCTCCGGTGCGATGCCAGCGGCGGCCAGGCGTTGCTCCACCTCGTCGCCGTTCACCAGCTCGACGGTGAAACGCCACACCTCGCGGGTCGCCGCGAGCATGCGCCGGTGGCTTTCCTCGGTGCCGTCGCCCAGGCGCTGCACCCATTCGCTGGAGCGGCGCAGGTGGTAGGTGACTTCCTTGAGGGCCTTGGCGGCGATGCCGGCGATGCGTTCGTCACTGGAGTTGCTGAGGCCGTGGAGCACCTGGAAATGCCAGGCGTCGTAGAGGAACTGCTTGGTGATGGTCACCGCGTAGTCGCCGTTGGGTTGCTCCACCAGCAGCAGGTTGCGGTAGGCGCGCTCGTCACGGCGGTAGGCCAGGTGGTCGGCGTCGCGGCCCTCGCCCTGCAGCTCGGCGGCGTATTCCAGCCAGTTGCGGGCCTGGCCCACCAGGTCGAGGCCGACGTTCATCAGCGCCAGCTCCTCTTCCAGGGCCGGGGCCTTGCCGCACCACTCGCAAAGGCGCTGGCCCTGCACCAGGGCGCTGTCGCCGAGGCGCAGCAGGTATTCGATCAGGTCGTGCTTGGCAGTCATGGCAGGCGCCTCACATGTGGCCGACTTCGG
The DNA here is from genome assembly GCF_037153275.1 of Pseudomonas sp. USHLN015. Taxonomy (NCBI): domain Bacteria; kingdom Pseudomonadati; phylum Pseudomonadota; class Gammaproteobacteria; order Pseudomonadales; family Pseudomonadaceae; genus Pseudomonas; species Pseudomonas sp. USHLN015. Next base: position 143,208 of record NZ_JBBCKP010000008.1, read on the forward strand.
CCGGCAGCTCGTAGAAGCTGGCGTGCCGGTAGACCTTGTCCTCGGCCGGGTCGAACAGCGGCTCCTTCTCGTCGGGGGAAGAGGCGGTGATCAGCGCGGAGGGCACCACCCAGAGGCTCACACCCTCGTTGCGGCGGGTGTACAGCTCGCGGGCGTTCTCGATGGCCATGGCGGCGTCGGCGGCGTGCACGCTGCCGACATGCTTGTGGTTGAGGCCGTGCTTGCTGCGCACGAAGACCTCGAAAAGGGTCCATTCAGACATGGTTTTATCTCCTCGCGTGGGCCTGCTCGTGTCAGGCCGCTTCTTGTTGGTCAGGCGGCGTCGCGCTTCTGTTGTTGTTTACGGGCATGGGCCACCGCGGCTTCGCGGACCCAGGCGCCGTCTTCGATGGCCTTGCGGCGGGTGGCGATGCGCTCGTGATTGCAGGGGCCGTTGCCCTTGAGCACTTCGTAGAACTCGTCCCACTGGATCTCGCCGAAGTCGTAGTGGCCGCGTTCCTCGTTCCACTTCAGGTGCGGGTCCGGCGCGGTGCAGCCGAGCAGCTTCAGTTGCGGCACGGTCTGGTCGATGAAGCGCTGGCGCAGCTCGTCGTTGCCCTGGCGCTTGATCTTCCAGGCCATGGACTGGGCACTGTTGGGGGAGTGTTCGTCGCTGGGGCCGAACATCATCAGCGAGGGCCACCAGAGGCGGTTGATGGCGTCCTGGACCATGTCCTTCTGCGCCTGGGTGCCGTTGCGCATCATGTGCAGGAGGATTTCGTAGCCCTGGCGCTGGTGGAAGGACTCTTCCTTGCAGATGCGGATCATGGCGCGGGAGTAGGGGCCGTAGGAGGTGCGCTGCAGTACCACCTGGTTGACGATGGCGGCGCCATCCACCAGCCAGCCCACCGCGCCCATGTCGGCCCAGCTCAGGGTCGGGTAGTTGAAGATGCTCGAGTACTTGGCACGGCCGCTGTGCAGCTTGGCGACTTCCTCGTCACGGCAGGCGCCCAGGGTTTCCATGGCGCTGTAGAGGTAGAGGCCGTGGCCGGCCTCGTCCTGGATCTTCGCCATCAGCTGCAGCTTGCGCTTGAGGGTGGGTGCGCGGGTCACCCAGTTGCCCTCCGGCAGCATGCCGACGATCTCGGAATGCGCATGCTGGGAAATCTGCCGGATCAGCGTCTGCCGGTAGGCGTCCGGCATCCAGTTCTTCGGCTCGATCTTGATTTCCGCATCGATCTTTTCCTGGAAGGCGCGCTCTTCCGGGGACATCTCCTCCAGCGCCTTCACGCGCTTCACGCCGGTCTCTACCAATTGTGCGTACATGCCGTTCTCCAGCCATGCGGGTTCGTGGGGTGGCTTGGCCATGGCGCTAGTTTTAAATGATACAAAAATAAATATCAAATTAAAAAATAGGTGTCAGATTAAAGGAGCGGCAAGTGGTGAGCTGCAAGCGGCAAGTTAGAAGCCGGAAGCCGGAAGCTGGAAGCTGGAAGCTGAGAGCCAGGGCCAGGGCTAGGGCTAGGGCCAGACCATAGCTGAAGTTGGAACCAAAGCGGTGGGCTGGGGCTGGGCGCTTGTTGGCTTTTTCTTCCAGCTTCCGGCTTCCAGCTTCCAGCTAAGGAAAAGAGATTCAATATTTCAAAAAAAAACGGAGGTTCCGTTCCCTTTACTGTTTTTAACAATTGCCTTCCAAAGCTTAAAAGACCGGCGCTGCGCGCCTTTGCATACTGCCGGCCTGCCATCGGCATTGGAGGCCTTCATGTTCAGGCGCGGGTGTTCTTCCTTCTGTTTCCGTCCGGGTTCCGGCACGGCGTTGGTGGCCTGGCGGGGGCCGGGGTCGTGGTCGTTCGCGGTGCCTTCGTCGGTGGCGCTCGGACGCCTGGCACTGGCGCTGCTGGCCTGTGGGCTGGGGATGGTGGTGCTGGTGGCGGTGCTGCGTCCGTTCTTCGCCTGCGCCGATGGCGGGCTGTGCCTGCCGCTGTTCTCGGCCGAGCTCGGCGAGCTGGTGGGGGTGGTGGTGGCGCTGGAGCTGATGGCCGTCGCCTGGCTGGTGCGCTCGCTGCGCGGGCTCGTCCACGGTAACCGATGAGGCGAGGGACTGATGGAAGCCATCGAAGTACTGCTGGTCACCCCGCATGTGACCGAGTTGCATGCCCAGGCCCTGGCGGAAGGCGCCACCGAGCTGGCCGCACCCGCGCGCGAGGACTCGGGCCGCCTCGCCTCGCGCCTGCGCTGGGCGGACGGGGTGCTGGTGGCCCTGCAATCCCCAATGCTGGAGCCCTGATCGGGTGTGCGTAGGGTGGGCTTCAGCCCACCGCTCATCTCGCCCTAACGCCGGAGCTGGCCGCTTTTTGTAGGGGCGACTTCAGTCGCCAAGCGGCGCATAGCGCCGCCCCTGTGGGAGCGAATTCATTCGCGAAGAAGTCCCGGGTTGAAGCCCGGGCTACCCGTGCCCATCAGGCGTCGACTATCACCTCGAAGCCGCCATAGATCATGCGTTGCCCGTCGAAGGGCATCTTCTCGGGATCGGGGTGCAGGCGCGGGTCGTCCATGGATTTCTTCATGCCCTCGTCGCGCGCCTGGCGGGAGGGCCAGGTGATCCACGAGAACACCACCGTCTCGTCGTCCTTGCGTTTCACCGCCATGGGGAAGGAGGTCACCTTGCCCTCCGGCACGTCGTCGCCCCAGCACTCGACGACGCTGAGGGCGCCATGGTCCTTGAACACCTGGGCGGCGGTGCGGGCGAGGGCGATATAGGCCTCGCGCTTGGCGGTGGGCACGGGGACGACGAATCCATCTACATAGCTCATGAGCGATCTCCTGGTTCGTGGCGCGCGGCGATCCGCGTGCCGCTCTCGTTCGGTAGTCGTTTCAGGATTGGCGATTGAGACAGGCCCTGGGTGAGTACCGACGGACGGTTGGCAGTACCGCAACGCGTGCGACCTCCAGAGTCGCCGTGTCGTCTTCTCTATCTGGCGTCATCCCGCGACGCGCGATGCGCTATTCCAGCAACCCGGCGAGCAGGCGGGCGACATGCCGCAGTGCCGCGTCTTTTTCCCTGCGGCGATGCCAGGCGAGGTGAAGCGGGAATCCGCTGACCGGGATAGGGGGCGGGAGGACGGCCAGATCGCCGTCGGCAGGCACGATGCGCGAGGGCAGCATGGCGATCATGTCCGATCCGCGCAGCAGGTCGGGAACCATCCCGAAGGAAGGCACGACCAGCCCAACGCGACGGTTGCGCCCGAGCCGCGCCAGTTCGGTGTCCAGCGGGGTGCGCGCCTCGCCCCGGCCCGAGGTGATGATGTGCGGGTAGGCCAGCCAGCTGTCGAGGTCGAAGCCTGCGATGGCCGGGTGGCCTGAGCGCAGCGCGATGACGTATTCCTCGTGCAGCAATTCCTCCCGATGGAGGTCCTCGCTTTCGTCGGGAAAGACCGAGATCGCGATGTCGGTCGCGCCGTCGATCAGCGCAATGCGCGCGGCTTCGGCGCCTTGCCAGGGCTGGATCACCAGGTCGATCCCCGGTGCGGTTTCGCCGAGGGCACGTTGTAGCGGGTTGATCACGACCAGCGCCGGATAGTCCGCCATCGCTAGGCGCAGTGTCTGGATGGTTTCGTTCAAGGGCACTTCGGGCGGATCGACCAGGTCGATCACGTCCGCCAGCAGCGATTTCAGCGGCGCGCGCAGGGCGAGCGCCTTGGGCGTCAGGCGCATGGTGCCGCGCCCGCGCTCCAGCAGTTCGTCCTGGAACAGATGGCGGCAGCGTTGAAGTGCGGCTGATGCTGCGGGCTGAGACAGGCAAAGCCGGTCAGCGGCACGGCTGACGTGCGCCTCGTCGAGCAATGCGTCGAGGATCACCAGCAGGTTCAGGTCCAGTGAGCGTAAATTCATGGAGTGGATAATAGAGTAGATAACTAATCGATTAGATTAATTTTTTGGCGGCAACCATCATCCCCTCATCCAACCCCGGAGATGGCGATGAACAAGACTCTTCTGCTGCTTTTCCACCCTGATCTGTCCCGCTCGAAGGCCAACGCCGCCATGGCTGGGGCCGCTGCCCAGCTGCCTGGCGTAGAGGTGGTGGATATGGTCTCTGCGTATCCCGATGGACTCGACATTTACCGCGACGGCGAGCGCGAGGCGGCGCGGCTGCTTGCTGCCGACCGGATCGTGCTGCAATTCCCGGTGCAGTGGTATTCGACCCCGCCGCAGCTGAAGGCTTGGCAGGACGCGGTGCTGACGCGGATGTTCTACATCACCTATGAGGCCGAAGGCCGCCGCCTGGAGGGCACCCCACTGATGATCGCGGCCACCGCCGGCAACACGGCCGACGCCTATACGGTGGGCGGCCGCAATCTGTTCCCGATGGCAGATCTGCTGGCCCCTTTGCGCGCCACGGCACATCGCTGCGGCCTGGATTGGGCGGAACCTTTCATCCTGTACCAGGCCGACAAGCTCTCGCCCGAGGAAGCCGAGGCTGCCGCCGCGAACTACGCAGGCACGCTCGCCCACTGGATCGCCCGCTCCGCCAAGCCGATGGCCTGAGTCATCGTGGAATGAAAAGCCCCGCCTGCGCGGGGCTGTCGTAGGCACGGCACGCCCATCCCACGGAGCGGCCTCCATAGGATGGGTAGAGCTGCGCGAAACCCATGCGGTGTTGCGGCTCACGCCTTGGCGCGGTTGTCGTAGACGTGGCAGGCCTTGCCTTCGGAGCGCTTCAGCGAATAGGCCGGGCGCAGCACGACGCGCGAGGTGATGCCGATGTAGGTCTTGATGTGGCGGCCCAGCTCGCTGCACAGCGCCAGTTCCTGCGCCTCATCCAGCGGCTCCAGACCATGGCGGGGTTCGACATGGACTTCCATGCTGTCGAGGTTGCCGGTGCGCGAGAGGTGGATCTCGTAGGTCTCGGCCAGTTGGCGGACCTTGAGCACCTGCTCCTCGATCTGCGTGGGGAAGACGTTGACGCCGCGGATGATCAGCATGTCGTCGCTGCGCCCGGTGATCTTGTCGATGCGCCGCATGGGGCGCGCGGTGCCCGGCAGCAGGCAGGTGAGGTCGCGGGTGCGGTAGCGGATCATCGGCAGCGCCTCCTTGGACAGGGAGGTGAACACCAGCTCGCCCATCTGCCCGTCCGGCAGCACCTGGCCGGTCACCGGGTCGATGATCTCGGGGTAGAAGTGGTCTTCCCAGATGGTCGGGCCGTCCTTGGTCTCGGCGCATTCCATGGCCACGCCCGGGCCCATGATTTCCGAGAGGCCGTAGATGTCCAGGGCGGTGATGCCCAGGCGCTCCTCGATGGCGCGGCGCAGTTCGGCGGTCCAGGGTTCGGCGCCGAAGATGCCCAGGCGCAGGGCCAGCTTGTGCGGGTCCAGGCCCTGGCGCTCGATCTCGTCGGCCAGGTTGAGCATGTAGGAGGGGGTGACCATGATGATGTCCGGCTGGAAGTCACGGATCAGCTGCACCTGCTTCTCGGTCTGGCCGCCGGACATGGGGATCACGGTGCAGCCCAGGCGCTCGGCGCCGTAGTGGGCCCCCAGGCCGCCGGTGAACAGGCCGTAGCCGTAGGAGACGTGCACCTTGTCGCCCTTGCGGCCGCCGGCGGCGCGGATCGAGCGCGCCACGACGTTGGCCCAGGTGTCGATGTCGTTCTGGGTGTAGCCGACCACGGTGGGCTTGCCGGTGGTGCCGCTGGAGGCGTGGATGCGCACCACCTCTTCCTGGGGCACGGCGAACATGCCGTAGGGGTAGTTGTCGCGCAGGTCGGACTTGCCGGTGAAGGGGAAGCGGGCGAGGTCGTCGTGGCTCTTCAGGTCCTGCGGGTGCACGCCCAGTTCGTCGAAGCGCTGGCGGTACAGGGGCACGTTGCGGTAGGCGTGGTCGAGGCTCCAGCGCAGGCGCTCCAGCTGGTGCTGGCGGAGCTGGTCGACGCTGGCGGTTTCCATCGGGTCGAGCAAGGCGGCATTGGCGATCATGTTCATTTCATCACTCGTATTGTTCTTGTGCGTGGCGCTGGGCGCCTGAGTGCAGGAAGGCAGGATACTCCCGGCCTTCCCGGCCCGGTGTGGCGGTTACAGTTTTTCGATGATCAGGGCGATGCCCTGGCCGACGCCGATGCACATGGTGCAGAGGGCGTAGCGGCCGGAGCGGGCTTCCAGTTCGTGCAGCGCGGTGGTGACCAGGCGCGCGCCGCTCATGCCCAGCGGGTGGCCCAGGGCGATGGCGCCGCCGTTGGGGTTGACCCGTGGATCGTCGTCGGCCAGTTCCAGCTCGCGCAGCACGGCCAGGCCCTGGGCGGCGAAGGCTTCGTTGAGTTCGATCACGTCCATGTCGGCGAGCGACAGGCCGGCGAGGGCCAGCACCTTGCGCGTGGCCGGCACCGGGCCGATGCCCATGATGCGCGGCTCGACGCCGGCGCAGGCCATGGCCACCACCCGGGCGCGTGGCCTGAGGCCGAAGCGCCGGGCGGCATCGGTGCTGGCCAGCAGCAGGGCGCAGGCGCCGTCGTTGACCCCGGAGGCGTTGCCGGCGGTGACGCTGCCGCCTTCGCGGAAGGGCGTGCCGAGGCGCGAGAGCTGCTCCAGGGTGGTGTCGCCGCGCGGGTGCTCGTCCTGCTCCACCCACTTCGACGGGCCTTTGCGCTGGGGGATCTCCACCGGGACGATCTCCTTCGCCAGGCGGCCGCTGGCCTGGGCGGCGGCGGCCTTGAGCTGGCTGCGCAGGGCGAAGGCGTCCTGGTCGGCGCGGCTGATGCCGAACTGCTCGGCGACGTTCTCCGCCGTCTCGGGCATGGAATCGATGCCGTACTGGCGCTTCATCAGGCCGTTGACGAAGCGCCAGCCGATGGTGGTGTCGAACAGCTCCGCGCTGCGGCCGAAGGCCTGCTCGGACTTGCCCATCACGAAGGGCGCGCGGGACATGGATTCCACGCCGCCGGCCAGCATCAGCCCGGCCTCGCCGCAGCGCAGGGCGCGGGCGGCGCTGCCGATGGCATCCAGCCCCGAGCCGCACAGGCGGTTGAGGGTGGTGCCGGGCACCGTGACCGGCAGGCCGGCGAGCAGGGCGGCCATGCGCGCGACGTTGCGGTTGTCCTCGCCGGCCTGGTTGGCGCAGCCGTAGATCACGTCGTCGACGGCGCTCCAGTCCAGCTCGGGGTGGCGCTGCATCAGGGCACGGATCGGCACCGCGCCGAGATCGTCGGCGCGAACGGAGGACAGGGCGCCGGCATAACGCCCGATGGGCGTGCGCACGGCGTCGATGATCAGGGCGTCATTCATGCAGGGATTCCTCGTCGAGCAGGGTGCCGCGCACCTTGTAGGACTTGCCGTGGAACAGGGCGATCAGCTGCCCGTTCTGGTTCTCGATGCGCACGTGGTAGTTGCCGGTGCGGCCACTGCGGCTCTGTTCGGTGGCCTGGGCGGTGAGGGTGTCGCCCAGGTGCGCCGGGGCCACGTAGTCGATGCTGCAGCCGATGGCCACGGTGACTTCGTTGTAGGTGTTGCAGGCGAAGGCGAAGGCCGAGTCGGCCAGGGCGAACAGGTGGCCGCCGTGGCAGGTGCCCACGCCTTGCAGCATGTCGGCGCGCACGCTCATGCCCACGCGCGCGGCACCAGGGGCCACCGAGAGCAGGCGCATGCCCAGGGCCTGGCTGGCGGCGTCGCGCTCGTACAGGGTGCTGGCGCAGGCTTCGGCCAGCGACAGGGCTTCACGGTTGGTCATGCAGGGTCCTCCCTTCGGCCACCCGGCGGCGCAGGGCCAGCGAGGGGCGGTAGCGCGGCTCGCCATAGGCGGCCTGCAGGTTGTCCAGGGTGCGCAGCACCTGGGGAAGGCCGATGGCGTCGGCCCAGGCCAGCGGGCCGTGCGGGTAATTGACCCCGGCGCACATGGCCAGGTCGATGTCGGCGGCGCTGGCGACCCCCTGGAGCAGGGCGTCGGCGCCTTCGTTGGCGAGCATGGCCACGGTGCGCAGCACGGCGAGGCCGGGGACGTCCGCCAGCGGGCTGGTGGCGATGCCGGCGCGGGCGAGCAGGGCGACCACGGCGTCGATGGCGGCCTGGCGGGTGCCGGCCGCCCAACTGATGCCGAGGCGTTCGGCGCGGCCGTAGTCGAGGGCGAGGTCCAGCAGCACCAGGTTGTCGAGGCCGTCTTCGCGGGCGCGCTGGGCGGCCAGGCGGCCGTCGCTCAGGGCGAGGGTGGCGTCGCCGACCCTCAGCAGCCCGGCACCGTCGCGGCGCGTGACCTGCACGCCGGCCCGTTCCAGGCGCTGTGCCAGGGGCTGGGCGATACCGAGGTCGCCCTCCAGGGCGCAGGTCTCCACCGTCGCCGTGCTGGCGAGTGTCGGGGGCTGCGGACGTTCGGCGCCTTCGCTGTAGTCATAGAAGCCCCGGCCGCTCTTGCGTCCCAGGCGGCCGGCTTCCACCAGCTCCTTCTGGATCAGCGAGGGCTGGAAGCGGAAGTCGCCGTAGTAGGCGTCGAACACCGAGCAGGTGACGGCGTAGTTGACGTCGTGGCCGATCAGGTCGGTGAGCTCGAAGGCGCCCATGCGGAAGCCGCCGGCCTCGCGCATGAGGGCGTCGAGGGTGGCGCAGTCGGCCGCGCCTTCCTGCAGCAGGCGCAGGCTTTCGGCATAGAAGGGGCGCGCCACGCGGTTGACTATGAAGCCGGGGGTGGAGCGCGCGTGCACCGGCTGCTTGCCCCAGGCGCGGGCGGTTTCGAACAGGCAGCCGGCCAGCGCCGGGTCGCTGTCGAGGCCGGAGACGATCTCCACCAGCGCCATCAGTGGTGCCGGGTTGAAGAAGTGCATGCCGAGCACGCGGCCCGGGTGCCGCAGGCCGGCGGCGAGGCTGGTGATGGACAGCGACGAGGTGTTGCTGGCGAGGATGCAGTCCGGGGCGCACAGCGCTTCCAGGCGTTGCAGCAGCTCGCGCTTGATCTCCAGCTTCTCGACGATCGCCTCGATCACCAGGCCGGCGTCGGCCAGTTCCTCCAGCTCATCGGCCGGGCGCAGGCGGGCGAGGGTGGCGACGTGGGTGGCGGCGTCCAGCTTGCCTTTCTCCACCAGGCGCGCGAGCTGCCGGTCGATGCCGGCGATGGCCTGGGCGGCGGCGCCGGTGCGGGTGTCGTACAGGCGCACCGGGTGCCCGGCCTGGGCGGCGACCTGGGCGATGCCGGCGCCCATGGCGCCAGCGCCGATCACGGCCACCGGGGTTTCCTTGTTCAGGGCGTGCATGGGCTCAGCGTCCTTTGAAGCTCGGGGTGCGTTTCTCCATGAAGGCACCAACGCCCTCGCGGTAGTCCTCGCTGCGCCCGGCCAGGCGCTGCAGGTCGCGCTCCAGCTCGAGCTGCTGGTCGAAGCCGTTGTCCAGGCTGGCGTTGAGGGCGCGCTTGATCAGGGCCAGGCCGTAGGTGGGCTGGGTGGCCAGGTGGCGCGCCAGCTTGAGGGCCTCGTCGCGCAGTGCGGCGTCGTCCACCACGCGGTGGATCAGCCCCCATTGCTCGGCCTGCTCGGCGCTCAGCCGCTCGCCCAGCAGGGCCAGGGCCTTGGCACGGGCCATGCCGACCAGGCGCGGCAGGCTCCAGGTGCCGCCGGAATCGGGGACCAGGCCGATCTTGCAGAAGGCCTGGATGAAGCTGGCCGAACGCGCCGCCAGCACCAGGTCGCAAGCCAGCGGGAGGTTGGCGCCGGCGCCGGCGGCCACGCCGTTGACCGCGCAGATCACCGGCAGCGGCAGGTCGCGCAGGGCGCGGATCAGCGGGTTGTAGAAGCGCTCGATGGACAGCCCCAGGTCGGGCATCTCGGCGCCCGGCGCGACATTGCGGTCGGCCAGGTCCTGCCCGGCACAGAAGCCACGGCCTTCGCCGGTGAGCAGCAATACGCGCACCTCCGGGTCCTGGCGCACGCGCTTGAGGGCCTCGCGGACCTCGCCGTGCATGGCGGCGTTGAAGCTGTTCAGCTGTTCGGGGCGGTTGAGGCTGAGGGTGGCGACCCCCGCCTCGATGGAAAACAGGATGTGCTCGAAATTCATGGCGTGCGCTCTATGGAGTCGAGTGGTGGGCGGCCGGGTCAGCGGCCGGTGAATTCGGGGGTGCGTTTCTCGCGGAAGGCGGCGAGGCCTTCTTCGCGGTCGGCTGTGCCGGCCAGCAGGGTGAAGGCGTGGCGCTCGAAGCGCAGGCCGCTGGCGAGGTCGGTGTCTTCGGCCTTGAGCAGCGCCTCCTTGGCCAGTCGCAAGGCGAGGGGTGCCTTGCTGGCGATGACGCGGGCGATGGCCAGGGCGCGCTCGACGGTGAATTCCGGCTGGGTCACTTCGCTCACCAGGCCGGCGCGCTGGGCGTGGCGGGCGTCGATGGCCTCGCCGCTGAGCACCATCTGCATGGCCAGGGACTTGCCCACGGCGCGCAGCAGGCGCTGGGTGCCGCCGGCGCCCGGCATGATGCCGAGGTTGATTTCCGGCTGGCCGAAGCGGGCGTCCTCGCCGGCGATGAGGATGTCGGCGTGCATGGCCAGCTCGCAGCCGCCGCCCAGGGCGAAGCCGTTGACTGCGGCGATCAGGGGTTTGGGGAAGCGGGCGATGCGTTGCCAGTGGGCCTGGCGCGGGTCGTCGAGGATGCCGACCAGGTCGCGCTCGGCCATCTCGTTGATGTCGGCACCGGCGGCGAAGGCCTTGCGGCTGCCGGTGAGCACCACCACGCGGGTCTGCGGGTCGCGCTCGGCGTCGTCCAGTTCCAGTGCCAGTTCGCCCAGCAGCTGGGTGTTCAGGGCGTTGAGCGCCTCCGGGCGTTGCAGGGTGATGAGGCGCACGCCTCTATCCGGTGGCAGGACGACGAGAGTCTGGGGCATGGAAGGGGCCCTCACGGCGCACGCACGGCATCTGGGCCGGCATTTGTTGTTGGATTGCCAGGCATCCGTCCGAGGGGCGGGCTGGCGTTTGCCGGAGTATACGCATGAAGCGATACAAAACAATAAGTATTGAATTGTATTTGTGTGTCTTTAATGGAGTGTCTTCTTGCGCTTCCTGGCGTGGAAGGTGTTGGCCTTTCGTCTGCGCGTGCGGTTGTTTTTCAGTATTCATGCGGGTTTCAGGCGGCAGTCAGTGGCTTTGCGTCAACCGATACGCGATCGCTGGCTTTATCCGATAAAAATGATGTGATACAAGTTGAGCCGTCTGCCGCATCGCTTTTTGTTGCGGTATCCGCTTGCGAGGATCGACCATGAGCCACCTTTTCCTGCTTCAACCCATCGCGCGGGGTGTTGCGCCATGACCTGCTACAGCCTCGACGGCCTGGTTCCGGTGGTCGACCCGAGCGCCTACGTGCACCCGTCGGCGGTGCTGATCGGCGACGTGATCATCGGCCCCAACTGCTATGTGGGCCCGCTGGCCAGCCTGCGCGGCGACTTCGGGCGGATCGTCCTGGAGGAGGGCGCCAACATCCAGGACACCTGCGTGATGCACGGCTTCCCGGACAGCGACACGGTGGTGGAGCGCAATGGCCATATCGGCCACGGCGCGGTGCTGCACGGCTGCCGCATCGGCGAGGACGCCCTGGTGGGCATGAATGCGGTGGTGATGGATGGCGCCCATATCGGTGCGCGCTCCTTCGTCTCCGCCGCGGCCTTCGTCAAGGCGCGCTTCGCGTGCCCGGAGCAGTCCCTGGTCATGGGCGCCCCGGCCGAGGTGAAGCGCCGCCTCAGCGACGAGGAAGTGGCCTGGAAGCAGCGCGGCACCCGGGAGTACCAGGTGCTGGCGCGGCGCTGCATGGCCAGCCTGGTGGCCTGCGAGCCGCTGGCGGCGGTGGAGGCCGGTCGCCCGCGCAACCGTGTCGATGGCCTGCGTCCGAAGGGGGCGTCGGCATGAGTGCGGCTGTGGTCAGCGCGCCGATGCGACGGGTATATTCGGCAACTTTCCAGCGCCCGGTTCGCCCATGACGTCCCTCGCTCCCCTGCAGCACCTCATCACCCGTTTCCAGGAGCAGACGCCGCTGCGCGCCAGCTCCCTGATCATCACCCTCTACGGCGATGCCATCGAGCCCCATGGCGGCACCGTGTGGCTGGGCAGCCTGATCCAGCTGCTGGAGCCGATCGGCGTCAATGAGCGGCTGATCCGCACCTCGATCTTCCGCCTGACCAAGGAAGGCTGGCTCACCGCCGAGAAGGTCGGCCGGCGCAGCTACTACAGCCTCACCGGCACCGGGCGGCGGCGTTTCGAGAAGGCCTTCAAGCGGGTGTACAGCTCCAGCCTGCCGGCCTGGGACGGTTCCTGGTGCCTGGTGATGCTCTCGCAACTGCCCCAGGAGAAGCGCAAACAGGTGCGCGAGGAGCTGGAGTGGCAAGGTTTTGGTGCGATTTCTCCCATCGTGCTGGCCTGCCCGCGCTGCGACCGCATGGATGTGAACGCCACCCTGCAGGACCTCGAGGCCCTGGAGGAAACCATCGTCTTCGAGACCACCGCCCAGGATGTACTCGCCTCCAGGGCCCTGCGCATGCAGGTTCGCGAGAGCTGGAACATCGACGAGCTGGCGGCGCACTACAGCGAATTCATCCAGCTGTTCCGCCCGCTGTGGCAGGTGCTGCGCGAACAGGAGGCGCTGCAGCCGCAGGACTGCTTCCTGGCACGAACCCTGCTGATACACGAGTACCGCAAATTGCTGCTGCGCGACCCGCAGCTGCCCGACGAACTGTTGCCGGGCGACTGGGAAGGGCGTGCGGCGCGCCAGCTGTGCCGCAATATCTATCGCCTGGTGCAAGCCAAGGCCGAGGAATGGCTCAATGGCGCACTGGAAACCGCAGACGGACCCCTGCCGGATGTCGGCGAAAGTTTCTATCGGCGATTCGGCGGGCTTAAATAGGGCTCCCTGTCTCGAAATGCCCCGGAGGGCGAAGTGCTTGGCGTGTCCCGCCGGGCCGCACCGCAGGTTGCGGGATGGCACGGAGGAAGAATGAACGAAGGTCGCCTCGATGCGGCCTTGAATAACAATAAGAAAGCTAGCCAGAGGCTCCATGGTCATGACTGCACGTGCACTGAGAACCGACCGCTTCGACGAATGGCTGCAGCGGATCAACCAGGTATGCGGACGCTTCTGCGCCAAGACCCTCGGGGATGAATTCTCCGGGGCGGTCCGCGAATACAAGTCCGGCGCCATCAAGCTGAGCTTCGTCGATGTCGCCCAGGCCCGGCTCTATCGCACCGAGCACGAGGTGGCGCAGAGCGACAGCCGGCATTTCTTCGCCGCCTTCCAGCTGCAGGGCGAGGCGAACATGGAGCAGGGCGGCAGCCGCGTGCGCCTGGCGCCCGGCGACATCACCCTGATCGACTCCTCGCTGCCCAGCGACTTCACCTACGGCGCCAATTCCCGGCAGCTGTCGTTGATCCTGCCGCGCCACCTGGTGGAGCAGAACCTGCGCTACGGCAGCGTGCGTTGCGCGCAGAAGATCGCCGCCACCTCGCCGATCGCGCTGCTCACCCATCGCCTGGTGCTGGAGGCCAGCCAGCACGAGTGCCTCAGCCAGCACGAGAGCGAGGCGACCCTGGATGCGGTGGTCAGCCTGCTGCGCCCGGCCATCAGCGCCGTCGATGCCGAGGGCGACGTGCATGAGCGGGTGTTCCGCAAGACTCTGGACTTCATCGATGCGCACATCCGTTCCGAGGAGCTGTGCCCGGAGCTGCTGGCACGCGAGGTGGGGGTTTCGGTGCGCGGCCTGTACCGCATGTTCTCGCGCAAGGGGCTGGTGGTGGCGCAATACATCAAGAACCGCCGCCTGGACTTCTGCGCCGAGTCCCTGCGCCTGGGCGGCGCCGAGCAGAAGCTTTCCGCCCTCGGCTATTCCTGGGGCTTCTCGGATTCCAGCTATTTCTCCACCGCCTTCAAGGCGCGCTTCGGCGTTTCTCCCGGCGAGTACCGCAAGCGCTATCAGCACTAGACGATCCTGGGCTGCGCGACTGCAGGGGCGAATTCATTCGCCCAGGCAGCGCGCAGCGCTGCCACAGGGTCCCGATCCGCTCCGTTTCCTGTTTGGATTGCGGGCGGTGATGCGGGCGTGGATGCGGGTGCAGGTGCAGGTGTGGCCAAGAGGGCGGTGCGGGTGGCGGCATGGCGGGCAACTCCGTTGCCCTTGGGCGAATGAATTCGCCCCTACGGGCGTTCCCGGGCGGGTGGGTGCCGGGTTTCTTCGCGAATGAATTCGCTCCCACAAGAGCGGCGCATTTTCTGCGCAAATGAAAACGGCAGCGCCTTGGCGCTGCCGTCGGGTGACCGTGCTTAGCGGATCACATGCCGTAGTTGCGGCGGAACTGGGCGATCAGCTTCTCCGGCTTGGGCTCTTCCTTGGTCAGGACGTAGACCACGCGCTGGCCGTCGGGGCCGCCGCCGATGTCGACGTAGCTGAAGGTGGGCTCGCCGATCTTGTACATGTCCATCATGTCGCCGTAGCGGCTGAACACGTAGATGATGCCTTCTTCGTCACGCAGCTCGCCGTAGAACGGCTGGGCCGGCGGCAGGCTGACGTCCAGGAAGCGCTGGGCGCTGGTCTTGGCTTCCTTGCCCTGGTCGTCGGCCTTGAGGATCAGGGTGATGTCGCGGTCGAAGCCGTCCTTCTTGCCGGTGGCTTTCTTCAGCGGGGCGGTGCCGTTCTGCATGAAGCCGCGATAGGTGGCGTAGTCGTCGAAGACGAACAGCTCCTTCTCGGTCCGGATCTGATACCAGTCCTCGTTGTTCAGCGCCTCGACCTTGGCCGGGGCGGCCGGCTGGGTGCTGCAGGCGGAAACGGCGATGGCCAGCGCGGCCAGGGTCAGCGATTGGATCAGGGTTTTCTTGTAGGGCATTTCATGGTCCTCCCCAGGATTGGTGAGACGCGAATCTGCCCGAGTCGTGTGACGGCGAGATGACGGCGATATGCCAGAAGTATTACGGCAAGGTTTCGGCGCCGGATACGCCTGTTTTCAAACGCATGCAGGCAAAAGTTAAAGTAAATTCTATATTTTTCAATTCCATATGAATCAATGGGTTGCGAGCGATTTGTAATCTTGCGTGTGATGAATCGAGCGACCTGCGGAGGCCCGCCTGTGCCCGCTTTTGTGGGAGCGAATTCATTCGCGAAGAAGCACACAGGCGACGCGGATTCGTGCCATGAATCGTCCTTCGGAGCGAGACCCGTAGGAGGGAGCTCTGCTCGCGAATGGCCCTGGCACCCTCCCATTGACCACCGTTGGGCCTCGCTACGCTCGGCGCCAACCTACGGCGGTGTGGCACGGCCCGGGATTGGGTTGTGACACCAGGCATCGCCGGTGGAGGTAAGGAGCGACCTCCATCCTGCATTCCGGGGCAGGCCCTGTTCTGAGAAAAAGAAAAGGCGACGGTTCGCACCGTCGCCTTGAGGGCCCGTTCGGCTGGGGGAGCCTGCGGGGCATCGAGGGTAAAGGGTCAGCCGCGGTAGTAGCGCTGCGGCACGAAGGGGGTCTTGGCGACCTTCATCGCCACGCGCTTGCCACGCACCACGGCCCAGATCTCGCTGTCGAGCGCGGCGTGGGCGGCGTTGACGTAGCCCATGGCCACCGGGCCGCCCAGGGTGGGGCCGAAGCCGCCGCTGGAGACGCGGCCGATGACGGTGCCGTCGGCGTCGACGATCTCGGCGCCTTCGCGCACCGGTACGCGTTCCTGGGGCAGCAGGCCGACGCGCTTGGCGGCCACGCCCTCGCGCTGCTGGGCGAAGATGCGCTCGGCACCGGGGAAGTCGCCGGCGCGCTCGCCATCGGCGCGGCGCACCTTGGAGATGGCCCAGGCCAGGCTGGCGTCGATGGGGGTGGTGGCGGTGTCCATGTCGTGGCCGTAGAGGCACAGGCCGGCCTCCAGGCGCAGCGAGTCGCGGGCGCCGAGGCCGATGGCCTGGACTTCCGGCTCGGCCAGCAGGGCGCGGGCCAGGGCCTCGGCCTTGTCGGCGGGCACGGAGATCTCGTAGCCATCCTCGCCGGTGTAGCCGGAGCGGCTGACGTAGCACTCGACGCCCAGCAGGCGGGCGCTGCCGAACTGCATGAAGGTCATCTTCGCCACCTCGGGCGCCAGGCGTGCCAGCACGGTGACTGCCGCCGGGCCCTGCAGGGCGAGCAGGGCGCGTTCCTCGAACAGCGGCTCGATCTCGCAACGGTCGCCGATGTGCGCGCGCAGGTGGGCCAGGTCCTGGTCCTTGCAGGCGGCGTTGACCACCAGGAACAGCTCGTCCGCCCCCAGGCGCGCCACCATCAGGTCATCGAGGATGCCGCCGTTGGCATCGGTGAACACGGCGTAGCGCTGCAGGCCCACCGGCAGGTCGATGATGTCCACCGGCACCAGGGTCTCCAGGGCCTTGGCGGCGTCGCTGCCACGCAGGCGGATCTGCCCCATGTGGGACACATCGAACAGCCCGGCCTGCTCACGGGTGTGCAGGTGCTCCTTCATCACGCCCAGCGGGTACTGCACCGGCATGTCGTAGCCGGCGAAGGGAACCATTTTCGCTCCGAGTTCGAGGTGGAGGCTGTGCAGCGGGGTCTTGGCGAGGGTCATGTAAATCTCCTTCGGAAGCTGCAAGCCACAAGCGGCAAGCCGCAAGCAGGTGGCAGCAAAACGGTGTTTTCACTTGAAGCTTGCGGCTTGAAACTTGCCGCTGCTATCAACATTCAATGATGTTCACGGCTAGGCCGCCGCGAGCGGTTTCCTTGTATTTGCTCTTCATGTCGGCCCCGGTCTGGCGCATGGTGCGGATGACCTTGTCCAGGGAGATGAAGTGCTGGCCGTCGCCGCGCAAGGCCATGCGGGCGGCGTTGATGGCCTTCACCGAACCCATGGCGTTGCGTTCGATGCAGGGCACCTGGACCAGGCCGCCGACCGGGTCGCAGGTCAGCCCCAGGTTGTGTTCCATGCCGATCTCGGCGGCGTTCTCCACCTGTTGCACGCTGCCGCCCATGACTTCGCACAGCGCGCCGGCGGCCATGGAGCAGGCCACGCCGACTTCGCCCTGGCAGCCCACTTCGGCGCCGGAAATGGAGGCGTTCTCCTTGTAGAGGATGCCGATGGCGGCGGCGGTGAGCAGGAAGCGCTCCACGCCCTCGTCATTGGCACCGGGGACGAAGCGTGCGTAGTAGTGCAGCACCGCCGGGACGATGCCGGCCGCGCCGTTGGTGGGCGCGGTGACCACGCGCCCGCCGGTGGCGTTCTCCTCGTTCACCGCCAGGGCGTAGAGGTTGACCCAGTCGAGCACCGTCAGGCTGTCGCGCAGGGCGGCCTCCGGGCGCTCGCTGAGCTGGCGGAACAGGGCGGCGGCGCGGCGCTTGACCTTGAGCCCGCCGGGCATGATGCCTTCCTTGCGGCAGCCGGCCTTCACGCAGTCCTGCATCACCTGCCAGATGCGCTGCAGCCCGGCGCTGGTCTCCTCGGGGCTGCGCCAGGCCTTTTCGTTCTCGCGCATCAGTGCGCTGATCGAGAGGCCGCTGGCGGCGCAGTGGGCGAGCAGTTCCTTGCCGGTCTTGAAGGGGTAGGCGAGCGGGGTCTGGTCCTCGACGATGCGGTCGTGCCCGGCGGCTTCCTCGTCCACCACGAAACCGCCGCCCACCGAGTAGTACTCGCGCGAGCGCAGCTGCAGCCCGGCGGCATCGAAGGCGCGGAAGATCATGCCGTTGGGGTGGTAGGGCAAGGGCCGGCGGATCATCGCCAGGTGGTCCTTCTCGACGAAGCGGATGGCCTTCTCGCCACCCAGGCGCAGCTCGCCGTCCTTGCGCATGCGCGCCAGGCGGGTGTCGATGTGTTCGGTATCCACGGTGTCGGGCTGTTCGCCTTCCAGGCCGAGCAGCACGGCCTTGTCGCTGCCGTGGCCCTTGCCGGTGGCGCCGAGGGAGCCGTAGAGCTCCACCCGCAGGACTTCCGTGGCGGCCAGCAGGCCTTCGCGGCGCAGGCCGTCGACGAAGCGCGCGGCCGCCCGCATCGGGCCGACCGTGTGGGAGCTGGAAGGGCCGATGCCGATCTTGAACAGGTCGAAGACGCTGAGGGACATGGTGTCGCTCCTGAGCCTGGATCGTGCTCGTTGTTATTGGGTCAGCGTAGACACTGGGGGATATCGGGCCTCGCGGCCCGACGGTCGTTCGGTGGGCCCCCGCGTTCGCGGGAGTGACAGGGCACCCGCAAGGCGCCCCGTGCATCGTCATTCCCGCGCAGGCGGGAACCCGCTGGGTCGGTCAGGCGTCCTGGTACGCCTCGATGGACGGGCAGGCGCAGACCAGGTTGCGGTCGCCGAAGACGTTGTCGACACGGCCCACCGGCGGCCAGTACTTGCCGTCCACCAGGCTGGCGGTCGGGTACACGGCCTGTTCGCGGCTGTAGGGGTGGGTCCACTCGCCGACCAGCTCCGCCGCGGTGTGCGGGGCGTTCTTCAGCGGGTTGTCGTTGGCGTCCAGGGCGCCGGTCTCCACCGCGCGTATCTCGTTGCGGATGCGGATCATGGCGTCGCAGAAGCGGTCCAGCTCTTCCTTGGACTCGCTCTCGGTCGGCTCGATCATCAGCGTGCCGGCCACCGGGAAGGACATGGTGGGGGCGTGGAAGCCGAAGTCGATCAGGCGCTTGGCCACGTCGTCGACGCTGATGCCGCTGCTGTCCTTGAGCGGGCGCAGGTCGAGGATGCACTCGTGGGCCACCAGGCCGTTGGTGCCGGTGTAGAGCACCGGGTAGTGCTCTTCCAGGCGCCGGGCGATGTAGTTGGCGTTGAGGATCGCCATCTGCGAGGCGCGACGCAGGCCGGCGCCACCCATCATGCGGATGTACATCCAGGTGATCGGCAGGATGCTGGCGCTGCCGAAGGGCGCGGCGCTGACCGCGCCTTCCTTGCGCGCCAGATGGCCGTGGCCGGGCAGGAAGGGCGCCAGGTGGGCCTTGACGCCGATCGGGCCGACGCCCGGGCCGCCGCCCCCGTGGGGGATGCAGAAGGTCTTGTGCAGGTTCAGGTGGGACACGTCGCCGCCGAACTGGCCCGGGGCGCAGAGGCCGACCATGGCGTTCATGTTGGCGCCGTCGATGTACACCTGGCCGCCGTTGGCGTGGATGATCTCGCAGATTTCGCGGATGCCTTCCTCGAACACGCCGTGGGTGGAGGGGTAGGTGATCATGATCGCGGCGAGGCGGTCGCGGTGTTCCTCGGCCTTGGCCTTGAGGTCGGCGATGTCGACGTTGCCGCGGGCGTCGCAGGCGGTCACGACCACGCGCATGCCGACCATGTTGGCGGTCGCCGGGTTGGTTCCGTGGGCCGATTGCGGGATCAGGCAGATGTCGCGCTGGTCGTCGCCACGGCTCAGGTGGTAGGCGCGGATGGCCAGGAGGCCGGCGTACTCGCCCTGGGAGCCGGCGTTGGGCTGCAGCGACACGGCGTCATAGCCGGTGGCGGCGCAGAGCATGGCTTCCAGCTCGGTGGTCAGCTGCTGGTAGCCCTCGGACTGCTCGGCCGGGGCGAAGGGGTGCAGGTTGCCGAACTCGGCCCAGGTGACCGGGATCATCTCGCTGGCGGCGTTCAGCTTCATGGTGCAGGAGCCCAGCGGGATCATGCTGCGGTCCAGCGCCAGGTCCTTGTCGGCCAGCTTGCGCATGTAGCGCATCAGCTCGGTTTCGGAGTGGTAGCGGTTGAATACCGGGTGGGCGAGGATCGCCGACTCGCGCAGCAGCGCGGTGGGCAGGCGGCTGGGGATGGTCGCGGCCAGCTCGGCGAAGGCGGGCAGTGCCTGGCCGTCGGCGAAGATCGCCCACAGCGCTTCGACGCTGGCCTGGGTGGTGGTCTCGTCGAGGGAGAGGCCCAGGCGCTGGTCGTCGACCACGCGCAGGTTGATGCGGTGCTCGCGGGCCTTGGCGTGCAGCTCGGCGGTGCGCGCGCCGGTGGCCAGGGTCAGGGTGTCGAAGAAGCTCTGCTGCTCGACGGTGACGCCCAGCTTGGCCAGGCCCTGGGCGAGGATGGCGGTGAGCTGGTGCACGCGCTTGGCGATGCGGGTCAGCCCCTGCGGGCCGTGGTACACGGCATACATGCTGGCGATGTTGGCCAGCAGCACCTGCGCGGTGCAGATGTTGCTGGTGGCCTTCTCGCGGCGGATGTGCTGCTCGCGGGTCTGCATGGCCAGGCGCAGGGCCGGCTTGCCGTGGCGGTCGATGGAGACGCCGACGAGGCGGCCCGGCATGTCGCGCTTGAAGGCGTCGCGGGTGGCGAAGTAGGCCGCGTGCGGGCCGCCGAAGCCCAGCGGCACGCCGAAGCGCTGGGCGCTGCCCAAGGCCACGTCGGCACCGAACTCGCCCGGGGCCTTGAGCAGGGTCAGGGCCAGCAGGTCGGCGGCCACGGCCACCAGGGCGCCGGCGGCGTGGAAGCGCTCCACCAGCTCGGCGTTGTCGAACAGGTCGCCATTGCTGGCCGGGTATTGCAGCAGCGCGCCGAAGTAGGGGCTGGCGTCGGTCAGCTCGCGCTCGTCACCTACTACCACTTCGATGCCCAGCGGCTCGGCGCGGGTGCGCAGCACGTCGAGGGTCTGCGGGTGGCAGTGGCGGGAGGCGAAGAAGGCATTGCCGGCCTTGTTCTTCGACAGGCGCTTGCAGAAGGTCATGGCCTCGGCGGCGGCAGTGCCTTCGTCGAGCAGCGAGGCATTGGAGATCGGCAGGCCGGTGAGGTCGCTGATCAGGGTCTGGAAGTTCAGCAGCGATTCCAGGCGGCCCTGGGAGATTTCCGGCTGGTACGGGGTGTAGGCGGTGTACCAGGCGGGGTTTTCCAGCAGGTTGCGCAGGATCGGCGAGGGCGTGTGGGTGCCGTAGTAGCCCTGGCCGATGTAGTTGGTGAACAGCTGGTTCTTGCCGGCGATGGCCTTGATCGCGGCGAGGGCGTCGGCCTCGCTCTGGCCCGGGCCCATGTCGAGCACGCTGGTGCCCTTGATGCTGTCCGGGATGACGCTGGTGCTCAGGGCTTCCAGATCGGCGTAGCCGAGCAGGTCGAGCATGGCCTGGGTATCGGCGTCGCGCGGGCCGATGTGGCGGGCGATGAATTCGTTGGTGGTGCCGAGGGCGTTGGTCTGGGTGGGCATGGTCGGGCTCCTCAGGCGTTCTTGATCAGGGCTTCGTACGCGGCGCGGTCCATCAGGTCGGCCAGCACGGCGTTGTCGGCCAGGCGCATGCGGAAGAACCAGCCCTTGCCGAGCGGGTCTTCGTTGACCAGTTCGGGGCTGTCGTTGAGGGTTTCGTTGATTTCGAGCACGTCGCCGTCCAGCGGCATGACGATGTTGCTGGCGGCCTTGACCGATTCCAGCACCGCGACTTCCGCGCCCTGCGCATAGGCCTGGAGCTCCGGCAGCTGCACGAAGACCACGTCACCCAGCGCCTCCTGGGCGTACTCGGTGATGCCCACGGTCACCTGGCCATCGGCCTCCAGGCGCAGCCATTCGTGTTCGGCGGTGAAACGCAACTCGCTCATTCGGAACTCCTCGATGCTTTGGCCCGGTTCTTTGCCGGGCGCTCTATGGACCCCCGCACGGAACGACGTCCCGTGCTGTCTGGTCGGCTAGTTAGCAAGGGTGGTGCCAGGATGGTCATGGCCAGATAAAACAAGGGGTTGGAGGTGATTCGAGAGGTCTTGCACGAAGATGGGTGTAGCGAAAACGCTACAGAAAATGAGGGTTTTCCACGGGGCGCAGGGGGCGTGTCAGGAACGGCGGGGTGCGGGGCCGGATGTTACGGAGTCGTTACGCTGTAGCGAATTCGCTACGGGTCAAGATTGTCATGAATTAAAATCCATATAAATCAATAAATTAGTATTGTTTTGTAGAAGAAATATGAGGTTTTAAGCCGTAGGATGGCGTAGAGCGAAGCGAAACCCATCGAGAAGGTGCCGGGAGCCAGCATGGGTTTCGCTTCGCTCTACCCATCCTACGTGGCGATTCTTTTTAAAATAGTCAATTAAAACAGTTGGATATGGAAATATATTGAGGTGTTACATCAATTTTTGCCGGGTATCCCGTACTTGCGCAAGCGGTGGGCAATGGCGGTGTGCGAGGTCTGCAGCCGTGCCGCCAGCTGGCGCGTGGAGGGGTAGCGGGTGAAGAGCTTTTCCAGCAGCGCGCGCTCGAAGTTCTCCACGGCCTCTTCCAGGCTGTTCACCTCGCCGTCGTTCTGGCGGGCGACGGCGGTGCCGGCGATGTCCAGGTCGCCTATCTCGACGATGCTGCTCTCGCAGATCGCCGCGGCGCGGAAGATCACGTTCTGCAACTGGCGCACGTTGCCGGGCCAGCGGTTACCCAGCAGCGCCGGATAGGTGCCCGGCGCCAGGCGGCAGGGCGGGCGCTGGATCTGGGTGCAGGCCTGCTGCATGAAGAAGCGTGCCAGCAGGAGGATGTCCTGCCCCCGTTCGCGCAGCGGCGGCACGTCCAGGTTGAGCACGTTGAGTCGGTAGAACAGGTCCTCGCGGAAGCTGCCCTCGGCCACCATCTTCTCCAGGTCGCGGTGGGTGGCGCTGAGGATGCGCACGTCCACCTTCACCTCGCGATCGCCGCCCACCCGGCGGAAGCAGCCATCGCTGAGAAAGCGCAGCAGCTTGGCCTGCAGGTAGGGCGACATCTCGCCGATCTCGTCGAGGAACACCGTGCCCTGGTTGGCCAGCTCCAGCAGCCCCGGCTTGCCGCCGCGCTGGGCGCCGGTGAAGGCGCCCGGGGCATAGCCGAACAGCTCGCTTTCGGCGAGGTTCTCCGGCAATGCCGCGCAGTTCAGCGCCAGGAACGGCTGGTTGTGCCGCGCGCTGACGGCGTGGCAGGCCCGCGCCACCAGCTCCTTGCCGGTGCCGGTCTCGCCGTTGATCAGCAACGGCGCGTCCAGGGCCGCCACGCGCAGGGCGCGGGCCTTGAGGGTGCGGATGGGCTGGGAGTCGCCCAGCAGCGCGTCGAAGCCTTCGGCGTGATCGTGGTGCAGGGCCGAGAGGCGCTCGCCGATGCGGTTGGGCAGGTAAAGGGTGAGCAGCGCACCGGCCAGGTGCTCGCCTTCGGTGATGGGCACGGCGTCGAGCATCAGCGCCTGGCCCTTGAGCGTCACCTCGCGCAGCGGCAGGCGGAAACCCTGCTCGCGCAGCACGTTGTGCAGGCTGTCGTCGGCGAACAGCTGGGCCAGCGTCGCGCCTTCCAGTTCACCGCCATGCAGGGCCAGCAGCGCCGGGTTGGCCAGCAGCACGCGGCCGTCCCGGTCCACCGCCAGCACCGGGTCGGTCATGGCCGCCAGCAGTGCATCCAGCTGCAGCCGGTGGCGCTGGCCGGGGAGGATGTCCACCACCGTCACCTCCTGCACGCCATGCACCTTGTGCAGCGCGCCGCGCAGCTCGTCCAGCACCTCGGCGCTGAGGGTGGGCGCGTCGATGTAGACGTTCGGCGGGACCATCTCCACCGCATCCAGGTTGAGGTTGCGCCCGCCCAGCAGGGCGAGGACTTCCTGGGTGATGCCGACGCGATCGATGAAGGTGACGTGAATGCGCATGGAAGGCGGAGCCGCTGGATGAAAGCCGCAGATTATGCCCGCTCGGGGTGGTGCGGGGCCATGGCTTGTGCCGTGCAGCGGAACCGGCCGCCGGTGGCCCCGGAGAAAGTTCGAACTTTGCCCCGCGAGGGGGTTCGGAACTAGCACACCACTTCCGCAACCCGGCGCGGCCCCAGCCGGCCTCCATGCGCCGGTCAGAAGGAGCCAGACCGATGTCCCTGAACACCCCAGCCGAGTCCGCCGCGCGCCTTTCCGGGGCGCTGCAACTGGATGAGGCCCTGGCCTTCCCGCGTATCGCCATCGAGTCCGTCGAGCCCCAGCTGGAGGGCGGCCGCTTCGCCGCCAAGGCCATCGAGGGCGAGGCCCGCACCGTCACGGCGGTGATCTTCGCCGATGGCCACGACAAGCTCGCCGGCCAGGTGCTCTGGCGCCTGGTCGAGGACCCCGAGTGGCAGCGCGTGCCCCTGGAGTTCCTCGGCAACGACCACTGGCAGGCCAGCTTCGTGCCGCCGCGCGTGGGCCGCATGGTGTTCGCCGTGGAAGCCTGGTGGGACCTCTACGGCAGCTACTGCTACGAGCTGTCGAAGAAGCACGGCGCCGGCGTGCCCATCAAGCTGGAGCTGCAGGAAGGCGAGCTGTTGCTGCGCCAGGCCCTGGAACAGGCCCCGGCGGCCCTGGTGGACGAGCTGCAGGCGCTGCTCACGCGCCTGGAGGAGACCCCGTCCATCGACGAGCGCGTGGCCCTGCTGCTGGCGCCCGGGACCGTGGCCGCCGTGACTCGGGTCGAGGCCCATCCCCACCGTGTGCGCAGCCCGCTGTACCCGCTGGACGTGGAACGCAAGCGGGCCGAGTTCGCCAGCTGGTACGAGCTGTTCCCGCGCTCGGCGGCCAACGACGGCAAGCGCCACGGCACCTTCCGCGACGTCATCGCGCGGCTGCCGGACATCCAGGCCATGGGCTTCGACGTGCTCTACTTCCCACCCATCCACCCCATTGGCCGTACCCACCGCAAGGGGCCGAACAATTCCCTCAAGGCCGGCCCGGACGACCCCGGCAGCCCCTACGCCATCGGCAGTGCCGAGGGCGGCCACGAGGCCATCCACCCGCAACTGGGCAGCCGCGAGGACTTCCAGGCCCTGGTCCAGGCCGCCCGCGAGCACGGCCTGGAGATCGCCCTCGACTTCGCCATCCAGTGCTCCCCGGACCACCCCTGGCTGGCCCAGCACCCCGGCTGGTTCAGCTGGCGACCCGACGGCAGCATCCGCCACGCCGAGAACCCGCCGAAGAAGTACGAGGACATCGTCAACGTCGACTTCTACGCCCGGGATGCCCAGCCCGACCTGTGGCTGGCCCTGCGCGACGTGGTCAAGGGCTGGGTGGAGCAGGGCGTGACCCTGTTCCGCGTCGACAACCCTCACACCAAGCCGCTGCCGTTCTGGGAATGGCTGATCGCCGACATCCGCGCCGCCCATCCCGAGGTGATTTTCCTCGCCGAGGCCTTCACCCGGCCGGCGGTCATGGCGCGCCTGGGCAAGGTCGGCTTCACCCAGAGCTACACCTACTTCACCTGGCGCAACACCAAGGAGGAGCTCGCCCAGTACTTCACCGAGCTCAACCAGCCGCCCCTGTGCGACTGCTACCGGCCGAACTTCTTCGTCAACACGCCGGACATCAACCCCTTCCCGCTGCACGGCCAGGGCCGCGCCGCCTTCCTCATCCGCGCCGCCCTGGCGACCATGGGTTCCGGCCTCTGGGGCATGTACTCGGGCTTCGAGATCTGCGAGTCGGCACCGGTGCCGGGCAAGGAGGAGTACCTGGATTCGGAGAAGTACCAGCTGCGCCAGCGCGACTACCGGGCCCCCGGCAACATCGTCAGCGAGATCGCCCAGCTCAACCGCATCCGCCGCGCCAACCCGGCGTTGCAGACCCACCTGGGGCTGCAGGTCTACAACGCCTGGAACGACAATATCCTGTACTTCGGCAAGCGCACCGCCGACCGCTCCAACTTCATCCTCATCGCCATCAGCCTCGACCCGCACAACGCCCAGGAGGCGCATTTCGAGCTGCCGCTGTGGGAACTGGGCCTGCCCGAGGACGCCGCCACCCACGGCGAGGACCTGATGAACGGCCACACCTGGACCTGGCACGGCAAGACCCAGTGGATGCGCATCGAGCCCTGGCACCAGCCCTTCGGCATCTGGCGCATCCGCGCCGCGACCTGAGGGCAGAGCCATGGCGAAGAGACAGCGGCCCGCCGCCTTCCTCAACGACCCGCTCTGGTACAAGGACGCGGTGATCTACCAGGTGCACGTGAAGTCGTTCTTCGACTCCAACAACGACGGCATCGGCGACTTCCCCGGCCTGATCGACAAGCTCGACTACATCGCCGAGCTGGGCGTGAACACCATCTGGCTGCTGCCGTTCTACCCTTCGCCACGGCGCGACGACGGCTACGACATCGCCGAATACCGCGGCGTGCACCCCGACTACGGCAGCATGGCCGACGCCCGCCGCTTCATCGCCGAAGCCCACCGCCGCGGCCTGCGGGTGATCACCGAGCTGGTCATCAACCACACCTCCGACCAGCACCCCTGGTTCAAGCGCGCCCGCGAGGCGAAGAAGGGCTCCCGGGCGCGGGACTACTACGTCTGGTCCGACACCGACCAGCACTACCAGGGCACGCGGATCATCTTCCTCGACACCGAGAAGTCCAACTGGACCTGGGACCCGGTGGCCGGGCAGTACTTCTGGCACCGCTTCTACTCCCACCAGCCCGACCTCAATTTCGACAACCCCCAGGTGATGCGCGAAGTGCTCGCCGTGATGCGCTTCTGGCTCGACCTGGGCGTCGACGGCCTGCGCCTGGACGCCATCCCGTACCTGATCGAGCGCGACGGCACCCACAACGAGAACCTCCCCGAGACCCACCAGGTGCTCAAGCGCATCCGCGCCGAACTGGACGCCAAGTACCCCGACCGCATGCTCCTGGCCGAGGCCAACCAGTGGCCCGAGGACACCCAGCTGTATTTCGGCGGCAACGAGAGCGGCGAGGGCGACGAATGCCACATGGCCTTCCACTTCCCGCTGATGCCGCGCATGTACATGGCCATCGCCCAGGAAGACCGGTTCCCCATCACCGACATCCTGCGGCAGACCCCGGACATCCCCGCCAACTGCCAGTGGGCCATCTTCCTGCGCAACCACGATGAGCTGACCCTGGAAATGGTCACCGACCAGGAGCGCGACTACCTCTGGGACTACTACGCCGCCGACCGCCGCGCGCGCATCAACCTGGGGATCCGCCGGCGCCTGGCGCCCCTGGTGGAGCGCGACCGCCGGCGCATCGAGCTGCTCAACAGCCTGCTGCTGTCCATGCCCGGCACGCCGACCCTCTACTACGGCGACGAGATCGGCATGGGCGACAACATCTTCCTCGGCGACCGCGACGGCGTGCGCACGCCCATGCAGTGGTCCATCGACCGCAACGGCGGCTTCTCCCGCGCCGACCCCGCGAGCCTGGTGCTGCCGCCGATCATGGACCCGCTCTACGGCTTCCAGACCATCAACGTCGAGGCCCAGGCGCGCGATCCGCACTCGCTGCTCAACTGGACACGGCGCATGCTCGCCGTGCGCAAGCAGCAGAAGGCCTTCGGGCGCGGCAGCCTGAAGATGCTGTCACCGGCCAACCGCCGCATCCTCGCCTACCTGCGCGAGTACACCGGGCCCGACGGCCGCCACGAGATCGTCCTCTGCGTGGCCAACCTGTCCCGCGCCGCCCAGGCCGCCGAACTCGAGCTCTCCGCCTACGACGGCAAGGTGCCGGTCGAGATGGTCGGTGGCTCGCCATTCCCGCCGATCGGCCAGCTCAACTACCTGCTGACCCTGCCGCCGTACGGCTTCTACTGGTTCCTGCTCGCAGACGAGGCGCAAATGCCCACCTGGCACGTACCCCCCGTGGACCGGCTGCCCGAGCTGCCCACCCTGGTCATCAAGCACGACCTGCAGGAGCTGCTGCGCGGCGCTGCCGGCGGCACCCTGGCGCGGGAATCCCTGCCGGCCTACCTGCCCAAGCGCCGCTGGTTCTCCGGCGACGGCGCGGGCGAGGTGCGCCTGCTCTATGCCGTGCCCTTCGGCGAGGCGGACGAGCTCTGCGTGCTGGCCGAGGTGGAAAGCCGCGACGGCGAGCGCCGCGAGCACTACCAGTTGCCGCTGGCTTTCGTCGCCGAACACCAGGCGGGCAGCGCCGTGCCCGAGCAACTGGCCCTGGCGCGCCTGCGCCGGGGGCGCCAGGTCGGCCTGCTCACCGACGCCTTCACCCTGCCGGGCTTCGTCCGCCAGGTGGTGCGCCAGCTGAGTCGCGGCCAGGTGCTGCGCTGGCAGGGCAGCGAGCTGCAGTTCGCCCCGACCTCGCGCCTGGTGGACTTCATCGGCGCCCTGGACGGCGACGTCAACCTCGTCTCCGCCGAGCAGTCCAACAGCTCGGCGGTGATCGGCGAGAGCATGGTGCTCAAGCTGGTGCGCCGGGTGCTGCCCGGCATCCACCCGGAAACCGAGATGGGCGGCTACCTCACCGAGCAGGGCTTCGCCAACATCCCGCCGTTGCTGGGCGAGGTGCGCCGGGTCGACGAAGCCGGCACCCCGCACACGCTGATGGTGCTGCAGGCCTTCCTCAGCAACCAGGGCGACGCCTGGCAATGGACGCAGAACACCCTGGAACGCGCCGTGCGTGACGAGCTGGCCGGTGGCGTGTCCGGGCTGGAGAGCCAGTACACCGCGCTGGTGGAACTGGAAGCCTTCGCCCGCATGCTCGGCCGCCGCCTCGGCGAGATGCACGAGGTGCTCGCCCGCCCCAGCGACAACCCCGACTTCGGCTACCGGGGCAGCGACACGCCGGAAACCGACGCCTGGGCCCACAGCGTCGGCGTGCAGCTGCGGGAGGCACTGGAGCGGGTGGCCGAATCCCGCGAAGGCCTTTCCGACTCCGCCCGGGCGCTGGCCGACTGGCTGGGCAGCCACCAGGCCGGACTGCTGGAGGTGGTCGACAAGCTGGCCCGGCGCAGCGCCGGCGGCATCCGCATCCGCGTGCACGGCGACCTGCACCTGGGGCAGGTACTGGTGGCCCAGGGCGATGCCTTCATCATCGACTTCGAAGGCGAGCCGACCCGCAGCCTGGACGAGCGCCGCGCCCACCACAGCCCGCTGAAGGACGTGGCCGGCATGCTGCGCTCCTTCGACTACGCCGCCGCCATGGCCCTGCGCAACGCCCAGGGCGCCGATGCCTCCAGCGAGGCCGAGGCGGCCCGCCAGCGCATCGCCAGCGCCTACCGCAGCCAGGCCCGCACGGCCTTCCTTGACGCCTATCGGCTGGCCGCCGCCAACCTGCCGCACGCCTGGCACGAGCGTGACGGCGAGGTCGCCGCCCTGGCCCTGTTCAGCATCGAGAAGGCCGCCTACGAAATCCTTTACGAAGCCCGCTACCGCCCCGATTGGCTGGATGTGCCGATGCTGGGGCTGGTGGAACTGGGCCGCCATCTCCTGGGGAGCAAGAAATGAATGATGTGACGATGGAGCAGGGCGCCGACCGCGCCCAGATCGAGGCACTGGTGCGTGCCGAGCACGGCGACCCCTTCGCCTTCCTCGGCCCGCACCACGACGACCAGGGCCCGGTGGTCCGGGCCTACCTGCCGGGCGCCCTGGGCGTCGAGCTGCTGGATGGCGACAGCGGCCAGACCCTGTGCCCCTTCGAACAGGCCGCCACGCCGGGCCTGTTCATCGCCCGGCCCGCGCAACTGCAGCGCTACCGCCTGCGCATCCACTGGAGCGAAGGCGTGCAGGAAACCGAAGACCCCTACGCCTTCGGCCCGCTGCTGGGCGAGACCGACCTCTACCTGTTCGCCGAGGGCAACCATCGCGAGCTGGGCAAGGTCTTCGGCGCCCAGCTCACCGAGCACGAAGGCGTGGCCGGCGTGCGTTTCGCCCTGTGGGCGCCCAATGCCCGGCGCGTCTCCGTGGTGGGCGCGTTCAACGGCTGGGACGGGCGCCGCCACCCCATGCGCCTGCGTCACCCGGCGGGGGTCTGGGAGCTGTTCGTGCCCCGCCTGCAGGCGGGCGAGGTGTACAAGTACGAGCTGCTCGGCCAGCACGGCCTGCTGCCGCTCAAGGCCGACCCGGTGGCCCTGGCCACCGAGCTGCCGCCGGCCACCGGCTCGGTGGTCAGCGCGCCGCTGGACTTCCACTGGCAGGACCAGGACTGGATGGACGGCCGCCAGCGCGGCCAGGCCCATGACCGCCCGCTGTCGATCTACGAGGTGCACGTCGGCTCCTGGCGCAAGGAGGGTGGCAACGACGGCCGCGTGCTCAACTGGCACGAGTTGGCCGAACAGCTGATTCCCTACGTGCAGGAGCTGGGCTTCAGCCATATCGAGCTGCTGCCGATCATGGAGCACCCCTTCGGCGGTTCCTGGGGCTATCAGCCGCTGTCGCAGTTCGCGCCCACCTCGCGCTACGGCAGCCCGCGCGACTTCGCCGCCTTCATCGACGCCTGCCACCGCGCCGGCATCGGCGTCATCCTCGACTGGGTGCCGGCGCATTTCCCCACCGACGCCCACGGCCTGGGCCGCTTCGACGGCACCGCGCTGTACGAGTACGAACACCCCTTCGAGGGCTTCCACCAGGACTGGGACACCTACATCTACAACCTCGGCCGCACCGAGGTGCACGGCTTCATGCTGGCCTCCGCGCTGCACTGGCTGCGCGCCTACCACATCGACGGGCTGCGCGTGGACGCCGTGGCCTCGATGCTCTACCGCGACTACTCGCGCAAGGACGGGGAGTGGATCCCCAACCGCCACGGTGGGCGCGAGAACCTGGAGGCCATCGACTTCCTGCGCCATCTCAACGACGTGGTCGCCACCGAGGCGCCGGGCGCGCTGGTGATAGCCGAGGAGTCCACCGCCTGGCCCGGCGTCAGCCGGCCCACCCGCGAAGGCGGCCTGGGCTTCGCCTACAAATGGAACATGGGCTGGATGCACGACAGCCTGAAGTACGCCAGCGAAGACCCGGTCAACCGCAGCCATCACCACCACCAGCTGACCTTCGGCCTGCTCTACGCCTTCTCCGAGCACTTCATCCTGCCCATCTCCCATGACGAGGTGGTGCACGGCAAGCGCTCGCTGCTGGACAAGATGCCCGGCGACCGCTGGCAGAAGTTCGCCAACCTGCGCCTCTACTTCAGCTTCATGTGGAGCCATCCGGGCAAGAAGCTGCTGTTCATGGGCTGCGAGTTCGGCCAGTGGCGCGAGTGGAGCCATGACAGCGAACTGGACTGGTACCTGCTGCGCTACGGCGAGCACCAGGGCGTGCAGACCCTGCTGCGCGACCTCAACGCCCTGTACCGCGCCGAGCCTGCGCTGCACCAGCTGGACGGCGTCGCCGAAGGCTTCCAGTGGCTGATCGGCGATGACAAGGGCAACAGCGTCTACGCCTGGCTGCGCAAGGGCCAGGACGGCGCGCCGCTGCTGGTGGTGCACAACTTCACCCCCGTGCCGCGCTCGGGCTACCGCATCGGCGTGCCGCTGCCGGGCACCTGGCAGGTGCTGCTCAACAGCGACGCCGAAGGGTACGCCGGCAGCAACGCCGGCACCCTCGCCGAAGCGCACGCCGAGGACGAGGCCAGCCACGGCCAGCCCCACTCCCTGGTGCTCGACCTCCCGCCGCTGGGCGCGCTGATCCTCAAGCCCACCTCGACCTAGGTGGGCGTGAGCAAGGCGAGGCCCAACGGTGAGAGGTCGGGCCGGGCGCAAGGGCGAGGTTTGCGTAGGGTGGAGGTCGCTTTTCACCTCCACCAGCGGTGTTTCGCCGGGCCGCGATGGTGGATGGGTGAAGCGCCATCCACCCTACACACTGCGTTGGGCTTCGTGCCTCAACCCAACCTGCATCCGCGCCAGGACGGCTCCAATTTGTGGGAGCGGCTTCAGCCGCGAAAGACCCGCAGCCGGCACAAGGTTTCGCGCAGCCGGACATCCCATCGCGAATGAATTCGCTCCCACAAGGGGCGGTAGCCCGGCTGCAGGCCGTAGGTTGGCGCCGAGCGCAGCGAGGCCCACCGGTGCGGGGCCGGCTCTGCTGCGTTGGGCTTCGTGCCTCAACCCAACCTGCATCCGTGCCAGGACGGCTCCAATTTTGTGGGAGCGGCTTCAGCCGCGAAAGACCCGCAGCCGGCACAAGGTTTCGCGCGGCTGGACATCCCATCGCGAATGAATTCGCTCCTACGGGAACGGCCCCATCACCTGGCGGTAATGCTCGGTGCCTTGCGCTGTCTGGCGGGTGAGGGTGAGTTCCAGGCCCTGGGGGTTTTCCACCGGGGTGCCGGTGAGGGTGGTCCAGCCCTTGCCGGGGCGCCAGGTGCGCAGGTCGAAGTCGCTCACGCCACTCATCACCGCCACGCCCTTGCCGGGTGCCGGCAGCGGGTAGCGCGAGCCGGCGCTGGAGGCGGCGCGGTACAGGGTGTCGCCCTCCACCCACCAGCGCACCCGCAGCAGCAGGCCGGGGCGGGACGGGGCGACGCGGACCAGCTCCAGGCGCGGCGGCCCGGTGCCGCCACCGCGCAGCACCAGGGCCGGCGGCCCGGAGCGGATCGGCAGCGCGTCGGCGTCGGCGTCCGGGCGCAGGGGTTCCAGCAGCTCGGTGGTGGCGCGTTGGGCAAGGTCGCGCTGCAACTGGTTGAGCGCGTGCAGCAGCTCATCGTTGCGTTCGGCAGCTGCCTGCAGGTGCGCGTCGCTGCGGCTCACGCTGTCCAGGCCGCGCCAGGCCACCAGCGACACCAGGGCCATCAGCAGGATCGCCACCATCACCTCGATCAGGGTGAAACCATGCTGACCCCTCATCACTGCACCTCGATGCGGCCGGACGGCTCGCGCACGACCCTGACGCTGTTGTGCCCATCCGACAGCTCGATGCGCGCCGGCTCGCCGATCCACTCGGCGTCGATCAGCAGCCAGCGCCCGCTGCTCAGGCGCACGTCCAGCGGGCTCACCTGCCAGGTGCGCGGGCGCAGCTGCGGGTCGCCGGCGAACACCCGCGCATCGGCACCGCCATCTTCCAGGCGCAGGAAGCGGTAACCGCGTGCGTCCGGTTGCCAGGCGATGGCGCGACCGTCAGCGCGGGCCTCGTCCTGGGCACTCTGCAACAGCAGCGCCAGGCGCTTGGCGTCCTCGCGCAGCAGGCGCGCCGGGTCGGGGCGGATGCTCAGGCTCACCGCCGCCGTGGCGATGCCGACGATCACCAGCACCACCATCAGCTCGATCAGGGTGAACCCCCGTTGCGCGTGCCCGGCACACTCGGGAGGAGATGACATAAAACCGTGAAGATCGGCTGCTAGCGTCGGCGCCAGGAATTTCCGGAGAACCGTCGCATGCGCCTTGTCAGCCGCTTCAACCCCGCCGCATGGGTCCAGGGCACCGCACTGGCGGCGACCCTGGCGGGCCTGGTCACCTGGGGCTTGCTGCTGGGCGACCCCGGGCCCCAGCAGGCCCAGGCGCTCAGCCGGCCCCCGCAGCCGGTGCCTG
Organism: Pseudomonas sp. USHLN015; assembly: GCF_037153275.1. Classification (NCBI taxonomy): domain Bacteria; kingdom Pseudomonadati; phylum Pseudomonadota; class Gammaproteobacteria; order Pseudomonadales; family Pseudomonadaceae; genus Pseudomonas; species Pseudomonas sp. USHLN015. Next base: position 176,237 of record NZ_JBBCKP010000008.1, read on the forward strand.
CCGCCGCCCGGGAGGCGGCGCAATGGTTCGCCAGCCGCGCCAGCCAGCTGGACGTGCGCCTCACCGGGCTGTTCGCCGGGGAGCGTGGCGCCGTAGCCATCCTCGCGGTGGACGACGCGCCGCCCCGCGCCTTCCTCGCTGGCGAGAGCCTGGGGGAGGGCGTACGCCTGGACGCCATCGAACGGGACGCGGTGATCATCGCCCGGGGCGGTGAAACCCAGCGCCTGTCCATCGCCCGCCTGCCCGACGCGCCGCCGCTGCCCTCGCTGCGCTGAGTTCACGGCGTCACCTGCAGGCGGTCGCGCGCCACCAGGGTTTCCAGGCGCGCCAGGGGCGGGCCGCCACGTTCACGGTCGTACACGCGCAGGCTCAGTTGCAGCAGGTCGCCCAGCGGGGTCACGCGCTGCTCGCAGCTCAACCGCAGGCGCCCCTGATCACAGTCCAGCACCTTGCGGCCGACACCCGGCAGCCCCTCCAGGCGCAGCTCGGCGAGGCGCGACTGGGCCGCCAGCAGGGCGATGGAACGGTCGCGCAGCAAGCCGTCGGCCTGGGTCATCTGCCCGGCGGCACGCACCGCCGCCGACATGGCCACGGCAACGATGGCCAGCGCCACCAGCACTTCGATCAGGGTGAAACCGGCCGCTTGCCGGGGCGTTGCGTGGGCCTTGCGCATGGGCGGGTCACGGGTCGGTGAAGGAGGCTCCAGCCTAGCGCCGGCGTCTGACGAAACGCTGACGGAAACACCGGAGGACGGCGCCCCCAAACGCGGGCCTATCGGCGCGCAGCCCCCTGCCACGGGCGTCGTGGCGGGGCGCGGGGGAAATCCTCCCGAGGATTTTCAATACCAGTGACATATGCGCTTGGAACAATCCGGGTCGACAGGACGGGCCCGCCTCCACGGAGCGGGCCGAGGCAGACCCAAGGAGTGTCGAGATGGATATCGCGCGGTTCAGCTCCCCGGTTCGCGGCCGGAATGGCCAGCAGGGCTTCACCCTCATCGAGATCATGGTGGTGGTGGTGATCCTCGGCATCCTCGCCGCCATGGTGGTGCCCAAGGTGCTCGACCGCCCCGACCAGGCCCGTGCCACCGCCGCTCGCCAGGACATCGCCGGGCTGATGCAGGCGCTCAAGCTCTACCGCCTCGACCAGGGCCGCTACCCGAGCCAGAACGAAGGCCTGAAGGTGCTGGTGGAACGCCCGGCGAACGCCACCTCGAGCAACTGGCGCTCCTACCTCGAGCGCCTGCCCAACGACCCCTGGGGCCGCCCCTACAACTACCTCAACCCCGGCGCCAACGGCGAGGTGGACATCTTCTCCCTGGGGGCCGACGGCCAGCCCGAGGGCGAGGGCGTCAATGCCGACATCGGCTCCTGGCAGCTGTAGGCCGCGCCGTGCATCCCCTGGCCAGACAGCGCGGCATGGCGGTGATCAGCGCCTTGCTGATCGCGACCGTCGTGGCGGTCATCGCCGCCGGCATGATCGCCCGCCAGGCGCGCATCACCCGCGCCGTGGAGAGCGAGCAGCAGCGCCTGCAGGGCGCCTGGGCCGCGCGAGGTGCCCTGGAGTGGAGCCGCCAGCGGCTCTGGGAGGAGCGCCTGCGCGAGCCGGCCACCCGTCTCGACCAGGCCTGGGCACAGCCGCTGCGCAACCTGAACCTGGGCGAGGGTGCCGCCTTCGAGGGCGCGATCATCGACGAACAGGGCCGCTTCAACCTGCGCAACCTGGTGCAGGACGACCAGCTCGACCCGCTGGAGATGGCCACCTTCGAACGCCTCTGCGCGCTGCTCGGCGTGCCGCCGGAAGCGGCCTCGCGCATCGCCCGCCGGGTGATCGACGGCTATGCCTATCGCCGCCAGCCGCCCCGCAGCGAGCCGGCCGGCGGCAGCGGTTTCGACAGCGGCCGGCTGACCTCGCCCGAGGCGGAGGATCGCGCCATCGAAGCCAGACGCCCCATGCTGCGCCGCCTGGAGGACCTCGCCGGGCTGCCCGGCGTACCCGCCGACGTGCTGCAGCGCCTGGCGCCCTTCGTCACGCTGCTGCCCATGCCCACCTGGGTCAACGGCAACACCACCTCCGCCGAGGTGATCGCCGCGCGGGTGCCCGGCCTCGGCCTGGAGCGCGCCCGCGCCCTGGTCGCCGAGCGCGACCGCGGGCTGTGGTTCATCAACAGCGGTGACGTGCTCAACCGCCTGCGCATGCCCGACCTGACCACCGAGCGGGTGCGCATCGGCATCACCAGCGAATGGTTCCTGGTGCGCGGGCTGGCCCGCGCCGGAGAGCGTCGCATCCCGGTGGAGGCCCTGCTGCTGCGTGCCGAGGAGAGCCAGCCGCGCATCGTCTGGTCGCGGGTGGGCGCATGAACGCGTCGCTGCGGATCGCCCTGCCACCCCTGGCCGGCCTGGGGCCCGACAGCCAGGTGGAACATGCCTGGCTGGATCGCCAGGGCCACCTGGCCAGCGAGGGGCGGGCCAGCCTCGCCGAACTCGGCCGCCAGGCCCGTGGCAAGGCCGTGGAGCTGACCCTGCACCCGGACGACAGCCTGCTGGCCAGCCTCGAACTGCCGCCGCTGCCCGCCGCGCGCCTGGGCGATGCGGTGCGCTGTGCGGCCGATGGCCTGGTGCTCGGGGGCTGCGACGCGCTGCACCTGGTGCACGGCCCGCGCCAGGCAGACGGCCGGGTGCAACTGGCCTGGCTGGAGCGCGAGCGCCTGCAACGCCTGCTGCAGTGCCTGCGCCAGTGCGCGCTGGAGCCCCGTGGCCTGTATGGCGCGCCGTTCTTCCTGGGCGTCGACGCCGGAGCCGCCTGCGCGCAGCTGCGTGACGGCCAGTTGCTGGTGCGTGAGAGCGTTCAGGGCGCCTGGGTGCACCCCCTGCCCGAGGACTGTGCGCCGCGCCTGCTGGAGAGCGGCGAGGCACCGCACTGGCCTGGCGATGTCCCCGAGGGCCTGCCGGGCGAGGCGGTCGGCGCCAGCCGCCGCTGGACCGGCCCGCTGCCCGCCTGCAACCTGCTGCAGGGGCTGGCGGGCCCCGTCCGGGGGCCGCGACGCTGGGGTCGGGCACTGGCCTGTTGCGCCCTGGCCGTTGGCGTCTGGACCCTCGGGCTCAACCTGCACGCCACCCAGATGGCCCACCAGGGGCAGGCGCTCAAGCAGCAGATGGCGCAGCGGGTGAAACAGGTCTTCCCGCAGTTGCCCGTGGTGCTCAATCCCCTGCAGCAAGCCCGCCAGCAACGCGACGCGCGCCTGGCCGGCGGCAGCCAGGATGGGCCCGGTCGCTTCGCCGCCATGGTGCAGCAGGCCGTGGTCGCCATGCCGTTCGCCCTGGGCACCCTCGAATCCCTCGACTACGACGGCGAGACCCTGCGCCTGGTGCCCCGTGCCGGGGCCCGCAAGCCCCCGGTGGACCCGGCCTGGCAGGCGAGCCTGGCCCAGGCCGGGTTGCAGGCGGCCATCGGCGCGGATGGCTGGAGCCTGAAGCCGCTGCCACCGGGCGACGCCCCCAGCGGCGAGGCCGGCCGCGATGAATGAGCGCCTGCAACGCCTGCTCAGTGCCTGGCACCCGCAGAGGGCCCAGGCCCGCCAGCGCTGGCAGCGGCTGGGCCCGCGCGACCGGCGCATCCTGCGCCTGGCGGCCATCGCGCTGCCGCCGATGCTGCTGTGGTTCGCCCTGATCGAACCGCCCCTGGCGCGCATCGAGCACTGGCAGGCCGAGTTGCCGCGCCTGCGTGCCCAGGCACAGACCCTCGAGGCGGTGCTGGCCGAGGTGCAGGGGCCGGCGGCCCTGGCGCCGGGCGCATCGCTGGAATCGCTGTTGCGCCAGGGGCTGGATGGCAACGGCCTGGCCGGCCACTACCAACTGCACGTGGACGGCCCGCACTGGCAGCTGGAACTGCAAGGCGCCCCGGCGCAAGGGGTGATGGACTGGCTGCTGGGCGTGACCCCGAGCCTGCCGCTGGAGCTGCGCCAGGTGCGGCTGCGGCGCGACGGCGGGACAGAAAGCGAACGGACGGACGCCCGGCTTTCCGGCGTCGTCGGCATGGAACAGGCGCCAGGCGCTAAGGAATCCTCATGAAGCGGTTCGATGGACAAGGGCTGCGGCGACCGCTGCGGCATGGGGCGGCGATTTCCCTCGCGGCGGTGCTCGCCGCCTGCAGCCAGTCCGGCGGCACGCCGCCGCCGCTGCCGATCCCTGCCGCCAGCGAGCTGGGCCGGCCCATGGCGCGGGTGGGGCAGGGTGACGCCCTGGTGGAACGCGAGCGCACCCAGGCCCAGGCCGAGCGCCAGCAGCAGGTGGCGCGGGCGCAGCGCGCGCAACAGGCCGCCCGGCACCCCGGCACGCCGCCCCGGGACACCCGCGCCACCGGGCTGGGCGAGCAGCCGGTGCAGCTGAACTTCGTCGAGGCCGACATCCCCGCCGTGTTGCGTGCGCTGTCGCGCGCCACCGGCCGGCAGTTCCTCGCCGACCCCCGGGTCAAGGGCCAGCTGACCCTGGTCTCCGAGGGCGAGGTGCCGGCCCGTACCGCCTACGACATGCTCCTGGCGGCGCTGCGCATGCAGGGCTTCTCGGTGGTGGAGGTGGGCGGCGTCAGCCAGGTGGTGCCGGAGGCGGACGCAAAGCTGCTCGGCGGCCCGGTCAGCGCCGCCGACCGTCCGGCGGGCAATGGCATGGTCACCCGCACCTACCGCCTGCAGTACGAGAACGCGGTGAACCTGATCCCGGTGCTGCGCCCCATCGTCTCGCCGAACAACCCGATCAACGCCTACCCGGGCAACAACACGGTGGTGGTCACCGACTACGCGGAGAACCTCGAGCGGGTCGCGGCGATCATCGCCAACATCGACGTGCCCGGCTCCATCGACACCGACGTGGTGCCGGTGCAGAACGGCATCGCCACCGACATCGCCGCGATGGTCGCCGAGCTGATGGAGAGCCCGGGCAACGACGCCACGCAGAAGGTCGCGGTGATCGGCGACCCGCGCTCCAACAGCATCATCCTGCGTACCGGCAGCCCCGAACGCAGCGAGCTGGCCCGCCAACTGATCGCCAAGCTCGACAGCGCCCAGGGCAACCCCAGCAACCTGCACGTGGTGTACCTGCGCAACGCCCAGGCCAACAAGCTGGCCCAGGCACTGCGCGGCCTGCTCACCGGCGAGGGCGAGGGCGCCGGGCAGGGCGACGGCAGCCGCGCGCAGCTCAATGGCGGTAACCTCGGCGGCAGCGCGCAGAACACCACCGGCAGCGGCGCCAGCTCCGGCACCTCCACCAGTGGCAACGGGCAGGCCGGCAGCTCCGGTGGCTACGGGCAGTCGGGCGGCGGCCTGCTGTCGGCGGCCAAGGGGCAGGGCGGCCAGGAGGGCGCGGTGGCCTTCTCCGCCAATGGCGTCACCGTGCAGGCCGATACCACCACCAACACCCTGCTGATCTCCGCGCCGGACCCGCTGTACCGCAACCTGCGCGAGGTCATCGACCTGCTCGACCAGCGCCGCGCGCAGGTGGTGATCGAGAGCCTGATCGTCGAGGTCAGCGAGGACGACACCAGCGAATTCGGCATCCAGTGGCAGGCCGGCAACCTGGCCGGCAACGGCTGGATCGGCGGCGCCAACCTCGGCGGCGCGGGCCTCAACACCGCCGCCAAGAACAGCATCGACGTGCTGCCGGGCGGCCTCAGCATCGGCAAGGTCTCCGGTGGCGTGGACATCCCCGGCATCGGCCGCGTGCTCGACCTCAAGGTCCTGGCCCGCGCGCTGAAGAGCAAGGGCGGTACCAACGTGCTGTCCACGCCCAACCTGCTGACCCTGGACAACGAGGCGGCGAGCATCTTCGTCGGCCAGACCATTCCCTTCGTCAGCGGCAACTACGTCACCAACGGCGGCGGCACCAGCAACAACCCGTTCCAGACCATCGAACGCGAGGAAGTGGGCCTGCGCCTCAACGTGCGGCCGCAGATATCCGAGGGCGGCACGGTGAAGCTGGACATCTACCAGGAAGTCAGCAGCGTCGACGAGCGCGCCGACAACGAGGCCGGAACCGTGACCAACAAGCGTGCCATCGACACCAGCATCCTCCTCGACGACGGGCAGATCATGGTGCTCGGCGGGCTGCTGCAGGACAGCTTCGTGCAGAGCAGCGACGCGGTGCCCGGGCTGGGCAGCCTGCCCGGCATCGGCGCGCTGTTCCGCAGCGACCGCCGCGCACGGACCAAGACCAACCTGATGGTGTTCCTGCGGCCCTACATCATTCGCGACGACGGCGTGGGGCGCAGCATCACCCTCAACCGCTACGACTTCATCCGCCGTGCCCAGGGCGCGTTGCAGCCCGAGCGCAAGTGGCCCCTCAGCGACATGCAGGCGCCGCAATTGCCGCCGGCCGAACAGGCCATGCCGCCGGAGCCGGCCGCGCCGCTGCCGGCCCCGCAGCCCCGGCCCATGCGCGCCGTGCCGTTGCGCCCGGGCGAGCGGCCATGAGCGCGCTGCCCTACGCCTGGGCCCGCGCCCAGCGCCTGCTGCTGCAGGGCGAGGGGGAGGCGGCGGTGCTGCTGGTGAGCCCCAGCACCCCCGGCTGGGCCATCGGCGAGGTGCGCCGCCGGCATGGCGCGACGCCGATCCAGCGGGTCACCGAGGCCGAGCTGGAGGCCCTGCTGGCCAGCGCCTACGCCGATACCGGCAGCGCCGCGGCCGTGGTCGGCGCCGCCGAGAGCGAGGTGGACCTGGACCGCCTGCTGCAGGACATGCCCGAGGTCACCGACCTGCTGGACACGGAGGACGGCGCACCGGTGATCCGCATGATCAATGCCCTGCTGACCCAGGCCGCGCGGGACGAGGCCAGCGACATCCACATCGAACCCTTCGAGACCCATTCGGTGGTGCGCTACCGGGTGGACGGCGCGCTGCGCGACGTGGTCGCCCCGCGCAAGGCGCTGCACGCGGCGCTGGTGTCGCGGATCAAGATCATGGCGCAGCTGGACATCGCCGAGAAACGCCTGCCGCAGGACGGCCGCATCGCCCTGCGGGTGGCCGGGCGGCCCATCGACGTGCGCGTCTCCACCGTGCCCACCGGCCATGGCGAGCGGGTGGTGATGCGCCTGCTGGACAAGCAGGCCGGGCGCCTGCGCCTGGAGACCCTGGGCATGGCGCCGACGCTGCTGGAGCGGCTCGACCGGCTGATCCGCCAGCCCCACGGCATCGTGCTCGTCACCGGGCCCACCGGCAGCGGCAAGACCACCACCCTCTACGCCGCCCTGGCGCGGCTGGACGCCGCCACCAGCAACATCCTCACGGTGGAGGACCCGGTGGAATACGACCTGCCGGGCATCAGCCAGATCCAGGTCAACGCGCGCATCGACATGAGCTTCGCCCTGGCCCTGCGCGCCATCCTGCGCCAGGACCCGGACATCATCATGATCGGCGAGATCCGCGACCTGGAGACGGCGCAGATCGCCGTGCAGGCCTCCCTCACCGGCCACCTGGTGCTGGCCACGCTGCACACCAACGACGCCGTCTCCGCCGTCACCCGCCTCACCGACATGGGTGTCGAGCCCTTCCTGCTGGCCTCCAGCATGCTCGGCGTGCTCGCCCAGCGCCTGGTGCGCCGCCTGTGCAGCCAGTGCCGCGAGCCCGACCCGGCCTTTCCCGGGCAGTGGCGCGCGGTGGGCTGCGCCGCCTGCAACCACACCGGCTACAGCGGCCGTACCGGCATCCACGAACTCTTCGTGATCGACGACGACATCCGCCGCCTGATCCACCAGGGCGAGGCCGAGCAGCGCCTGCGCGAGGCCGCCCGCGCCGCCGGCATGGCCAGCATGCGCGAGGACGGCGAGCGCTGGGTGCGGGACGGCTTCACCACGCCCGAGGAAATCCTCCGCGTGACGAGGGACGCCTGATGAACCGCTACCGTTTCGAAGCCGCCGACGCCAGCGGCCGCATCGAGAGCGGCACCCTGGAGGCCGACAGCCCGCGCGGTGCCATGGGGCTCTTGCGCAGCCGTGGCCTGACGCCCCTGGAGCTGGCCGAGGAGGAGGGCAGTGGCAGCGCCGCTGGCGGCCTGTTCGTGCCGCGCCTGTCCGATGGCGACCTGGCCTGGGCCACCCGCCAGCTGGCCAGCCTGCTGGCGGCGGGGCTGCCCCTGGAGTCGGCGCTATCGGCCACTGTCGAGCAGGCCGAGCGCCGCCACATCGCCGAGACCCTGGGCGCGGTCCGCACCGACGTGCGCAGCGGCATGCGCCTGGCCGAAGCCCTGGCGGCGCGCCCGCGCGACTTCCCCGACATCTACCGCGCGCTGATCGCCGCCGGGGAGGAGTCCGGCAACCTGGCCCAGGTGATGGAGCGCCTGGCCGACTACATCGAGGAGCGCAACAACCTGCGCGGCAAGATCCTCACCGCTTTCATCTACCCCGCGGTGGTGGGGTTGGTGTCCATCGGCATCGTCATCTTCCTCCTCGGCTTCGTCGTGCCCCAGGTGGTCAGCGCCTTCTCCCAGGCGCGCCAGGACCTGCCGGCGCTGACCCGGGTGATGCTCCAGGCCAGCGACTTCGTGCGGGCCTGGGGCGTGCTCTGCTTCGCCGGCATCGCCGGGGCCTTCTGGGGCTGGCGGCTGTACCTGCGCGACGCCGCCGCGCGCCTGGCCTGGCACGCGCGGGTGCTGCGCCTGCCGCTGCTGGGGCGCTTCGTGCTGGGGGTGAACACCGCGCGCTTCGCCTCCACCCTGGCGATCCTCGGCAGCGCCGGCGTACCGCTGCTGCGCGCCCTGGACGCCGCCCGCGAGACCCTGGCCAACGACCGCCTGGCCGCCTGCGTGGCCGACGCCACCCTCGCCGTGCGCGAAGGCATCAGCCTGGCCAGCGCGCTCAAGGCCGGCGGCGTGTTCCCGCCCATCCTCATCCACCTCATCGCCAGCGGCGAGAAGACCGGCTCCCTGCCACCCATGCTCGACCGCGCCGCGCAGACCCTGTCCCGCGACATCGAGCGCCGCGCCATGGGCATGACCGCATTGCTGGAGCCGCTGATGATCGTGGTCATGGGCGGCGTGGTGCTGACCATCGTCATGGCCGTGCTGCTGCCCATCATCGAGATCAACCAGTTGGTGCAGTAGCGAGCTGTCTGTCGAGTGGACCCCCGCGTTCGCGAGGGTGACGAGGTGAGCAGGGAGGTTTCAGTGCACCGTCATCCCCGCGTACGCGGGGACCCACTGAACAAGCCGAGCCTCGTCCCGGACATCAGATAGTTCCCGCGCGCCGATGCCCGCTTCGGAAGCTTCCCGGCCTTTCCGGGGACTGTTCCTATTTTCTGCCCCCTGGGATTTTCAGCCTACTGTCTCGCCCCCGTGTGCAGGCTCGCTATCTCGTAGGTATGTGGTTGCGGACCTTGGCTGCATTTGGGGCATACCACCGCCAGCCTCACAGGCTTCTCGGACCAATGCCGTTAGGAGCGTGCCCCTTGTTCATTCTCGATCTCTATGACGCGATGAGGGATGAGTACCGTCGCTGGCGTGACGGACCCTCGGTGCCTTCGACTATCTCAGTGGACTCGGTGCCTCCTGCACCGGCCCCGACGGCAGAACCTCCGCCGCCAAGCGACTTGCCGGCGGTGAAGAACTGGAGCCACCCCTTTGGCGATACCTCGTCCGTCTTCCAGCAACTGGCCACGCTGGCCAAGGCACAGTCGGGCTACTTTCCGCTGGGTCGCAATGGCCTGTGGCATGGCGGGGTGCATTTCGATTCCGGCACGGCGGGCCCTCAAGGCCAGAGCTTCGTGCGTTGCCTGGCCGATGGTGAGGTGATCGCCTATCGCATTCCCGAGCAAACGCCTAAGACCAGGTTCTTCCCGGCACCAGGCGTGACGATCGAGGCGCCCTTCGCCACGGGCTTCGTGTTGGTTCGCCACCGTCTGGAGGCCCCGAAGATCGAAGGCGTCGCCGACGCGCCTCCCAGCCTGATCTTCTACAGCCTGTACATGCACCTTGCTGACTGGGCGAGCTACCTGGCGGACCCCGACAAGCCACGCCCGGCGTTCTGGCCGGAGTCGGACCAGTACCGGGTGAAGACGGATACGGACCCCAGCCCCGTCCGTGCTGGCGAAAAAGGCCTCAACCTCAGGCACGCTCCGACTCAGGGCAAGACCATCGGCTTTCTGCCGCAAGGTGCTGTCATCACCGTCAGCGGTGAGGGCGCCTATCGCAAAGTCGAGGGCATCAAGGGGCCGGTGAAACTGCAAAACCCGGACGGCACCTTGCAGGGCTATGTCGGCTTCAGTGCATTGCTGGACCTGGGCGGTGGAGCTTATCGGGTCAATACGACCCGTGATGCGCTGCGGGTGCGACCCACACCGGACACCTCGCGCAGCAAGATCTTCGAATTGCCCCGCGGTACGGAATCACCATCAGTGGAGAAGGCGACTTCCGCAAACTGGAAAGCGTCGTCCAGTACGTGCAACTTGCTTCGCTGGAGGGTGAGCGCGTGCCCGAACATGGGAAAGTCGTGGTGCTGGACAGGCCCCGCCCGATCAAGGCCGGCGACCTTATCGGGCACCTCGGCCCCTACCAGGAGAGCAACGAGGAGGCCCCTCAAGAGCGATTGCACCTGGAAGTCTTCGCCAGCGAAAACGTGGAGGCCTTCTTCGCTCGGAGCCGCCAATGGGCAGATCAAATGCCCGCAACAGCCAGAACATGGCTGAAGCTGGAGAAGGGCACGAAGGTTGTCATCCACCAACCAGGCCACTGCCACTCGGCTCCGCCGACCCTTGGCGACCCCCATGTTGCGAGCGGTGCGAAGTTGTTGATCCCGCGTACCGAACTGGACGGCCTATCGGCAGATAGAAAGATCGCCATACCCGCCACTGAGACTTCCAAGGCCAGGAACTGGTATCGCCTGGATGACCTGTTGATCGACGCAGCGGGCAAGGACATCCCCATGGGGTGGATCTGCGATGAAGTCGGTGTAACGCCCTGGGTCAACCCCTGGTCGTGGGACGGCTATGAAGTCATCTACAACGACGACCCGCCACAGAACGCCCTGGCCCACTTCCTGTTGAACATGGGCGATTATTTTGATGGCAAGGAAATGGAGCAGTGGAAGCCCCTGGCCGATGCATCGGACAGAGGGCCGGTAAGAGAGCGGCTCTTCGAAATCATCGATGAAAATCGTGATGGGAAGATCACCACTGCCGAGATTCAGAAGGCGCTCAAGACTCCCGCCTACGCCCAGTCCATTTCTCAATTGGTCATTCACTACGAAAGTGAGTGGTTTTATCAACAACGGAAGTGGGATGCACTGGATAAGGTACTCGGGCATACGGGGTCGACGCCCATCTTGAACTGGGTGGCTGAGAAGGAGCGTATTAAGGAGTTGAGTTGGTGGGAGGAGGATTTTGCTGATGGCCAGATATCTAGTAATGGAATGGTATATCACCTTAATGCAGCGGGATTAGTGGGGTGGGCAGATCATAAGCCTTGTGCATGCAATAGAGAAATTACAGAAGCAGAAATCATACAGATAATTTCAAGATCTCAGTTATCTAGTGGGATGTTTCAGTCGTCAATGTACCCCACAATTCGGGGTATAGGAGTTGAAGAGTTCTTGAGAATGCTAAACGGGGCGATGGGGAGATTTGGGATTAATGAATGTTTGGATAAGGCGTTTTTTATAGCCAATCTTGCAGTTGAGTCTGATTATTTTAGGACTACCGAGGAATATAAAAATAGAGATGGAACTATCCCTTCTGGTTGGCATGGCTATCGGGGTGGTCATGACTACCACGGAAGAGGCCTAATACAGCTGACACATATAGAAAATTATAGATCGTATTTTGAAAGTGAAGGGCTGCCGAGCTCAACTTCAGTTGTGGAAGTGGCATCTAATCCACGTTTGGTGACAGGATCGGCAGGGTGGTACTGGCGAAATGGTTCTGCTTGGGGAGATCTAAGCAAGCCCTCATCTATGAATGATTTCTTAAAAACTATAATTGGAGTAAATGGGGGGTTCAATCATGCCGCTGAGAGAGAGGGATATGTGCTTGGTTTGATTGAAAGGCTAAGCGTAGGGTCATGCTCCACTCATGGCTTTAGTAAATATGGGAAATATAAATTTTCGGAGAGCTCACTTGCGAGAAGCAGGAACGGTAAGGATATTTGGGAGAAATATTTCGGTGATAGTGATGAGATTTTTAGGGTGTAGGTGGTGTTCTATCTGTTTGGCTGTTTTGATTTGCTGTTCGGCGAGAGGGGAGGGATTTAAGGAGTATGAGGCGAATTTTTACAGCCCCGATAAGAAGCTAAGGGTGAGAGAGAGAGGTGGTGATTACTATTTGTTGAGTGGCAATAAGTGGGAGCCGATTAAGTCTGCTGATACATTTGGCGGAGAGGCCAGTCCGGTAATATTCATGGATGCTAATGGAGATGGATATACGGATGTTTTTTTGAAAATTTATGATGGGAGGGTGGAGGGTTTTTATAGTCTTTTTCTACTGAGGCCGGTGGCTGGAAATATTTTGTTTAGTGAGCAAAAGCCCATTTTTGGTAATCCTAGGGCTGATCGTCACGGATTTAGTAGTTTTGAGCATAGTGGTCCATTTGTCAGGGTTGAGCAGTATAAATTTCTTGATGGGAATATATATAAACACCTGGAGCGAGAGCCGCTAAGTGCGGATGTCGAAAGGGTGACTTTGTATGATGCTTCCGGTGAAGTTGTTTCGGTATCTATTCGGTTGCTCGGCACTGAAGAATTGGCATGTGCGAGGGCTGCTTTAGCCAAGGTTTTTTTCTATGTGGAGCCGACAGAGGAAAGAAAAACTCAGATGTATCTGGCTAAAGATGATCTCGCCAGAGTTATTGATGTAAGTCCTGATCGAGAATGGTTAAAGGTCAATTATGCCAAATTCAGCGCTATTACCGGATGGCTGCGATCTAATCAGACGGTTGTTGAGGGGGGAGCGTGCAAAAATATAAATTGATGGCGTGTATGTCGAGAAAGGTGCTGCTCGATACTCGGTTTGAGTGTTTTTGCGCTGTTGTGCCGGGTTGTTCGAGTTTGAGTTGATGGCGGGCTTGCTTGCGATCCATCAGGCATGACTAAATGCCATGCGGGAACTGTACCCCTCTACCAATTGGCGGGTCTCGGGAGTGCAGAAATGTGGTGGGTCCAATTGCCGATTATGGCTGACTGCCCAAGAGCCTCTAGTGAGATTAGAGGCGCTCACTCAGTTCTCCTTGGTGTTAGGAAAATTCCATTACTAAATTAGGATAACGCCAGGTCCAATTTCGGCGTATTCCATATATTTCCTGTTCTGGATATGGCCTAGAGTCTCTCTTCGTAAGTTTCGGAGTGAGAGCGAATAGTTAGTCGAGTTGGCGCATGGTATGTGAGTCGGCTCGTGGTAGATGCCTTATTTGCTATTTCTTGAGCATTACATCGGCTTTGTTTGCTATCGCGTCATGGTGGCTCTGTGTAAGCAGTGATCATCAGGAAGTGAATGCGATGCTTTAATTAACAGCAAGAAGGAAATGTCGAAGTGAATACCAATCAGGTAAGTATTGCTGCGCTTACGCTCGTGTTGTTGGGTTGCTCAGGCGGGCCTTATCAACATGCCACAGCCTCTACTCAGCATGCAGCCGCTGCCTCGGGACATGCCGCCTCCGCAGCGACTCACGGGGCGGTGGCTTCAGGCCAAGTCGTCACGGGTGCTGTGGCCTTGCCGTTGAAAGCTGTAGGCGCCGTTGGAAAGGCAGCAGACAAAGCCGGCGATACCCTGCTGGACGCTACTGGTGATTCCAAACCTTTGCACGTGTCTGACGAGACAGTTTCAGCAGGCCCTGCGCCGAAGGCAGAGTAGGAGAATTCAATGTTTAAAAATATTCTTTGCCTTTCCTGGCATTAGTACTCCCATATATTGCCATTGCACAAGGTTTCTCTAATCAAGGTGACGCAACTGAAAATACTGACCAGTACACGGCCGAGCAACTGATTTCCTTTTCCAAGAAAGTCGAAAAAGCCTTGCTGAAAGAGGGGCTAGAGTTGCGATCGTGTCTCGGGTCGGTAGGCCGGAAAGCGAGTTGCCCGAGGGTGTCAAATATACTCATGTGGCTTTCTGGGTCTACTCGGATATCACAGCCCAAGACGGTCGGAAGCTGAAAGGGTATCAAGTTTATAATTTATATCAGCGCGAAGATCAGAAGAATGTCAGCGACTTGATAAATGATTTTCCTTTGGACTTCTATGCCGGTGTCTACTCATTGAGGTCGGGTGTGATAATTCCCAAGCCATCACTCCAGGAAAAATTACTGCAAGTAATCGATTCCTCCGATTATCGAAAATTGCATAACTCCAGCGAAAATGGATTCTGAGCGGTATCAGAATTGTACGGGGTTCACGCTGAATGTTCTTTTTAGTGCTATTTATGGCACGAGTGATCGCGCGCAGTTGACTGCAAACAAGCGAGCCTATTTCAAGCCGCAGACTATAAAGATCGGCAGCGTGAAACGGGTGTTTGGCTCTATATTTGTTCAGGACTTCTTTCCCGAGGAACATGGCGGAGAAATCAAGACGGCAACGTATTCGACCATTGCGAATTTTATGAAGGATTACGACTTGGGTAAGGAGATTTACGAGATCGAAATCTAACGTGGCGTTGGATGATTCACTGTTAAGAACGGCCCGTTTCAGGGTCGTTCTTAATTCTCACGCATCAAACACGTGCTCTGGAACTGTCCAAAGCGCCGAGCCATGGTTCTTCGACGCCCACGGGGCGGGGTTGGCTAGCTGCTTCCACTCTTTTACCGCTAACACCTGAGCTCCGCTTCACCTTCACTCGGGTTCATCCTTCCGTCATGCACCGACGGCCCGGGCCAGCAACGGCGGGAGAGGGGGGCCGGCACTCAACGGAAAACGCTCGGCAGCGCTGGCCGAGATGTCAGGAAAGTTTCGTTAACTCCCGAGAAATACTGGAAAAAATCCGTACAGGCTCCCGAGGTTTTTTCCTTTCTCTGTCACCGGAAATTGAGAGCTTCTACCTCGTGGCCAGCCCACCGACGAGCAGGGGAATGTGGCTCGGGGCCAGGCCGCAGCGTGATGCAAGAGCGAACCACTCAACGTCCAGACACGATGAAAGGAGATTCTTCATGTTCAAGCGCAATGTTCTCGCTGTTTCCATGGCCGTCGCCGGCCTGTGCTCCGCCCAGGCCATGGCTGCCGTAGTCGGTGGCGGCGCCACTCTGCCGCAGAACCTGTACAACACCGCTACCGTCCTGCCGTCGGGCTTCAACGCCTACATCGGCGTGGGCAGCGGCGCTGGCAAATCCGCCGTGCTGACCAACGATTCCACCAAGCTGGGCCTGGCTTCCGGCATCACCGTCGACTACGCCGGCAGCGATTCCATCCTGTCCGCCAGCGAGATCTCCACCTACCAGGCCGCTCACCAGTCCCCGGCCGTTCCCACCAGCAGCGCCGCCAACTGGGGCCCGCTGGTCCAGGTTCCCTCGGCCGCCACTTCGGTGACCATCCCCTACAAACTGACCCTGGCCGGTGGCGCCGCGCTGAACAACCTGGACCTGACCAGTGCTCAGCTGTGCGACATCTTCTCGGGCACCATCACCACCTGGAACCAGGTCAACGCCAGCTACCCGGCTACCGCCATCACCGTCGTCTACCGTGCCGGCAGCAGCGGTACCACGGAGATCTTCACCCGTCACCTGAACAGCCAGTGCTCGGCCAAGTTCACCACCAACAGCACCTTCACCACCGCTAACGTCGGTGCCGAGCCGGCGTCCTGGATCGCTGCCACCGGCAGTGCCAACCTGGCCAGCACCGTCGCTTCCACCGAAGGCGCCATCGGCTACGTCGGCCCGGAAGACGTCGATGCCACCAACAACGCCGTAGTGGCCAAGGTCAACGGCCTGCTGCCCACCATCGGCAACGTCACCACAGCGCTGAGCACCATCGCTCCGCCGTCCACCGCCGCTGACCGCGCCGACCCCTCCAAGTGGGTTCCGGTACTGGCCAACCCCGCCAGCGGCTACAAGATCGTGGGCTACACCAACCTGGTGTTCAGCCAGTGCTACAAGGACAGCGCCGACCGCACCGCCATCCGTGACTTCGTTGGCCGCCACTTCAACACCGATGACCTCAACAACAACGACGACGAGATCATCGCCAACAAGCTGATCCCGCTGACCGACAACTGGAAGACTGCTGTTCGCAGCACCTTCTACACCCCGACCAACTCCCTGGCCATCGGCAACACCACCGCCTGCAACGGCATCGGCCGTCCGCTCTAAGCCTCTAACCAGGCACCGCTCCACGAACCGGCAATGGCCTCGCGCCATTGCCGGTTTTCCTGTTTCAGCCGCCTGCCGGGCAGATGAACTTTGCATGACAAAAGTTCGGTCGAGCGCGGCTGCCACCGCCTTGGGTATAGCCATGGCGCGCACCTCAGGGGAGGGCGATGCGCCCGTCTTTCGCGAGAACACAAGGATCCGTAGTGATGCGTTCCCAGCCGAGCAAGCCCGCTTCCCGCACCGCCACCCGCCACGACGGCTTCCTGCCGCTCAAGCCCCTGGCCCAGGCCATCGCCCTGATGCTGCTGGCCGGTGGCGCCCAGGCGGAGCCGGCGTTCAGCGCCGCCTGGTTCGCCGCCAAGGGCGCGGCCCAGGCCTCGGGCGCTACGCGGCCGACCACCCCGGCGCCGGGCACGCCGCCGCCCCTGGCCCAGCAGCAACGGGTGCAGGAGCGCCTGGGGCGCACCTTCGCCAACATGAACAACACGGTGGCGGCCATCGCCGCGGCCCAGGCCGCCCAGGCGGCGGGGAGCGCCGCTGCCTCCAGCGGCCCGCAGACCATTCATAACGGCCTGGGCGGCAACGGCCTCAACGTGGTGATAGGCCCGGACGGCAAGCCGCTGTTCGTCAACGCCGAGGGGCCGGTGCAGACCGACGCCAATGGCAAGGTGCTGGTCTCCATCAAGCAGACCGCCGACAAGGCCATCCTCAACTGGGAGACCTTCAACGTCGGCCGCGATACCACCGTGGCCTTCCAGCAGGACGCCAGCTGGGCCCTGATGAACAAGGTCGGCAACAGCACGGCGCCGAGCCAGATCCAGGGCCAGATCAAGGGCGACGGCACGGTGATGATCCTCAACGGCAACGGCGTGGTGTTCAGCGGCAGCAGCCAGGTCAACGTGCGCAACCTGGTGGCCGCGGCCACCGACTTCAGCGACGAGCAGTTCAAGACCGGCGGCCTCTACAGCGGCAGCAACCCGGCCTTCACCAACGCCCAGGGCGCCATCCGCGTGGAACAGGGTGCGCAGCTCAACACCGCCGCGCCGGCCACCTCCACGGCTGGCGGCGGCTACGTGCTGCTGCTGGGCAAGGAGGTGGACAACGCCGGCACCATTGTCACGCCCAAGGGCCAGGCGTTGCTGGCGGCGGGCGACAGCTTCACCATCCGCAAGGGCTATGGCACCGACGGCAGCCCGACCTCCACCACCCGTGGCAACGAGGTGACCGTCGGCGGCACGGGCACGGTGACCAACAGCGGGGTGATCCTCGCCGCCAGCGGCGACGTGACCCTGGCCGGCCACCAGGTGCGCCAGAACGGCGCGGCCCTGGCCAGCACTTCGGCCGATGCCCGTGGCACGGTGCACCTTACCGCAACCGGCGCCAACGGCAGCGTGACCCTGGGCGAGGGCAGCACCACCGCCATCCTGCTGGACGCCAGCGCCACGGCCCTGGACAGCCAGCGCGATGCGCTGATCGCCCCGGCGGTGACCCAGGATGGCAAGGTGATTCCCGGCGACGCCTACCGCCGCGACCTATCCCTGGTGCAGATCGACAGCAGCGGCACCGTGGACTTCCAGAAGGGTTCCATCACCCTCGCCACCGGTGGCCAGGTGGCGGTCAACGCCGGCCAGCGCAGCCTGGTGCGTGATGGCGCTGTGATCGACGTCTCCGGCGCCACCGGGGTCAAGGTCGCGATGGAGTCCAACAGCGTCAAGGTCAACCTGCAGGGCAACGAACAGCGCGACTCCTCGGTCAACCGCGATGGCGGCGGCCTGAACAACAACGATGTCTGGGTCGATGTGCGCGACCTGGTGTTCGTGCCCGCCGGCACCAACGGCTATGCCACTGACCGCTGGTACACCGCCGGCGGCCTGCTGGAGGTCGGCGGCTACCTGGGCACCCAGGGCCACAGCGTGGCGGAGTGGATGGCCCAGGGCGGCACCGTCAGCTTCACCGGCAACGAGGTGGTGACCCAGGCCGGCTCGCAGATCAACCTCTCCGGCGGCACCCTGGATGTGCAGGCCGGCACCATCAAGCAGACCTGGCTCAAGGGCGCCGACGGGCGCCTCTACGAGCTCTCCAGCGCACCGGGCGACATCCTCTACACCGGCCTCTACAAGGGCTACGAGGACCACAGCCAGCGCTGGGGCCAGACCGACTACTACTACACCCCGCTGATCGCCCCGAACGAGCGCAAGGAAGGCGGCTACACCGTGGGCCGCGACGCCGGAACCCTGGTGATCGGCACCCGCAACGCCGTGCTGGAAGGCACCCTGGCCAGCGACACCTACCAGGGCGAGCGCCAGACCCGTGGCGCCCAGGCCGGGCTCGACGGCTACAGCCAGTCGCAGAAGGCCGTGGCCCGTGGTGCCCAACTGGTGGTGGGCAGCTACACCCCCTGGTACGTGAAGGGCAGCGGCACCCTGGAATATGCCCTGGGCGCCGATGCCAACACCCTGAAGAACGTGATCCTCGGCGAGGGCGGCACCCGCATCGCCGATGGGCTGGACCTGGGTTCGGCCCTGCCGGCCGGCCGCGAGGGCATCCTCTACCTCGACAGTGCCCAGCTCAACGGCTTCAACCTCGGGGCGGTCAAGGTGGCCGCCAGCGAGGGCATCCGCGTCGATGGCGACCTGCAGGTGGCCCCGGCGGGCAACGTCACCCTGTTCGGTCCGAAGGTGGAGGTGAACGCCGACATCACCGCCCATGGCGGCAGCATCCAGCTGGGCAACGTGCTCAACCAGATCACCGCCACCGGCAAGGCCGATACCACGCTGGGCGGAGCGGCGTCCGTCACCCTCGCCAGTGGCGCCAGGCTCGATGCCAGCGGCCTGTGGAGCAACCTGCTGCTGGATCCGAACGACAGCCGTGCGCTGGCGTACCTCGATGGCGGCAGCGTCTCCCTGCGCAGCAGCGGCAGCACCCTGCTGGGTAGCGGCAGCCTGGTGGACGTCTCCTCCGGCGCCGCGTTGCTGGCCAGCGGCAAGCTGCAAGGCGGCAAGGGCGGCAACCTGACCCTGGCGGCCAACGCCAACACCGCCAGTGGCGCAGGTGTACTGGGCCTGGGCGGCGAGCTGCGCGGCCAGGGCGTCAAGGGCGGTGGCACCCTGGCGTTGCAGGCCGGCAAGGTGCTGATCAGCGACAGCGCCACCTCGGCCGATGCCGGCACCCTGCTGCTGCGTGGCGACTTCTTCGACAAGGGCTTCTCCGCCTACGAGGTGGCGGGCAACCGCGGCCTGGAAGTGGCCGAGGGCACCCGGGTGGATGTGAGCATGCCGGTGTACCAGCAGGGCGAAGGGGCGGCCAGCCTGGCCACGGGCGGCGCGCCCCGTGACGCCCTGGAAACCTGGACGCCCCCTCTCTACCTGGAGGATGCCGCCAAGGGAATGCTGACCCAGCGCCAGGGGGCCAGCCTGTCGCTGCGCGCCGGCAGCGGCATCACGGCGGTGGGTGATATCGCCACCACCCATCTGCTGGTGGGCAAGGGGGCGATACTCAATGTCGACCCCGGCCAATCCATCGGCCTGGCCGGCATCGGCCAGGTGACGGTGGACGGCACCCTGAACGCATGGGGCGGACGAATCTCGGTCAACTCGATCGTCTCGAACCCGGATATCGCCCTGCAGAAACCGCTGGAGACCTACCAGTCCCTCTGGATCGGCGACAACGCCGTGCTGGATGCCGCCGCCCGCGCCGTCACGGCCGTGGACAGCCGTGGCAATCGCTATGGCACGGTGCGCAACGGCGGCAGCATCGTCATCGGCGGTGAGATCGACCACGCCACGGGCAGCCTAACCGCCACCGACGCCTTCGTGGTGGTGCGCCAGGGCGCGCGCCTGGACGCATCCGGTGCCCAGGCCGTGCTGGACATCCCGGGGCAGGGCGCCACCCCCGTGGCCAGCCATGGCGGCAGCATCGCCTTCGCGTCCACCAGCGGGCTCTATCTGGATGGCCAGTTCAAGGCCGAGGCCGGTGGCGCAGGGGCATCGGGGGGCAGCCTCTCCGTTGCACTCGGTGCCCCGTCCTATCGGATAAACGACCCCAGGGCGACCGATGCGGTACGCCAGGCTCGGGAGCTGGTCCTGGCGCAACACCAGGGCGAATCGCTGCCGAGCGGCGTTGAGCCGGGCCAGGGCGCCGCCTGGTTGCAGTACGGAAATGGCCGGCTGGGCGTGGATCAGGTGGTGGGTGGGGGCTTCGACAACCTCTCCCTGCTCAGTACCGGCTTGCTCAGCTTCGACGGGGCGCTGAACCTGGACATGGCCAACGCGCTCAACCTCTATGCCGGTACCTACGGCCTGGCCGAGACGACCGCTGCAGGATCCATCGTTGATTTGCGGGGTGGCTACCTGCGCCTGGCCGGGGCATCGGGGGCGCCTGCAGACAGCGCAAGTACGGACACCGCCATCCGCGTCGGCAGCTCACAGCGCCCTGCCACGGGTCGGTTGAACCTGTCGGCCAGAGGCCTGCTGGATGTGCGCGATGCCGTCAGGCTGGGCGCCCGGGGCAGCATCCTGATGCTGCAGGGGGGCGCGCAGGTGGTGGACCGTCGGGCCTTCTCCGATGTGCACCTGAGCAGCCAGGGGGACCTGCGGCTGCTGAGCACGGAGGACGCCCGCGCCATGCGCCTGCAAGTGCCCGGCAACCTGGCCATGAGCGCCGCCCAGATCTATACGGGTACCGGTGTCAAAGGGCAGGTGAGTGCATCGAGGATCGACATCGGCCGCAGCGGTAGCGGCCTGCCGTCCGTTCCCTACTCGGCCTTCGGCTCGCTCAGCCTGCAGGCGGACGTCATCAACCAGGGCGGCATCCTGCGCGCGCCGCTGGGCGATCTGATACTCGGCTACCAGGGCGACGCCACCCGGCCCGCCAGCATCGTCAACCTGCTGCCCGGCAGCCTCACCTCGGTCAGCGGTGCCGGCCTGGTGATCCCCTACGGCGGCACGGTGGACGGCAAGACCTGGCTCTACGACGGCGTGTCGCTGTCCAACGACCTGCTCAAGGAAGGGCAGAGCCTGATGCCGGGCAAGGTCGACCTGGTGGGGCAGGTGATCGATGTCGCCCAGGGCGCGGTGGTGGATGTATCCGGCGGTGGCGAGCTGGTCGGCGCGGGCTTCGTCTCCGGGCGCGGTGGCTCCACCGATGCGCGCTTCAACCCGCTGATGCAGTACGGCGCCGATGGCTTCCTGCTGCCGGCCCTTGGCAGCAACCCGGTCTACGCCATCGTCCCCGGCGTGCAGGCCGGCTATGCGCCCCAGGGCGGCGAGGGCGGCGCGGTCGACCCCAGGGTGGGCCAGCAGATCACCCTCGGCGCCGGCGTGCCGGGCCTGCCGGCGGGCACCTATACGCTGCTGCCATCCACCTATGCGTTGCTGCCGGGGGCCTTCCGCGTGGAGGTCAACGGCCTGGCCGGGCAGGGCGGCGTCATCGCCACCCAGGCCATGCGCAATGGCTCCTGGTCCACCGCCGGCACCCTCGGCCTGGCCAGCGGCGCGCGGGACAGCCTGGCCAGCCGGGTGATCCTCACCTCGGCCGATGTACTGCGCCGCTACTCCCAGTACAACGAGACCCGCTTCAGCCAGTTCCTCCAGGCCGACGCGGCGCGCCTGGGCATTCCCGCCGCGCTGATGCCCAGGGATGCCAAGGCCTTCAACCTGAGCTTTGCGAACAACACCACCGACCGGCCCAGCTTCAGCTTCGCCGGCGAACTGCTCAAGGCGCGCGGGGAGGGCGGGCGTGGCAGCACCTCCAGCATCACCCAGACCTCCACGGGCAACCTGGAGATCGTCAGGGCCGGGCAGGGCGCCACCGCCGGCTTCAACGGCGTGACCCTGACCGATGAATCCCTCAACGCCATCGGCGCCGGCAGCCTCAACATCGGCGCCTATGCGCGCTCCTTCTACGGCCAGGGCGGCAACTTCATCCAGTTCGACGACGGTGCCAGTAGCACGGGCGGTAGCGTGGCCCGCACCACCAACCTGGTACTGCGCAGCGGTGCGACCCTCAAGGCCCCGGAAGTCTTCCTGGTCACCGCCGGGCCCACCGGCGGCATCACGGTGGAGCAGGGCGCCAGCATCAGCACCCTGGGCCAGGGCGCGGCACCCCGTGACTCCCGCGATGGCTACATCTACAAACCGGGCCGCAACAGCGTGCTGGCCGTCTCCAACGGCTACCTGAACATGCTGGCGCCCGACGCCGCCAACCCGCAGGAGCCGCAGAAAGCCCCGGGCAGCATCCGCATCGGCGTCTGCGACGGCATCTGCAGCGGCACCACCGGGCTCTACTCCGAGGGCACCATCGCCACGGCCACCGACAATGCCTTCGAACTGGGCGAGGCGGTCAACTACGGCACCCGCAACCTGACCCTGGCAGTGGGCGGCATCAACGTCGGCAGTGCCGAGGCGCTGGCCGACCTCGCCGCCCGCAACCTGCTGCCCAGCGGCCTGACCCTCAACCAGCAGGTGCTCGACCGCCTGCTGCGCGGTGACACCAGCACCGGCGCGCCGGCCCTGGAGACCCTGGTGCTGGGCGCTCGCGACTCGCTCAACTTCTTCGGCAATGCCAGCCTGGATACCTACGCGGGCGATGGCAAATCGCGCCTCAAGGAACTGGTGCTGACCACCCCGGCCCTCTACGGCAAGGGCGAGGCGGGCGAGACCGCGCGCATCCACACCTCCAACCTGATCTGGAACGGCGCCCACAACGAGGCCGGTTCCATCATTGCCAGTGGTGCCGGCACCGGCGCGGGCAACCTGGTGATCGACGCCGAGCGCATCGAGTTCGGCTACCAGCCGGACGCGCAACCCACCGCCGCGACGATTCGCGATCGCCTGGCCGTGGGCTTCGCCAACGTCAACCTCAACGCCAGCGAGCGCATCACCGCCAACCACAAGGGCGGCCTTTCGGTGTACCAGCGCCAGGATGGCTATGTCACCGGCAAGGGCTTCCAGTACAGCGGCGGCAACCTGACCATCAGCACGCCGGTGATGACCGGCGGCGCCGGCTCGGTCAACCGCATCACCGCAGGTGGCGATATCCGCGTCAGTGCGCCGAACGGCAGTGCAGTGCCCAGCATCGGCGGAGACGCTTTGGGCGCCGAGCTGTCCCTCAGCGGCCGCAACCTGCTGCTGGAAGGAGCCGTGGTGCTGCCCAGCGGCAAGCTGACGCTCAAGGCCGAGGCGCAACTGACCCTCACCGATGCCGCGCGCATCGACCTCGCCGGGCGCAAGGTCACCTTCAACGACGTGAACAAGTACAGCTGGGGCGGCGACCTGATCCTGGAAAGCCGCAACGGCGATATCCGCCAGGCGTCCGGCTCGGTGATCGACCTCTCGGCCACGAACAACCAGGCCGGCAGCCTCAAGGCCACCGCCCTGGCCGCGGGTGCCGGCAGCGTCGACCTGCGCGGCAGCATCCTCGGTAGCAGCAGCGGCTATTACGACGCTGGCGGCACCCTGGTGCCGTTCAAGGCCGGCAGCATTGACATCCGTGCCCAGCACCTGGGCGATGGCGAGCTCAGCGACGACTTCGCCGCTCTCAACCAGCGGCTCAACCAGGGCCAGGTGTTCGGTGGCCGCAGCTTCCAGCTCAAGCAGGGCGACCTGGTGATCGGCGATGGCCTCAAGGCCGGGGCGATCGACGTCTCGGTGGACGGCGGCACGCTCACCGTCAACGGCACCGTGGACGCCAGCGGCGAGCGGGTGGGCTCCATCCGCCTGGCCGGCAAGCAGGGCCTGACCATCGGCGGCAACGCACTGCTGGACGCCCACGGCAGCCTGCTGCGGGTGGACAGCTACGGCAAGATCATCGACTCGCCCAACCGCGCCATGGTGGAACTGGGCTCCGGCGACGGCCTGCTGACCCTGGCCGATGGCGCGCGCATCGACCTGCGCCACGGCACCGCTGCTACCAGTGGCCATGACGGCAAGGCCCGCGGCACCCTGGAACTGAACGCCCCGCGCCTGGGCGGCGCCACCGCCGGCGATATCGCCATCGACGCCAGCGGCAGCCTGGACATCCAGGGCGCCAGGCTGATCGCGGTGAACGGTGTGCAGCGCTACGACGACGCACGCGAGGTCACCGACCCCGTCAACGGGCACCGCTACCAGGAGATCGACCAGAACTACCTGGACCAGAAACACACCGACAGCCTGGCCTTCATCGACAACGCCCTGGCCAATGGCGCACTGGTCAACGGCAAGCTGGCCGGCCTCAACAACGGCGCCTATGCCGACGCCTTCCACCTGCGCCCGGGCGTCGAGATCGTCAGCAAGACCGCTGATGGCGACCTGGTGGTGCAGGGTGACCTGGACCTTTCCGGCCATCGCTACGCAAGCCTCAATCCCCATGCCCAGAAGCTCAATGGTGTCTACGGCTCGGGCGAGGTGGGCAACCTGGTGATCCGCGCCGGTGGCGACCTCTCCGTGTTCGGCAGCGTCAACGACGGCTTCATGCCGCCGCCGGAAACCCAGGACGACGCCGGCTGGGTGCTGACGCCCGGCAAGCAGATGTTCAATGGCGATGTGGTGGTGCCGCGCGCGGGTATCGAGTTGCAGGATGGCACCGCCTTCCCGGCGGGGACCGTGCTCAACTACGACCTGCCCATCAAGGCCATGACCCTGGCGGCCGGCACGCGCCTGCCAATCGCTGCGACGCTGGATCAGCCTCTGACGCTGCCAGCCGGCACCGTGCTCTCCGGTGATATACGCAACGCCGACAACAGCCTGGCCTATGCGGCAGGTACGCGACTCTCCGCCGATATCACCCTGGCCAAGGACATGATCCTCGGCGCCGGCACGCTGCTGACAGGCGACACGGCGGTCACGGGCATGAACTGGCCCAAGGGCGTGGCGTTGCCGAACAACCCGCTGCGCTCTGTCGACAGCAGCCATCCGGATGTGGTCGTCCAGTCCGGCAGCCTGACCCTGGCCCTGGGGGCGCTCATCCCAGCCGGAACCGACGTCAAGCTCACCGCCGGCGTGGAGAAGATCAACCTGCGTGGCGGGGATGGCAAGGGGCGCAACTGGGCCGCCGCGCAGATGCTGGCCGAAGGCACTCAATCCTGGTCGTTGCGCGCCGTGGCCGGCGCCGATCTGCAGGCGGCAGACACTCGCCTGGTGGACCCCTACGCCGAGCGGGGCGAGCTTCGCGTGGCCGATACGCACTACGGCTACCTGGTGACCGCCAAGCCCGGGCAGCCCACAGGTGGGCGAGTGCTCACGGCAGAAGGCTCGATGGTGTTCTATGGCGACGAGTCCCATGCCGGCAAGCCCGTGGCGGACGTGGCAGCGGAGTTCGCCATCTCCGAGGATGAGGTCTGCGCCTGGGACAGCCTGTGCAAGGCAACGACCGCTCCGCGCACGCTGACGGCCGAAGGCTCCATGACCTTCTATGGGGACGAATCCCACGCCGGTAAATCCGTGGCGGACGTGGCAGCTGAATTCGCCATCACCGAGGACGAGGTCTGTGCCTGGGCCAGCCTGTGCAATGCAGCGGCGTCACCGCGCCTGCTGACTGCCGAGGGCTCCACGGTGTTCTATGGGGACGCGTCCCAGGCGGGGAGGCCCGTGGCGGAAGTCGCATTGGAGTTCGCCATCACTGAGGACGAGGTCTGCGCCTGGGCCAGTTTGTGTAGCGGTGGAGCTACGCAGGCGCCAACGGAATATGAATACGCACTGGGAACCAGTCGCTTCAGTGTGCTTCGAGTCGGTACCGGCGACCTGGACCTGATCAGTGCTGGTGACTTCAGCATGCAGTCCCTGTACGGCATCTATACGGCCGGCACCTCTTCCCTGGATCTGGCCGCGTCAGCAGTCTTCAATCAGCCGCGGGGCTTCACTCAGCTTTCTAACGGCACGCTCGATGCGACGGTACTGGGCAAGAACGGCGGCAGCTACGAAGCCCTGGTCAATGGTGGGGCCAGCAGCCTGTATCGCGCCTGGTACCCGGATCATGGCGGCAACCTGCTGCTTTCCGTCGGCGGTGACCTGACCGGCGATATCCTCGGTTCCAAACTGATGGGCGGTGGCGGACTCGACCAGCCTGAAAGCTCCAGCGTCGGCAGCTGGCTGTGGCGCCAGGGCGGCGGCGTCAATGGCGAGATACCCACCGCCTGGTGGATCAACTTCGGCACCTACATGCCCTTCAACGACAACGTCGCCTTCACCGGTTTCACCGGGTTCGGAACCCTGGGGGGTGGCAACCTCGATGTACGTGTCGGCGGTGACGCCGGCATGCTGGCGGCCCGGGGCACCCTGGACAACACCATCGCCACCCGCAGCCAGGGGTTGGTACTGGCGGTGGGCTCGACCGGGCGCATGGTGGACGGTGAACTGGTGCTCACCGGCGGTGGCGACCTCGATCTGAAGGTGGGCGGTGGGCTCAACCCGGCCTTGACCGCGCGCGCGATGCTGGACGACCGGAGCCGCCCGGTCGCACAACGCCATGACCTGAATGGCAGCCTGGCCAACCTGCGTGGCGCCGTGCGTGCCAGTGCGGGCTCCTTCGGCGGCATCGAGCAGGTCAATGGGCCGCTGCAGATGTCGCAGGACCCCCGTGAAAGCCGTGCCTACGACCCCTTCAAGGCCACCATGGCCAGCGCCACCGGCGGCCTGGTACTGGTGCCGGGCGACGCCACCATCAGCCTGGACGCCCGGGGTGACCTGGTGCTTGGCGGGGCGGCCGATGCCGGGCGGACCGACGCCCGCAATTGGCAGCCGGTGGATCTCGATGGCGGCAAGAGCATTGGCCGCTCCTGGTTCAGCCTGTGGACCGACCACACGGCCATCGACCTGTTCTCCGCAGGCGGCAACCTCACCCCCTCGACGCAGGTCGGTGAGCTTCCTGCGGGCTCCAACGACAGTGTTCGTAGCGGCCTGGACTACTCCGCCACCGATGGCCGCTTCGTCTACCCGTCGATCCTGCGTGCCACAGCACCAGGCGGCAGCCTCTACTACGGCCCATCGGCGTTGTGGACGGACAACAGCCTGAACACCACCCGCTATTCGTTGTTGCTGGCACCCGGCGGCAGGGCGCAGCTGGAATTTCTGGCAGGCGACTCGATCTATGCCGGGGGTTATGCCATCACGCCCAGCAACGCACCGGTGTCCAGCCTGGCCACCCCCTTCAACCCGGCGTTCTACTACCTCGACTCCAATGGCGCCAATCAAGGAGACCTGGCTGGTGCCGGGGTCCTCGGGCGCAGCCTGTTCGCCTTTGGTGGCACGGGGACCCGCAGCGCCTATCGCGGTGCCGACGAGCCGGCCCGTTTCTACGCCCTCACCGGCGACATCATCGGGCTGCGTACCGGTGAGCTCATCACCTTCGCCAGTGCACCGAGGGCGGGCGAGACCTGGTACGAAGCGGCTCGCCCGGCGCGCATCATGGCCGGCCGCGATATCGTCAACAGCGGCCAGCTGACCGGCACGCTGCTGTCGCAGTTCGCAGGCCTGGCCACCAGCACCGGCAACCTCTTCATCCACGACGACCCGACCGACATCTCCATCGTCTCGGCCGGCCGCGACATCCTCTACAGCACCTTCAACGTCGCCGGCCCCGGCACCCTGGAGATCAGCGCCGGGCGCAACATCCTGATGGAAGACAAGGCTGCGGTGACCAGCCTCGGCGCCATCGTGCCGGGCGACAACCGGCCGGGGGCGGACATCGTCATGCAGGCCGGCGTCGGCAGTGGCCCGGACTACCTGGCCTTCGCCCAGCGCTACCTGGACCCGGCCAACCGCGTCGAGGCCAGCGGCAGCCTGGCGGGTGGCGGCGTGGCCAAGACCTACGAAGTGGAACTGGCGGCCTGGTTGGCCCAGCGCTTCGGCTTCAGCGGCACGAGCGAGGAGGCGCGCGCCTACTACGCCGCGCTGCCGGCTGAGCAGCAACGGGTGTTCGCCCGGGAGATCTACTTCGCCGAGCTGCGTGCCGGCGGCCGCGAGTACAACGACGAAGCCAGCCCGCGCTTCGGCAGCTACCTGCGGGGCCGCAACGCCATCGCCGCGCTGTTCCCCACCCACGACGTGGCCGGCAACCCGATCCTCTACCAGGGCGACATCACGATGTACGGCGGCGCCGGGGTGCACACCAACTTCGGCGGCGGCATCCAGATGCTCACCCCGGGCGGGCAGCAGGTGTTCGGCATCGAGGGCGAGGCACCGCCGTCCACCGCCGGGGTCATCACCCAGGGCACGGGCGACATTCAACTGTTCGCCAACGGCAGCGTGCTGCTGGGCCAGAGCCGCATCATGACCACCTTCGGCGGCGACATCCTGGCCTGGTCCGCGGCCGGCGACATCAACGCCGGGCGGGGTTCCAAGACCACCCTGGTGTACACACCGCCGCGCCGGGTCTACGACAACTGGGGCAACGTCACCCTGTCGCCCACCGTGCCCAGCACCGGTGCCGGCATCGCCACCCTGGCGCCCATCGCCGAGGTGCCGCCGGGCGACATCGACCTGCTGGCGCCCCTGGGCACCATCGATGCGGGCGAGGCGGGCATCCGCGTCTCCGGCAACGTCAACATCGCCGCGCTGCAGGTGGTCAACGCCGCCAACATCCAGGTGCAGGGCAAGTCCAGCGGCGTGCCGGTGGTGGCCGCGGTGAACACCGGCGCGCTGTCCTCGGCCAGCTCGGCGGCCAGCTCCGCCAGCGACGCCGCCGAAGGCGTGGCCCGCGACCAGCAGGCCGCCTCGCGCCAGCGCCAGCCGTCGATCTTCACCGTGCAGGTGCTGGGCTTCGGCAACGAGCGCGTGGCGCCCTCCGGCGAAGGCGCCGGCCGCACCCCCACCTACGACCCCGGCAGCAGTGTGCAGGTACTCGGCGCCGGCCAGCTGGACGACCAGGCACGCAACCAGCTGACCCCGGAGGAACAGCGCAACCTGACCCTCTGACCCCATCCCCGGCCGCCCCTCGGAGCGGCACCCCTTTCCCGAGGGCGGCAGGCGACTGCCGCTCTTTTTTTACCTGCGAGAAGGTAGGCCTTGCTCGGCCTCCAACGTCTGCGTGGTTGGCTATTCTCTGCCGCCCTACATGGCTGGCCTGGCTGGAGGCGCATGGTCGGGAAAGGGTTTGAGCGAAGTTCCCGGCGCCATAGTGAGGAGAGGGGTTACGGTTATCGCCAGTTCCACAGCGAGCTGCGTGAACGGGGGCGTCTATGTCACGGGGCCTCAATAAAAATTGAGAACCCCATGCGGCCTATCAGGAACACCAATAGAATCAGGAAGAAAATCCGAATGAAACCACTTCCATAACGAAGTGCTAAAAACACGCCGGTGAGGGCGCCGGCGATATTGCACAGGCTCACCATGCCACCGATAAGCCAGAGCACATTACCTGAAGGCACGAAGAAAAATAGCGCAGCACTGAACGTGCCTAAATTAACGAGCTTGGCCGACGCCGACGCATTGAGAAAATCGAAACCAAAGTACTTTACAAAAACAAACAGCAAAAGACTCCCGCTGCCAGGGCCAAATACGCCGTCATAAAATCCCAATAACGCGCCAAAGAAAACGCCCAGCACAATCTCTTTTGGCCCATGTTCGACAGATCGATGAATCCTGCCTAAATCCTTCTTGGCAAAGGTATAGACAGCCATCACTATCAACACCACAAAGACGACGTACTCCATGGCTTCTTTAGGTATCAATGAAACAGAAAAAGCACCTAGAAAAGAGAAAATAAAAGCAGCGATCATGGTGGGAAGAATTAACGTCCAAGCAATATGTATGCGTCTCAGGTAGCGGGATATGGAAAAGCAATTCCCCAGCAGTACGGCCAGCTTGTTGGTTCCGAAGACCGTCGCCAGGCTTTGCTGAGGTAGCGCATGAAGCAGGGCAGGCACCTGAACAAGTCCCCCGCCTCCAACTGCTGCATCGATTAACCCGCCGCAGAATGCAAAAAAACCCAATGCTACGAGGGTATATTCAATGGTCATAAAAACATCTCTTCACCTTCCACTGTTCACATCATCTCCCGAAGCCGTATCCATGCAGAGATCAGATGAGCGAAACCGCTGATGCGTAGCCGCATCGCACCAGCGGCAATCAGTTTTAAAACACGATCAAGCAGTCAAGGCCTCGTGCAAACTACGGAATGCCTTTCCAACACGGCCGTTATAATCAATCATGATTTCTTTCAAACGATGAATGTCAAACTCCAAGTCGGCGAATCGGCAATAGGCCTGGGCTGCGGCCAATGCATGCAGTCCATGCCTGTTCTCCACCTCTCCTGAATGCCCCATGACATAACCCTTGGCATTCCGAAGCGCCTTCACGTCAGCGCGAAGATCTGGACTGACGGCGTGGAGCTTCTCCTCGATATATTGCGCAATATAGTTATATTCACGACCATTCCAGAGTTCTGACGCCACCGACGTCATCATGGCCTCCAACATGGATCGCTTGTATTCATGGGAATTCAAAGGTGATTTGTTTTCTGCGATGCCCGCTCTGTAGAGGAAGCCTGAGAACTCATTGCACCCGGGCACGACATATTGACTTTCGACCCAACGCGAAGCGCCGAACGCGGACGTCATGTATCCGTACATGCCATCGTGCCCTTCATGGCCGAGACCGAAGTCATCCTTGGCCACCTCATGCATATGTGCCATGACATTGTTGTACAGGGATTGCTGGTGAGCAGGAATCGCGCCTGCATCAGCAGCCAAGCGCATGATTATTTTCGCTGAAACCAAGCTTGTGGTCTTATGGGTTTCATTCCAGCCATTAAAAAATTTCAGTACACCTTCATCGACCAATTCTTTCTCTAAAAAGGCATTGAAGCTTTTTTCTGCCCAATCCTGCGACGCTTGCGTTGTTTCATGATTTAGCACATCATGCATCGCCCGCTGGATAGCTGGCACTTGATCCACATGTGCGGGGATTGCCGCTTTACGCTGATCACCGGAAATCACTCGGCCCGGTATCTTCAAGGCTGCAAAGTGTTTTGGGAGATATTCAATAAATGCTTCGCCAAATTGCTGCATGGACAGCTCGTGGCGGGGCGCAACAATATCACTTTCCATAACAATAGAATTCATTGCTTAACCTTCTTCCATAAAGTGTGTGAGCGG
Source organism: Pseudomonas sp. USHLN015 (assembly GCF_037153275.1). Lineage (NCBI taxonomy): Bacteria > Pseudomonadati > Pseudomonadota > Gammaproteobacteria > Pseudomonadales > Pseudomonadaceae > Pseudomonas > Pseudomonas sp. USHLN015. The sequence continues at coordinate 207,566 of NZ_JBBCKP010000008.1, forward strand.
GTTCGTTATCGCTTGAAGTTAAGGGCGGGCACGAAACTAGGTCACTTGTAGGCGCCAAACAAGTAATTTATAATCACGTCACTATTCACTTTAAATGAATCTTCGGTGCAGCAATGGAACTGTCGCAACTCAAAATGTTTAAAGTGACTGCAGAGCAAGGGAGTATTGTCAAGGCCTCCAAGCTATTGCACTGCGTTCCCTCGAATATTACCAACAGAATAAAGCTGTTGGAGCAGGAACTGGGAGTGAATCTTTTTTTGCGTAAAGGCCGGGGGCTGATTATAAGCCCTTCCGGTGAGTTGCTTCTCGGTTACGTGAACAAGATTCTCGATACTTGCGAAGAAGCGAAAAGAGCGCTTGATCCTGAGGCGACTCCAGCCGGGGTGCTAAAAATAGGCGCTATCGAATCAGCAGCGACTGGCCGCCTACCTGCTCTATTGTCTCGTTACCATGTGCAGTGCCCGAGCGTACAGATGCAATTCAGCACCGGCACCTGGTCGCAATTGGTGGCGGAAGTTATCGGACACAAGTTGGATGGCGCAATCATTGCCGTGAAGAGCGATCACGCTGACATTGCCCAACTGGAAATATACAAAGAGCCATTGATACTGATCGCATCGGAGTCCATAGGTGAAATCACCTCTGCTGATGATGTCAACAATCTGGATATTTTCATGTGGCCTGAAGGTTGCCCTTACCGCCACGCCCTCGAGCGCTGGCTAAAGACCGCACACATATCAACTCCTATAACCAGCATAGCGAGCTATGGAACCATTCTTGGCTGCGTCAGTGCAGGTGCGGGGGTTTCTCTGGTTCCCTCTGGCGTGTTCGAGCAGTACAAGAAGATTGGCAATATAAAAGGCTATGTCTTCGACGACCTGACGCCAATACAGAATTACTTCATCTGGAACAAGAATATTGGATTGCATCGAGCACGGGATGCCTTTGCAGAGTTGATAACGGATGAGTTCAGAAACATCAGTACATTCCAGGAGCGGTCTGAATGAGCCCGGCATTTTCCACCGACCTCAGACTTCGCTGATATTGAAAGCAGCAAACTGATCAAAGACGAACAGATCACCCGCGCACTCGCGAATAGCGTGACCAGAAGAAGAGGCCCGGCATCAGCCGGGCTTCTTCATTTCGGGCGAGCCGCTTCTGCAGAAATGGCAGAGGTTCCGGGCGCCCCGGACAGCACGTTTACGAGCGCAGCCCTTGGCGACATTCCTGGAGGGTGTGCTACGAGCACCTGGTGCTCGCCGGAAGCACCGAGCTACGCCCCGTCCATTTCACGAGGCTCAGGGGACCGCTGCGCGGTCCTTGGCGAATGAATTCGCCCCTACAGGAGTGTCTTTGCGGGCACGGGGCTGGGCCGTGTGTAGGGTGGATGCCGCTCTTTGCATCCACCAGGGGGAGGTGGGCAATACCCCGCTGTAATACCCATTCCAGACGCTTTTCACCCCGCCAGATCCTTCCCGCCGTCCTCCGTTCATGAAGATTCGATGACAAAAGTTCGGTGGTGCCGTCCGGCCCCGGTCAAGGTGATGTACGGAGCGTCAACGGCGAGGGATATCGCCGAAAGGGAACGTGTCGCCAGGGAGGGCGACGACTTTCGCCCGCGGTTTGCGGGCGTGCCGAGGCCAGTGGAACAGGGGCGATGGGGAATATGGACGGTTACTCGAAAGTGGGCATGCAGGAGCTCGACCAGCGTCTGTCGAAGATCGTCGAGGCGGCGCGCAAGAAGCCGGTCTCGGTCTACCGCTACGGCGCGCCCTGGGTGTGGATCGTGTCCCAGGACGATTGGCAGAGCGCGCTCAAGGAGGTCTCCAGCTACATCCCGCCCGGCCATTCGCTGGTCTTGCTGCGGCCGCAGATCGACGAGGTGATGGGCCAGGCCCTGGCCGAGCTGCAGGGCTGGGCCCGGGCGCAGCAGCTGCAGGTGCCGCTGCCGGCCCTGCTGCATGCGCTGCTGCTGCAACTGCTCTATTCGCTGCCCAGCGAGAAGCAGCTCTACGAGCAGCTCAACTACAACCTGCTGTTCCGCTGGTTCGTCGGCCTGGAGCTGAACCAGCGGGTCTGGGGTTTCTCGGTCTTCGTCCGGGACCTGGGGCAGGTGCTGGACAACCCGCAGGCGGTGCGCCTGATCGAGCGGGTGGTAGGCGAGGTGTTCTCCGGCGGCCTGATGCAGATGCCGGAGTTCTCGCTGAACTTCGCCCAGCTGCACACCTGGCTGGCCCGGCACGCGGCCGGCGCACGGCAACGCTGAAGGCGGCCGGCGAACCAACAACGAAACGTTCACTGATGCGGTGCGGCACGCGCGTTCGGGCGCGGCCACGCCTGCACGGAAGGCGGCCCGGGGCATACCGGGCGCCATTTCACGAGGGGGCTGTGTGGGTCATCTGTCATTCAACCAACGAGGCGTCGCCGCGGCCCTGAGCCTGCCGTTCGCGCCGGCCTGCCTGGCGTTGGCGATCCACGCCGCGCCGGTGTCCGCGGAGGAGGGGGCGCAGCCGGCGGCCAGCGCCGACGCCCCGGCTCGGCTGGTCGACGTCAACGAGTACGTGGTGCGCGGCAACACGGTTCTGGAGGCCCGCGACATCGAGGAGGCGGTCTACCCGTTCCTCGGCCCGCAGCGCAGCCTCGCCGATATCGAGGGTGCCCGCGACGCCTTGCAGCAGCGCTACCAGGGCAAGGGCTACCAGTCGGTGTTCGTCGAGCTGCCGGAGCAGCAGGTGGAAGGCGGCGTGGTCTACCTGCAGGTCAGCGAGACCAAGGTGGGCCGCGTGCGCGTGGTCGGCGCCAGGCACTACTCGCCGGTGGCCATCCTCGACGACGTGCCGGCGCTGGAGGAGGGCAAGGTGCCCGACTTCGCCAAGGTCCAGGGCGAGCTGGCGGCGATCAACCGCAACCCCGGGCGCCAGGTGGTGCCGCTGGTGCGCGAAGGCCAGCGCCCGGGGACCATGGACGTGGACCTGCAGGTGGAAGACAAGAACCCCTGGCAGGCCAGCGTCGGCCTGAACAACGACTACAGCGCCGACACCGAGAAGCTGCGCTCGGTGGTCAGCCTCGGCTACAACAACCTGTTCCAGCGCGGCCACAGCGCCTCGCTGACCTACTTCACCGCCCCCGAGGACCGCGACAACGCCGAGGTCTGGTCCGGCTCCTACGCAGCGCCCCTGGACGAGCGCTGGACGCTGCAGTTCTCCGGCTACCAGTCCGACAGCGACGTGGCCACCATCGGCGGCAGCAACGTGCTCGGCAAGGGCCACTCCTACGGCGTCTCGCTGATCTACGGCCTGCCGCCGGAAGGCCCCTGGGCCCACTCGCTGTCGGTGGGCGTCGATTTCAAGGATTTCGAGGAGTCGCTGCAATTCGGCGGCGCCGAGGACAAGGTGCCGCTCAAGTACGCCCCCATCACCCTGGGCTACAACGGCTACCGCTACACCGAGGCCTCGCAGCTGGGCCTCGGCCTGGCGCTGGTGGCCGGTACCCGCGAGTTCCTCGGCTACGGCAGCGACGCCGAGGCGTTCGACTACAAGCGCTACCGCGCCAACCCCAGCTTCGCCGTGTTCAAGGGCGACGCCACCTACACCTTCGGTTTCGGCGGCGACTGGCAGTCGTCGACCAAGCTGGGCTTCCAGCTGGCCTCCGGGCCGCTGGTCTCCAACGAGCAGTTCTCCGCCGGCGGCGCCACCAGCGTGCGCGGCTACCTGGCCGCCGAACGCACGGGCGATGACGGCTGGCTGTTCTCCCAGGAGCTGCGCACGCCCTCGCTGGCCGCCTTCCTCGGCAAGGGCCTGGGCGGCTACGTCGAGGACTGGCGCTTCTATGCCTTCGCCGAGGGCGCGAAGCTCTCCCTGCAGGACCCGCTGCCCGACCAGGACGACAGCTACAGCCTCGCCAGCGTCGGCCTGGGCACCCGCGCCACGCTGCGCGAATGGCTGTCCGGCAGCCTCGACTGGGGCTACCCGCTGAAGGATGGCCCCAACACTGAAAAACGAGACCCGCGCGTGCATTTCAGCGTGCAGGCGAACTTCTGACCCCACAGGCACCGACTCCGGAGTGACACACATGCAACGCTTGATCTTCACCGCGCTCATCAGCCTGGGGCTCCTGTACCCGGCGATCGCCAGTGCCTGGTGGCAGGACGACTGGCTCTACCGCAAGCAGATCTCCGTCGACACCACGCCCCAGGGCGCCGCCATCGACCAGGCCGCCGGGCGCACGCCGCTGCTGGTACGCCTGCACACCGGCAATTTCAGCTTCGACGGGGTCAACGAGAACGGCTCGGACATCCGCTTCGTCGCCGCCGACGACAAGACCGTGCTCAACCACCAGGTGGAAAGCTTCGACCCGCTGATGGGCATGGCGCTGATCTGGGTGGACGTACCCCAGGTGGAAGGCGGCCAGCGCCAGGACATCTGGATGTACTACGGCAACGCCAAGGCCCCGGCCACCGGCAATGGCCAGCTGACCTTCGACCCGGACTACAGCCTGGTCTACCACTTCGACGGTGCCGTCGGTGCACCCCCGCGTGACACCACCGCCTACGGCAACCATGGGCAGACGCCGCCCGCCAGCAGTATCGACGGGGTGATCGGCCGCGCCGCCCAGCTCAACGGCCAGCCGCTGATGCTGCCGGCCAGCCCGTCCCTGGCCCTGCCGGCCGGTGGCGCCTTCACCTTCAGCGCCTGGGTGCGTGCCGACCAGGCCGCAGGCGACCAGCTGCTGCTGGCCCGCCGTGATGGTGGCAACGCACTGCTGCTGGGCCTGGCCCAGGGCCTGCCCTTCGTCGAGGTCAACGGCCAGCGCGTCCAGGCCACCCAGGCCCTGGCCGCCGGGCAGTGGCAGCACCTGGCGCTGAGCGCCGACGGCAGCGCCCTGCGCCTGTACGTCAATGGGCGCGAGTCCGGCAGCCTCGCGCTTTCGCTGCCGGCCTTCGCCTCGGTGATCGCCATCGGCGCCGACCTGCCTCAGAGCCAGACCGTGCCCGTGGAAGGCGCCGCCGAAGCCCCGGCGCCAGCCGCCTTCGGTGCCTTCGCCGGGGCCATCGACGAACTGCGCCTGTCCAAGGTGGCGCGCCCGGCGGCGCTGATCCTCGCCGACGCCACCGCCCAGGGCGCCGAATCGCGCCTGGTGGCCTACGGCGTGGATGAAGAGCAGTCCGGCTTCGGCTTCGGCAGCCTCGGCTTCCTGCTCAAGGCGGTGCCGGTGGACGCCTGGGTGATCATCGCCGTGCTGGTGCTGATGATGATCCAGTCCTGGGTGATCATGATCCGCAAGAGCCGCAGCGTGGCCCGCGTGATGCGCGCCAACCAGCTGTTCCGCGAGCAGTTCGCCCGGGTCGGCACCCGCCTGGAGCTGCTCGCCGACGACCGTGCCCTCAACGAGTCCCTGGTGCATTCCTCGCTCTGGCGCCTGTACCAGGTGGCGGTGAAGGAGATCCGTACCCGCCGCGACCAGGGCGCCGACACCTCGTCCATCTCCGCCGCCACCATCGAAGCCATCCGCGCCTCCATGGACGGCGTGCGCACCCGCGAGAACCAGCAGCTGTCCTCGCGCCTGTCGACCCTGTCCAACGCCATCGCCGGCGGCCCCTACATCGGCCTGCTCGGCACCGTGCTGGGCATCATGGTGGTGTTCCTCGGCACCGCCATGGCGGGCGATGTGAACATCAACGCCATCGCCCCCGGCATGGCCGCCGCGCTGCTGGCCACCGCCATGGGCCTGTTCGTCGCCATCCCCGCGCTGTTCGGCTACAACCGCCTGACCACCCGCAACCGCGAAGTCAGCGCCGACATGCGGGTGTTCGTCGACGAGTTCGTCACCCGCCTGGCCGAAGTGCACGGCGAATCCCAGTTCAGCGAAACGGCGCACCGGCGGGGCCTCCATGCCGGCAGCGCGCCGCTGACCGCCTGAGGACGCTGCCATGGCCAACCTGAGCAGCAGCCATGACGACGACGAGGACGCCGCCGTCGACAGCATCAACATCACGCCCCTGGTGGACGTGCTCATGGTGGTGCTGGTGATGTTCATCCTCACCGCCACCGCCCAGGTCTCGGGCATCCAGATCAACCTGCCCAAGGCCAGCGCCGCCATCTCCCTGGCGCAGCCGAAGACCAAGGCCATCTCGGTCAACGACGGCGGCCAGGTGTTCCTCGACGCCTACCCGGTGACCCTGCCGGAGCTGGAGGACCGCCTGCGCACCGAGAAGGCGCTGAACCCCGACTTCCCGGTGATCGTGCGCGGCGACGCCACGGTGCAGTACCAGAAGGTCATCGAAGTGCTCGACCTGCTGCGGCGCCTGGAGCTGTCCCAGGTCGGGCTGGTCACCGGCAAACCGAACCAGGGCTGACCATGACCACCTTTCCCAGCAAGGGCCCCGATAGCGGGCTCGCCGAAGTCCGCAGCGCCGAGCCGACCTGGCGCCGGCCGCTGGCCTGGGGCCTGGGGGCGCTGGTCGCCGCCGGCCTCGCCTGGCTGCTCTGGCAGTGGGCCAACGACATGAGCGGCGTGCGCCGCGAGGCGCCGAAGATCCCTGCGATCATCCCGCTGCCACCGCCGCCGCCCCCACCGCCGGTGCAGGAGAAGCCGCCGGAGCCGGAAACCCCGGTGGAGGAAAAGATCGTCGAGCCGGAACCCACCCCCGAGCCCGAGGAGGTCAAGCCGGAGGAGGAGGCACCGCCGACACCCGCCGACGACCTGGCCAACCCCATGCAGATGGACGGCGACGCCCAGGCCGGTTCCGACGCCTTCAACATCGGCGCCGGCAAGGGCGGCGGCATGGCCGGCAGCGGCGGCGGGCGCCTGGGCAACGGCACCTACAGCCAGTTCCTCGCCTACGCCTTCCAGCGCCTGATGCGCGACAGCCCCGAGCTGCGCTCGCTGGCCTTCCGCGTGCACCTGGACGTGTGGATCGACCAGGGCGGCCAGGTCACCCGCGTGGAGCTGACCCGTTCCACCGGCGACCCGGAACTCGACGCCAAGGTGCTGGCCGCGCTGCGTGCCTCGCCCGCCCTGGAACGCCCGCCGGCCTCGATGTCGATGCCGGTCCGAATCTCGTTGCAAGGACGCCGGCCCAGCTAGGCCGCGCCACCAAGAACAGCCAAGGAGTAGAACCATGATCTGCAGAATGAGCCGACTGGCGCTGGGGATAGGCGCCGTGGTCGCCGGCCTGGCCGGCCCGGTGCTGGCGCAACCGCCGGCGCCTTCGGAAAACGCCACCATCAACCTGATCCGCCTGCTGGTGCAGCAGGGCGTGCTCAAGCAGGACCAGGCCCAGGCGCTGATCCAGCAGGCCGAGGCCGAGGCCGTGCAGGCCCGCCAGGCCGCCGCCACGGCCCCATCGGCCCCGGCCCCGGCCGGGGTGCCGGGCGAGGTGCGCGTGCAGTACGTGCCGGCCATCGTCCGCGACCAGATCCGCGACCAGGTCAAGGCCGAGGTCATGGCCCAGGCCAGGCAGGAGAACTGGGCCGCGCCCAACACCTTCCCCGACTGGGTGTCGCGCATCAGCCTGGAGGGCGACGTGCGCCTGCGCAGCGAATCGCGCTACTACTCCGACACCAACAGCGACCGCATCGTCGACTTCGCGCGGATCAACGACCGCGGCCCCTACGACATCAACACCAACACCAACCGGCAGCTGCCACCGCTGCTCAACACCCGCGAGGACCGCGAGAACCTGCTGCGCCTGCGTGCCCGCCTGGGCCTGCGCGCCGTGCTCTCGCCGAGCTGGACGGCGGTCATGCGCATCGGCACCGGCTCCGACAGCGGCCCGGTGTCCACCACCCAGACCCTGGGCGGCGGCTTCGGCAAGAAGGACCTGTGGCTCGACCAGGGCTACCTCGCCTACAAGCCCGACGAGCGCCTGACCCTCACCGGCGGGCGCATGCCCAACCCGTTCTACACCACCGACCTGCTGTACTCGGGCGACTTGAACTTCGACGGCCTGGCGGCGGTGTTCGACCAGCCGCTGGACCGCGACATGGGGCTGTTCGGCACCCTCGGCGCCTTCCCGGTGGAATACAGCTCCGACACCGCCAGCAGCAACGGCTTCGACAAGGAAAGCAGCAGGAACAACTGGCTCTACGGCGCCCAGCTCGGCGCCCGCTGGCAGCTGGACGCGGACAACAGCGTCAAGGGCGCGCTGGCCTACTACCGCTTCGACGACATCGAAGGCCGGCGCTCCAGCCCCTGTTCCCTGTACTCCGGGCAGCCGGCCTGCGACACCGACGAGTCGCGCCCCGCCTTCATGCAGAAGGGCAACACCCTGATGCAGCTGCGCAACATCGTCATCGACCCGGCCAACCCCACCACCACGCCGCAGCCGCAGTACTTCGGCCTGGCCTCCGAGTTCAACCTGGTGGACCTCAACCTCGCCTGGGACACCGCGCTGTTCCACGACTTCAAGCTGCGCAGCCAGGCCCACTACCTGCGCAACCTGGGCTATGACGAGCTCGAGATCCGCAAGCGCTCGGCCGGCCAACTGGCCAACAACGTCGACGCCAGCGGCAACATCGAGAGCGGCGATACCGCCTGGATGCTGCAGTTCACCCTGGGCAACGCCCTGGACCTGAAGAAGCACGGCGACTGGAACCTCTACGCCGGCTACAAGCGCATCGAGCCCGACGCCCTGCCGGACGGCTTCAACGACTCGTCCTTCCACCTCGGCGGTACCAACGCCAAGGGCTGGTTCCTCGGCGCCAACTACGGCTTCGACAAGAACATCGTCGGCAGCGTCCGCTGGCTGAGTGCGGAGGAGGTCTACGGCGCGCCCTTCGACATCGATGTCCTGCAACTGGAGGTCAACACGCGCTTCTGACGCGCGTGTGGCCAAGGAGCGAGAGCATGAACACCCGATCGCACACACCGCTGAAGCTGGGCCTGGCCCTGCTGCTGGGGGCCAGCATCGCCAACGCGGCCTCGGCCGAAGGCATGGAGGAGCGCCTGCGTGCCCAGCTGCGCAGCACCACCCAGCAGCTGCAGGCGTTGCAGAGCGAGCAGGCCCAGGCTGCCGCCGCGCGCACTGCGGCCGAGGGCCAACTGGCGGCGGCCCAGGCGCAGATCAAGCAGCTGACCGCCGAGCTGGCCAAGGCGAAGGGCCAGGCCGAGCAGCTCGCCGGCCAGCAGGACAGCCTGCGCAGCGCCGCCCAGGCCCAGGTCGCGGCCAGCACCCTGCAGGTGGGCAAGTTCAAGCAGGCCTACGACGAACTGCTGGGCCGCGCCCGTGGCATCGAGTCGGCCCGCGCCCAGCTGGCCACCGACCTGGCCACGCGTGACGAACAGGTGCAGCAGTGCACCGCCAAGAACCAGCAGATGTACCAGGTGGCCAAGGACATCCTCGAGGCCTACGAAAAGATCGACGTCAGCGACGTGATGAAGATCCGCCAGCCCTTCGCCGGCAGCGCCCGGGTGAAGTTCGAGGAGCTGGCGCAGACCTACGGCGATGCGCTCTACAAGACCCACTTCGACGCCGCCATGGTGCCCGCCGCCGGCCAGTGACCCACGGGTGCCGGCGCGGCCGGCACCGAACCGCAGACAAGGAACCGCGCAATGACCGCCATCGACATGATCCACAGCATCACCCCCGACCAGCTCACCGAGCGCCTGCAGGCCGCCGGCTACCGCGTCAACCGCACCGAGCAGGGCGGCGTGGTGCAACTGCTCAGCGCCAGCCAGGGCATCGGCTTCGCCGTGCGCTTCGGCAACCCGGCCACTGACGCGGGCGCCTACCTCGACTACTGCTTCAGCTGCGCCCTGCGCATCCAGGGCGAGCTGCCGGCGGGCCTCGCCGAGGTGTGGAACGCCAGCCGCCGCTTCGCCCGCCTGTCACGCCAGGGCGAGTTCCTCGTGCTGGAGATGGACGCCATCGTCGCCGCCGGCGTGAGCCCGCAGCACCTGCAGGGCCAGATGGAACTGTGGGACCGCCTGCTGCAGGAGTTCATCGCCTACCTGCGCGACTACAGCCAGGCCATGGCCCGCGAGCAGGCCGCCGCCCAGGCACCGGCCGAAACCGCCGACAGCGAGGCCTGAGCGCGATGTACGCCAAGGGCCGGATGGTCGGCATCGGTGCGCTGGCCACCGTGGCGCTTGCGGTGGGCCTGGCACTCGGCTTGCGACCGGGCAGTGCGCCTGAAGCGGCGGTGCAGGCCGCGCTCCAAGTGCAGCAGGCGAGGGTGGCCAGCCAGGCCGCCCCCGCCGAGCGGGCGGTGGCGCGCCTGGGTGAGCTGGAACTGGGCGAGGGCGAGCTGCAGGCGGTGCTGGATGGCCTGCTGCCAGCCACCCGCGAGCAGCTGCGTGCCGACCGGGGCGCCCTGGAAGGCTGGGTGCGCGGGCGTCTGGCGGAGAAGGCCCTGCTGCAGCAGGCCCAGGCCCAGGGCTGGGAAGAGCGCCCCGACATCCAGCGCCTGACCCGCGCCGCCACCGAGCAGATCCTCCTGCGCACCTACCTGGAGTCGGTCAGCCAGGTGCCCGCCGACTACCCCGGCGACGCCGAGCTGCAGGCCGCCTACGAGGCCGGCAAGGACAACTGGATGACCCCCGCGCTGTACCGCGTCAGCCAGATCTTCCTCGCCGTCGGCCCCGGTGCGGCTGAGGAGCAGGTGCGCAAGCAGGCCATCGAGCTGGCCCGCCGCGCGACGGCTGCCAACGCCGATTTCGCCGCCCTGGCGCGCCAGTTCTCCCAGGACGCCGGCACCGCCGAGCGCGGCGGCGACACCGGCCTGCAGCCGCTGGTGCAGTTCGTCCCGGCGATGCGCCAGGTACTCGCCCGCCAGCGCGTGGGCAGCGTGTCCGAGCCGCTGCGCAGCGAGGCCGGCTACCACATCCTAAAGCTCACCGAGCAGCAGCCCGGCCGCGTCGCCAGCCTCGACGAGGTGCGCGACCGCCTGCGCCAGGCCTTGCGTGCGCAACGCCAGCAACAGGTGGCACGGGCCTACCTGGACGGCATGGTCAGCTCGGCGACCCTGAGCATCGATGGTGCGAGCCTCGACCAGGCGCTGGAGCGGGCCCACTGAGACGGCGCCGGGCGGGAGGCCCGGCGCGAGGCAACCTTACGGAGGAGGGTTTATGGCATTGCAGGAGAACGACCACCCGGCAAGCGGCGGCGGCATCGTGAGCGACCACGGGGCCGACGAGGGCTTCGCCGGCCTGGACATGGAGGCGGCGCACTTCTTCGTGGTGGCCGCCCGTTGCGGCTGCTTCATGCAGGCGGCGCGCAGCCTGAGCGTCAAGCCGACACTGCTGCGCAAGAAGCTCGGGGTGCTGGCGGCCTGGGCCGGGCACCCGCTGTTCCAGCACCAGGGCAACGCCCTGGTGCTGAGCCCCGAGGGCCGGCGCCTGCGTACCCAGCTGGCGGCGCGCCTGGCGGTGCTGTCGCCGGGCCTGGCGCAGAACGAAGACCAGCCGCTGGTGCGCATCGCCGTCGCCGAGCCGCTGCTGCACGACATCCTCGGCCGCGACCTGCTGGCCTTCCTCCGCCAGCACGCCAACGTGCGCCTGGAACTGGCACGCCTCGACGAGGGCGAAGCGCCGGCGGCGGACACCGACCTGCGCGTGTGGCTGGCTCCGCCCGGTGACGCCACGCCCTGGCCGGGTTTCGCCAGCGCCCATCAGGTGTGCCTGGCCCAGCTGGAATACCTGCCCCACATCGCCAAGCGCTACTCCCGCGAGACCAGCCGCCCGCGCAGCCTGGTGGAGCTTGCGGACTACATGCTGGTCGACCTCCACGGCTACGCCGGCATCGACGCCCTGCAACCCTGGAACCTGGCCATCGCCGAACGCCGCGCCGGGGTCACCCGGGTCAACTCCTACGAAATGCTCCGGCAGATGATCCAGTGGAGCGCCTGCATCGGCCTGTTGCCCCATTACGTCAGCCAGCTGGACAAGAACCTCATGGCCCTGCCGGCGTTGTTCGAACCACGCATGGACATGCAGGCCTGGCTCGCCGTGCGCGCGGGGGAAGAAGAGCGCGAGGAAGTCCGCCGCCTCGTCGCCCTGGTGCACGCCGCCTTCGATGAGCGCCGGGATTGGTTCTAGCGGAGGCGACCGTCAGCATGGGTTTCGCTTCGCTCTACCCATCCTACGGGCTGCTGGGCTTCAGAACGCCAGCTTCGTAGGTTGGGCTGAGGTACGAAGCCCAACATGACGGGGTCCGGTGTTACGCCGTTGGGCCTCGTTACGCTCGGCGCCAACCTACGGCGATGCGGCGCATCGCTGGGCGACTGAAGTCGCCCCTACAGCGATAGGCGTCACCCCTCATGCGCCCAATCGCGCTGGCGGATCTGCTTGGCCCGGCGTTCGAGCACCAGGTACACCACGCAGGCGATGGCCAGGGGCAGGAGGAAGTAGATGGCGCGGTAGCCGATCAGCGCGGCGAGGAGGGTGCCCTTGGACATCTGGTGCTGCATCAGGGCGATGAACACCGCCTCCAGCACGCCGAGCCCGGCGGGGATGTGTGTGATGACCCCGGCGATGCTGCTGATCAGGAGGATGCCGAGGATCGACGGGTAGAAGGCTTCCCTGGGCAGCAGGATCCAGATCAGCGCCGCCATCAGCGACCAGTTGAGCATGCCCAGGCCGACCTGGATCAGCGCCATGCGCAGGCTCGGCAGGGTCAGCTCCTGGTCGCGGAAGCGCCAGTTGCGGCGCGTGGAGAAGCGGCAGGCGGCGAGGTAGGCGAGGGCGGCGGCCACCAGGGCGAAGCCGATCAGTTGCAGGCCGGTCTCGCCGATCTTCCAGCCTTCGGGCAGGTCCACCAGGCGCAGGGAGAAGACGCAGCCGGCCAGCAGCATGTAGCCCAGCCAGTTGGTGATCAGGCTCAGGCTGAGCACCTTGGTGATGGTCGGCACGTCCAGCCCCAGGCGCGAGTAGAGGCGGTAGCGCAGGGCGATGCCGCCCACCCAGGAGCTGAGGTTGAGGTTGAAGGCGTAGCAGACGAAGGTGACCGGGATGGTCTGCCAGGCCGGCAGCTTGTGCGCGGTGTAGTGGCGGCCCACCAGGTCGAAGCAGCAGTAGGTGGCGTAGCTCGCCGCGCAGGCCAGCCCGGCCAGCGCCAGGGTGGTGGCCTTGTAGTTGGCGATGGCCTGGCGCACTTCCTGCCAGTCGAGGTTCTTCACCAGCATGAACAGCAGCACCGGCACCAGGCAGAAGAAGAACGCCGTCAGGCCGCGCTTGGCCCAGGTCTTCCAGGTGGCCTTGCCCGCGCTCATGAGCTTTTCTCCTGTTGCTCGTAGACCGGCTCGACGCCGGCATCCTCCAGCGGCTGCAGCGACTTGATGCGCGGCGAGTGGGCGGGGAACCAGCCGGCGATGGCCGGGAAGTGCCGCAGGAAGTGGAAGCTGAGGAAGATCAGTGGCGCCCGCCACCAGTGGCCCCGGGTGATGCGCTGCAACGTCACGCGCTTGCACTTGGCGTCGGCGAGCTGCTGCAGGTGGTCGTGCAACTGCCGGTTGAAGGCCGGGTCGCGGATCACCAGGTTGGCCTCCAGGTTCAGCGACAGGCTCAGCGGGTCGAGGTTGCTCGAGCCCACCGTGGCCCATTCGCCGTCCACCAGCGCCACCTTGCCGTGCAGCGGTCGCTGGCAATACTCGTGGATCACCACGCCGTCGCGCAGCAGGTAGTTGTAGAGCAGCCGCGAGCACAGGCGCACCAGCGGCATGTCCGGCTGGCCCTGGAGGATCAGGGTCACCTGTACGCCGCGCCGGGCGGCATTGCGCAGCTCGCGCAGCAGGCGGTAGCCGGGGAAGAAATAGGCATTGGCCACCACCAGCCGCTGCCGGGCCGAGCGCAGCGCGCGCAGGTACTGTTCCTCGATGTCGTTGCGATGGCGCTCGTTGTCGCGGATCGACAGCAGCATGCGGGCAGGCCCGGCCTCGCGGTTTTCCGGCGATTCCGGCAGCAGGCTGTGCACCTCGCTGGCGCTGTGGGACAGCAGCTGGCTGCAGGTACGGTGCAGGTCGCAGACGATGGGCCCGCGCACCGCCACCGCGTAGTCCTGCTTGGCCATGGGGCCGAAGTCGGCGAGGTGATCGGCACAGAAGTTGATGCCGCCGATGAAGCCCAGCTCGCCGTCCACCACCACCAGCTTGCGGTGCAGGCGGCGGAACAGGTTGGTGCGCATGCCCAGCACCCGGGGACGCGGGTCGAACATGTGCAGGTTGACGCCGGCCTCGGTCATCTCGCGGATGTAGCGAGTGCCGAGGTCGGCGGTGCCGTAGCCGTCCACCGTCAGCTCCACGCGCACGCCGCGCCGGGCGGCGGCGATCAGGGTCTCCTTGAGGCGCAGGCCGACCTTGTCCTCGAAGACGATGAAGGTCTCCAGCAGTACTTCGTGGCGGGCCTTGTCGATGGCCTCGAACACCGCCGGGAAGAAGGCCTCGCCATTGATCAGCAACTCGACGTGGTTGCCTTCACGCCAGTCGAATTTCACAGGTGCACCTCCACAAGCAAGGGGGCGTGGTCGGACAGGTGGGACCAGGGCCGGCGCAGCAGCACCTGGGGTGAGTGGCTGGTGGCATTGCGCACGTAGACGCGGTCCAGGCGCAGCAGCGGCCAGCGTGCCGGGAAGCTGCGTGCCGGGGCGCCATAGGCGTTGACGAAGGCCTCGACCATGCCGCGGCTGGCGAGGATGTCGTCGGCGCGCACGCGCCAGTCGTTGAAGTCGCCGGCGACTATCACCGGCGCCAGCGGCGGCAGGCTGTCGAGCAGGCGGCAGAGCAGTTCCAGCTGTTCGCGACGGTGGGCTTCGCGCAGCCCCAGGTGCACGCAGATGGCATGCACCTCGCGGTGGCCGGGCACGTCCAGCACCGAATGCAGCAGGCCGCGTTCCTCGTTGCCGGCGATGGACGCGTCGAGGTTCTCGTAGCGCAGGATGGGGAATTTCGACAGCAGCGCATTGCCGTGGTCGCCTTCCGGGTAGACCGCGTTGCGGCCGTAGGCGAAGTCGGTCCACATGCTGTCGGCGAGGAATTCGTACTGGGGCGTCGGCGGCCAGTTCCTGAAGCGCCTGGCATGCAGCTGGTGGGTGCCGAGCACCTCCTGCAGGAACACCAGGTCGGCACCGAGGGTGCGCACGGCATCGCGCAGCTCCGGGAGGATGAAGCGGCGGTTGAGGGGCGTGAAGCCCTTGTGGGTGTTCACCGTGATGATGCGCAGCTGGTGCACGGCCGGCAGCAGGTCGGTGGCGGGCAAGGGGGCACTGGTGACGGTATTCACAGGTCGGCTCCTTCCAGGGGCTGGCCGGGTTCGGTCTCTAGGTGCCCGGCCAGGCCGAGTCTTTCCAGCAGTTGGCGGGCGTCATAGGGCGCGCGCACCTTGATGTCGTTGTCGAAGTAGCAGTACAGGTCGCGGCTTTTGCGCCGGGCCGGTGCCTTGGCGCTGATCAGCCGGGCGTCCTCGGGCTGGCTGCCACGGCTCCAGGCTTCGATGCGTCGCTGCCAGGCGGCCAGCGCGGCGTCCGAGTAGCCGCTGGCGTAGAGCTGCTTGTCGCCGTGCAGGCGCATGTAGACGAAGTCGCTGGTGAGGTCCTCCGCGTAGGGCCACTTCTTCGCCGTGTCGGCGACCACCAGCGCCACCTTGTGCCGGCGCAGCAGGGCGACGAAGGCCTCGTCGAGGAAGCTGTCGTTGCGGATCTCCACCGCGTGGCGCAGGCGCAGGCCCTTGGGAATGTCCAGGTAGCCCTCCACGTGCATGCGCGCGTCGCTGTGGCGGGCCAGTTCACGGGCGGCGTCGCTGTCGTGGGGCAGGGCTTGGAGAAAGTCGGCGAACAGCGCGGGGTCGAACTTGAAGCTGGGCGGGAATTGCCAGAGCACCGGCCCCAGCTTCCCGCCCAGGCGGAACAGCCCCGAGGCCATGAAGTTGGCCAGGGGCTGCTGCAGCTCGCGCAGGCGCGTCACGTGGGTGATGTAGCGCGGCGCCTTGGTGCTGAAGACGAAGTCCTCGGGGGTGTCGGCCGCCCAGCCGGCGTAGCGCTCGGGCGTCTGCAGGGCATAGAAGGAGCCATTGATCTCGATGCTGTTGACGGCGCGGGAGGCGAAGCGCAGCTCCTTCTTCTGCACCAGGCCTCTGGGGTAGAAATCACCCCGCCAGGGGGCGTAGCGCCAGCCGGAAATGCCGATACGGATCTCTGCCATCCTCGCCTCCGCTAGCGACCCGGAGCCGGGTTGACGGCTGCGAGCGTCCGTTCCAGCTGCGCCTCGTCGGCGATCACTTCTTCGCCACCAGCGCCCGCCGGCTGCATCCGCTGTGGGTGCAACTCGACCTTGATCCAGCCGCTCTCGCGGCGGTCGAAGGCCTTGAACGCTTCGATGGCATCGCTCATCGGCTTGACCTGGGTGAGGATCTTGGCCGGGTCGACGCGCTTGTTCAGGGTCAGCTCGATGAGCCTGGGGATGTACTTGCGGTGGTGGCAGTTGCCCATGTTGATGGTCAGGTTCTTGTTCATCGCCAGGCCGATGGGGAAGCTGCGCGCCTGCTGCGGGTAGACGCCGATGATCGACAGGGTGCCGGCCTTGGCCAGGCCTTCGACCGCCCATTGCAGGGCCTGGCTCGGCGCGTCGCCGGGGTGCCAGTTGTCGCCGTCCGGGTGGGTGCGCGGGGTCAGCTCGGCCATCTCCCGGCGCATGCGTCCGGCGGCGTGGTGGTCGTGGCAGGCGTGCTCGGCGTCCACCCCCACGGCATCGATGGCGCGGTCGACGCCTATGCCGTCGGTGAGCCGGCGCAGGGTCTTGACCGGGTCTTCCAGGTCGAAGTTGATCACTTCTGCGCCTTGCTGGCGGGCCATGCGCAGGCGGTCGTCGAGGTGGTCGATGGCGAACACCCGGGCGGCGCCCATCAGCTTGGCGCTGGCGATGGCGAACTGGCCCACCGGGCCGCAGCCGAACACCGCCACCGTGTCGCCGGGGGTGACCTCGGCCATCTCGGCACCGAAGTAGCCGGTGGGGAAGATGTCGGACAGCAGGATGGCCTGGTCGTCGCTGATCTCGCTGGGCAGCTTGATCAGGCCGATGTTGGCGTGGGGGATGCGGGCCTTCTCCGCCTGCAACCCATGGAAGGGGCCGGTGGCCTGGGGCCCGCCGTAGAACGCGGTGCCGGCCTCCTTGCCGTTGGGGTTGGCCACGTCGCACTGGGCGTAGTAGCCGGCCCGGCAGTAGGAGCAGTTGCCGCAGGCGATGGTGGAAGGCACCACCACGCGGTCGCCGATCTGCAGGTTGCGCACGTCGTTGCCCAGGGCTTCGACGATGCCGACGCCCTCGTGGCCGAGGATGGTGCCCTTGACCATGCCGGTGACGGTGCCGCGCACGAAATGCAGGTCGGTGCCGCAGATGGCCGAGGCGGTGAGGCGGATGATCGCGTCCGTGGGCGCCTGCAGGGTCGGCTCGGGGACGTCGTCGAGACGGATGTCGCCCACGTCATGGAATACGACTGCCTTCATGGGTGGCTCCTGTTCGGGCCCGGGCCGGTGCTCACCGGCGACCAGGCATGGAAAACGGCAGGCGCCGGGGCGGCACCTGTGATAGTTCCGACTGGGCGGCAAGGGAGCGGTTCAGGTTTTCTGCCCGTTGGGCACGAGGCGCAGCCCGGGTTTCGGGCCGGCGTGTGGTGGGGTACCGATCGCGAATGAATTCGCTCCTACGTGGGACGGCGCTGCGCACCGCTTGGCGAATGAATTCGCCCCTACAGGTGCGGGAGTCCCGGGAGGCGCGGTGCAGCGCCGTAGGGTGTGCTACGCGCACCTGGGAAGACGCCGCGCACACCGATGTGAGGCGCGGGGCATCGATGGCGGGGTGGCGGGTGACCCGGGTGAGGCCTCGCGTGTGGTTTGGCATCGATCGCGAGTGGACTCGCTCCTACATCAACCCTCGCAGGAATGCGGCGAAGCCTTCCGGCGCGCGGGCGTCGAGGCGGGCGCTGGTGTGCACGGCGGGGCTGCTGCTCCAGGAGATGCGCGCGCCGCTGCGTTCGAAGGCGCGCACCAGGTGCACGTCCTCGTGGGCGGCCAGGGGCGGGAAGCCGCCGGCGCGCAGGTAGGCTTCGGCGCTGAAGCCGAGGTTGGCGCCGTGCACGTGGCGGTGGTCGTCGCGCTGCTGGTAGTGAGCGTGGTAGCGCAGCTGGGCGTCGAGGTGGATGGTGTCCCACTGGGCGATGCGCACGGTGCCGCAGACCACGTCGGCACCCAGGGCCAGCTGTGCGGCCAGCCAGTTGGTGCCGGCGATGCTGTCGGCGTCGGTGCAGGCGATCCAGCGCGCGCCCTCATCCAGCAGTACATGCACGCCGGCGGCTCGGGCCTGGCCGACATTGCGGGCGGCGATGGCCAGGGTGGCGATGCCGGCGGCCTGGGCGATGGCGGCGGAGCCGTCGCTGCAGGCGTCCAGCACGGCCAGCACGCGGACCGGTTCGCCGCCGAGGTCGGGGTGGGCGGCTGCCGCCAGCACCGATTCGATGCAGGCGCCCAGCAGCTGTTCCTCGTTGTGCACCGGGATGACGACGCCGATCATGCACCGCGCTCCCGCAGCCCCTCCCGCTCGGCCACCGAGGTGGCGTCGTGGCACCAGACCTCCAGCAGCAGGTCGGGCTCTTCGTGGCGCAGCAGGCGCGGCATGCCCAGGCCCCGGGCCAGGCGTTCATGCACCTGGTCGCCGGTCAGCGGGCAGCCGTCGATCTCCGGCCGCCAATGGCAGGCCAGGAGGGTGCCGCTGCGGTTCAGCGACGCCAGGCAATGCGCGATGAGGTGGTCGAGGTCGTCGGCGTCGAGGTAGTAGCACAGCTCGCTGAGGATGATCAGGTCGAAGCGCCCGCCGGGCCACTGCTGCGGCAGGCGCGCCTGCAAAAGGCGCACGTTGGGCTTGTTGGCCAGGCGCTGGGCGGCCAGCTCCACGGCGCGCGCCGAGGTGTCGCAGCACAGCAGGTCGTGGCAGCGGTCGGCCAGGCGCAGGCTCAGCTCGCCATTGCTGCAGCCGGGCTCGAAGACCCTGTCGTAGAAGCCGCGGGGCAGGGCGGCGAGCACCAGGTTGCGCTTGCGCTTCTCGTACCAGCGCTGGCGGAAGGCCCAGGGGTCGCGGCTGTCGCGGTAGAGCCTGTCGAAATAGGTGTCGGCCACGCTCATAGGAAGAACAGCTCGAAGGGCTGCTGCAGGCGTTCCAGGCTGGCGCTGCCGAGCACCGGCGGGCCACCACCGGGGTCGGCGTACAGCTGGCTGGCGAAGGCCTGCACGGCGTGGCGCTTGCGGGCCAGGGTCCAGATGTCGAGCTCGACCTTGCGCGCACGCTCCCAGGGGATGCGCGGGTCTTCCGGGCTCGCCCAGTGCCAGGCCCAGATGGGCACCTCATGGACCAGCGCGCCGATCTCGCTGCCGACTTCGAGGGTGGCCAGTCCCACCGCCTCATGGTCGGCGTGGCCGTCCTCGCGCCAGGTGGTGAAGACCACGTCCGAGGGCTGCAGGTAGGCGGCGAGGAAACGCTTGAGCTCGCCCAAGTGGCGCCCGACGCCGGTGTCGGGGAAGCCGCCGCGCAGCCACTTCAGCTCCGCCACGGGGATGCCCAGGCGATGCAGCGCCTCGGCGCTTTCCTGGGGGCGCACGATGCCGAGGCGATGTGCGGTCCAGTAGGGCGAGCCGGGATGGCTGGCGCTGCCGTCGGTGACCGAGATCAGCAGCACCTGGCGACCCAGCTGGAACAGCAGCTGCAGCAGGCCGCCACAGCCGAGCACTTCGTCGTCCGGGTGCGGCGCGACGATCACCGCGCGGGCTTCCGGCGGCACCAGGCGCTCACAGTCGATGGTCGGTACCAGGCTCAGGTGCTGCGAGGCGTTCCAGGCCTGCAGCGGCGTTCCGTCGCCGTGGATGAGGTGGGCTCTCATGGCATCCAGCTCCCCTGTGGGGCCAAGGTGGCGAGGCGGCCGAGGGCGGCGAGGTCGCGCTCGGCATGGCTCTGGCGGAGGTACACCGGCAGGTCGGCGAGCAGCCGTGCCAGGTGCGGGTCGAGGCAGTAGGGCGCCGCGCCCAGGGCGTGGCCGACATGGCGGATGGCGGCCTCGGCGGCGCCTTCGCAGATCGCCCGCAGGCGCCGTACCGGAACTTCGGCGTCGGCGCGCGGCTGGCGGTCGATCCAGGCGGCGCAGTCGCGCAGGGTGCAGGCGGCCGCGTAGAGCTGTGCGTCCAGGGCGCCCAGGTGGGCGAGGGCGTGAGGTTCGTCGTGATCCGCGCCATGCACCCGCAGCGCCTCGCCCAGGGCCTGGGCGGCACCCAGCCAGCAGGCGGCGATGCCGGCGCCGCCGTGCCAGAAGCCGGGGCGTTCCAGGTAGCCGCCGGCAGGCCCGATGCAGTGGGCACGGGCCTGCTCGAAGTGCACCTCGACGCTGCCGGTGGCGGCCATGCCCACCGCGTTCCAGCCGCCCGTGGCGATGCGCACCCCGGGCTGGTCCAGGGCCACGGCCACCAACTGCTGGTGGCCGGCCTCGTTCCAGCCGGTGAGCAGCGCGTGGCTGAGCACGGCGGCGCCGGAACACCAGGCCTTGGTGCCATCCAGGCGCACGTCCTGCTGCGAGGTGCGGGCGTTGATGCGCACCCGCGCCTGCGGCGGCTCGGCGGCCCAGACGCCCCAGGTGCTGCCGGGCGGCGGCGCCTCGGCGCCGAGTTCGTGGAGGATGGCCAGGGCGTCGGTGTGGCCTTCGTAGAGCTTGCACAGGCCCAGGTCACGGGCGGCGACCCGGGCCAGCGCCTGCCAGCGCTCCAGGGTGGCGCCGCCGCCCGGCTGGGGCAGGCGGTCGAGGCCCGCCGCCACCAGCGCGGCCAGGCGGCGGCCGAGTTCGGGAGTGTCGGCGCCCGGGCACGGGTACTCCGCCAGGCCGCCTTCCAGGCGGTTGGCGGCGCAGGCCGGGGCGCCCCCCATCAGCCGTCCTCCCGTTGCAGTTCGAAGAGCAGCAGCGAGCGGTTGGTGAGGGTGAACTCCGTGTCGAACTCGTAGCGCTCCAGGGAACGGTCGTCGGGGCGGTTGGTGTCCAGCAGCAGCGTCCAGGCGGTGCCCTGGGCCACTTCCGGCAGGCGGAAGTTGACCACGTCGTGGTGGGCGTTGAGCAGCAGCAGGAGGGTGGCGTCGGCGCCGCTGCGGCGGATGCCGGTGGGTTGCGCGCGGCCGTCCATGAGCATGCCCAGGCAGCGGGCATTGCCGTCCTGCCATTGCTCCTCGGTCATCTCGTTGCCGCAGGGCGACAGCCAGGTGACGTCCTTGACCCCGAGTTCCTCGTTGTATTCGCCCACCAGGAAGCGGCCGCGCCGCAGGATCGGGTAGGCGCGGCGCAGGCTGATCAGCCGCCGGGTGAAGTCCAGCAGGCTGCGGCCCTCGTCGTCGAGTTCCCAGTCGATCCAGCCCAGCTCGTTGTCCTGGCAGTAGACGTTGTTGTTGCCCTGCTGGGTGCGGCTGAACTCGTCGCCCGCCACCAGCATCGGCGTGCCCTGGGAGAGCAGCAGCGTGGCCATCATGTTGCGCATCTGGCGCAGGCGCAGTTCGCGGATGTCCGGGTCGTCGGTGGGGCCTTCGACGCCGTGGTTCCAGGAGTAGTTGTTGTCGCTGCCGTCGCGGTTGCCTTCGTCGTTGGCTTCATTGTGCTTGTGGTCGTAGCTGACCACGTCGCGCAGGGTGAAGCCGTCGTGGGCGGTGACGAAGTTGACCGAGGCGTAGGGCCGGCGGCCGCGCTGGTTGAACAGGTCGCCCGAGGCGGTGAGGCGGCTGGCGAGCCCGGCGATCTGGCCGTTGTCGCCGCGCCAGAAGGCCCGCACGGTGTCGCGGAAGCGGTCGTTCCACTCCACCCAGCCGGGCGGGAAGCCCCCCACCTGGTAGCCGCCCGGGCCGCAGTCCCAGGGCTCGGCGATCAGCTTGAGCTTGCTCAGCACCGGGTCCTGGCGGCAGGCGACGAGGAAGCCGTGGCGCTCGTCGAAGCCGTGCGGATGGCGCCCGAGAATGGTGGCGAGGTCGAAGCGGAAGCCGTCGACGCGCATCTCGGTGGCCCAGTAGCGCAGCGAGTCGGTGACCATCTGCAGCACGCAGGGGTGGCTGAGATCGAGGGTGTTGCCGGTGCCCGAGTCGTTGATGTAGTGGCGGCGGTTGTCGGGCAGCAGGCGGTAGTAGGTGGCGTTGTCGATGCCGCGCATGCACAGGGTCGGGCCCAGTTCGTTGCCCTCGGCAGTGTGGTTGTAGACCACGTCGAGGATCAGCTCCAGGCCGGCGTCGTGCAGGTGCGCGACCATTTCCTTGAACTCGTTGATGTGGCCGCTGGCGAGGTAGGCCGCGTGGGGCGCGAAGAAGGCCAGGCTGTTGTAGCCCCAGTAGTTGTTCATGCCCTTTTCCAGCAGGTGCTGGTCGTTGACGAAGCCGTGGACCGGCAGCAGCTCGATGGTGGTGATGCCCAGGGAGCGGATGTGCTGCAACAGCTCGGCGTTCATCAGCCCGGCGCAGGTGCCGCGAAGGTGCTTGGGCACGGCGGGGTGGCGCATGCTGGTGCCGCGCAGGTGGGCCTCGTAGATCACCGTGGCGTCCCAGGGCACGCGCACCGCCTTCTGCTCGGGCCAGGTGAAGGCGGGGTCGATGACCTTGGACTTGGGCACGAAGGGCGCGCTGTCGCGCTCGTCGAAGGACAGGTCGCCGTCCTTGTGGCCGATGGTGTAGCCGAACAGCGACTCCGACCAGCGCAGCCCGCCCATCAGCTGGCGGGCATAGGGGTCGATCAACAGCTTGTTGGGGTTGAAGCGGTGGCCGGCGTCGGGCTCGTAGGGGCCGTGCACGCGGTAGCCGTAGATCTGCCCGGGGTGGGCGTCGGGCAGGTAGCCGTGCCAGATCTCGTCGGTGTATTCGGGCAGTTCGATACGCTCAAGTTCACGCTCGCCCTTGGCGTCGAACAGGCAGAGCTCCACCTTGGTGGCATGGGCGGAAAACAGCGCGAAGTTGACCCCCAGGCCGTCCCAGGTGGCGCCCAGGGGAAAGGGGTGGCCTTCGGTTATCCGTGAGCGTTGCCTGCTCATTGGTGTTTCTCCTCAAACGACTCGGTTGGGCTCAGGCTTTCGGCGCCTTGGGCGTGGCCTTGGTGGCGCGCGGCTTCTTCAGCAGTGCGGGTTTTTCTTCGGCAGGGGCCTTGGCGGCACGTGGCTTGCGCGGGGCCGGCTGGGCGGCGCGGGCCTCGGCGGGTGGGCTGGCCGGTACTTCCTTGGGCTTGCTGACCCGGCGCGGCTTGGGCGCCGGCGGGCGCTCGCCGCGGGTTTCCGACTCGGCGAGCTTGCGCGCCATTTCCCAGTGGCGGGCTTCCTGGCCCGTGGGTTTGCCCTCCGATTCCCAGATCTGGTAGGCGAATTCGCGGATGCGCTGTTCTTCTGCACTCATGGCTGTGGCTCCTGGTGAGGTCTGAAACACAAGAGGTTGACGGGGAAGTCCGCCAGCGCCTGCGCCAGGGCGATGCGCCCATCGACGGGGTGCAGCGGCGCGCTGGAGAACACGCCGGTGAGCGTGCTGTCGGCAATGGCGGCGGGCAGCACCACGCGGGTGTCGCCCCAGCGTGCTGGCGGGATGTGGGGGGTGACCGCCTCGTCCAGCAGCTCGCTGGCCAGGCGCGGCACCAGCACCACCAGGTAGTCGCCACCCTGGCTGCGGGCGAAGGCCAGGACCTGCTCGGCGTGCTCGCCCTCCACCTGCAGCGGCTGGTAGTCGCCCCGGGCGAACAGTTCGGCGCGGGCATAGCGCACCGAGAGCACGGTGGAGATCAGCCATTGCTTGATGCGGCCGTCCCGCCAGTGCTCGATCAACCGGTCCTGCTCGGCCGGTTCGGTGAGGGCGTCGACGCGGCGGGGGAAGTCCACTTCGCGGCGGTTGTCCGGGTCCACCAGGCTGAAGTCCCAGAATTCGGTGCCCTGGTAGAGGTCGGGGATGCCGGGCGTGGTCATGCGCAGCAGGCACTGGGCCAGGCCGTTGAGGGCGCCGGCGGGGGCGATGGCGTTGGCGGCGGCGGCGATGTCGATGCGCAGCTCGCGGGCGGTGTCGCGCGCCAGCAGGTCGTGCAGGAAGGTGCGGCAGGCCACTTCATAGGCGGCGTTGGGGGCGCTCCAGCTGCTTTGCAGCTTGGCCTCGCGCAGGGCCTTTTCCTGCCAGCGCAGCAGGCGCTCCAGGTAGGCCTCCAGGGCGTGGCGGTCGTCGGCATCGAGGTCCAGCGGCCAGCTGCCGAGCAGGCACTGGTAGAGCATCAGCTCGTCCGCCGCGCTGGGGGCGCCGTCGCTGTCCAGCACCGCGCGCAGGGGCGCTGCCAGGCGCCGCCAGTGCTCGCAGCGGGCGGCGAACCAGGCGGAGCGCTCGCTGAGCACGGCCAGGCGCGCGCGGTTGTCCTCGCCGCGCTTGTGGTCGTGGGTGGCGGTGGTCAGCAGGTTGCCGGGGAAGTGCTGCGAGCGCGCCAGGCACTGGGCGTGGAACTCGGCGACCGAGCCGCTGAACTGCTGCGGGTCGAAGCCCACGTCGTTGCGCGAGAGCAGCACCGCCGAGCGGTAGCAGGCGGTGTCTTCCACGGCCTTGGCGGCGGCCGGGGAGGTGAGCTGCTGGAAGCGCGCCAGGACCTTGCGCCGCTGCTTGCGCTGCGGGCCGGGCGGCACCTCGCGCAGGGGCTGGCCGCCGAGCCAGCGGTCCAGGTGCTGCAACAGCGGCTGGTCGGCCTCGCCCAGGGTGCTGCGGGCACCGGCCAGGGCCTGCTCGAAGACGCGGCGGTCCTGCTCGGAGCGGCCGCAGGCACCGGCATAGGTGCGGTACACCGGGAAATGCACGATGAGTTCCAGCAGCGCGCGGCGGATGGCGCCCAGGGTCAGGTCGCGGGTGGCGATGTCTTCGCGCGCCACCAGCAGCAGGCTTTGGGCGAGGTTTTCCAGATCGCCCGCCAGGGAGCTGGTGAGCACCAGCTGGCGTGCCTCGAGCACCTCGTCCTGGAAGCGACCGGAGCGGCCGCTGAGGGTGCTCCACAGGGCGTTGAGCTGCAGCTCGCCCAGGGGGGAGTGCTGTAGCAGGGACACCTGGTTCATGAACTCGTAGCCGGTGGTGCCGTCCACGCCCCAGTCGCCGGCCAGGCGCTCGCCCTGGCCGAGGATCTTCTCGACGTAGATCGGGAAGTGCTGGCCGAGCAGGGCGCGTGGACGCGTGGCGAGCAGCCCCTCGACGCGGCGGCGCAGGCGCCGGCAATAGCCGCGCGGGTCGGCCAGGCCATCGATGTGGTCGATGCGCAGGCCGTCCACCAGGCCCGCCGCGATCAGCTCGAAGACCTTGGCGTGGGTGGCCTCGAACACTTCGGGGCGCTCGACGCGCAGGCCGCCCAGTTCGTTGATGTCGAAGAAACGCCGCCAGTTGATGTCGTCGGCGGCGGTGCGCCAGCTGGCCAGGCGGTAGTGCTGGCGCTCGAGCAGTCGGTGCAGGCGCTCCAGGCCTTCCGGCGTGTCGGCGTGGTAGTGCTCCAGGGCGCGGGCCAGGGGCACGTCGTCCGGGGTGGCTTCGGCCAGCTGGCGGCGCAGCTCCCGCGCCTGCTGCCAGGCATCGGGCTGCCCGTCCAGGGCTTCGAAGCGCGCCGCGAGGTCCGCCAGCGACGGCTCGCAGCTGGCCCGCAGCAGTTCGCCGTAGCTGGGCGGGGTGAGGGGGAAGCGATGGTCGAAGTGCTGGGCGTAGAGGCTGCCGTCCTCGGCGTCGTAGCGCAGGGCGATCTCGCCGGCCGCCAGCACCTCGCCGTAGTCGCTGCGCAGGAAGGGCACCAGCAGCTGGCCGCGCAGCAGCGGGTCGTGGGAGCGCCACTGGATGTCGAAGAACTGCGCGTAGGGGCTGCTTTGGCCCCATTCGAGCACGTCGAGCCACCAGGGGTTGTCGTCACCGCCCACGGCCATGTGGTTGGAGACGATGTCGAGGATCAGCCCCATGCGCTGCTCGCGCAGGGCGGCGACCAGGCGCTTGAGCGCCGCCTCGCCACCCAGCTCGGGGTTGACCCGGGTGGGGTCGACCACGTCGTAGCCGTGCACGGAGCCCTTGCGCGCGGTGAGCAGCGGCGAGGCGTAGACATGGCTGATGCCCAGCCGGGCGAAGTAGTGCACCAGGGGCACGGCGTCGTCCAGGGTGAAGCCCCGGTGGAACTGCAGGCGCAGGGTGGCGCGGACTTCATTCATGGCCTTGGCCCTCCAGCTGGCGGCGGGCGTCGTCGAGGCATTGCAGGCGGCGGCTGGCACCCGGGCCGTCGAGCATGGTGGCGGCCGGTTCGCTCCAGCGTCGCCGCCAGTTGGGGTGCTGGTCGCCGGGGCCGGGCAGGTTGGGTTGCTCCTCGCTGCCCATCACGTCTTCCAGGGGCAGCAGCACCAGGGGCGCGGGGGTGCGGCCGACGAAGCCGATGCAGGCTTCCAGCTGCGCCTCGCTGTCCCTGTCGCTGTCCGGGCCGTGGCCCGGGTCGCTGGCGTAGAGCGCCGTGGTCAGGGCCAGCTTTTCCCGCGCGCGGGCCTCGCGGTCGCCGTGGCTGTGCTCGGCGCTGCGCTGGCCGGTGACCTCGCGCCACTCGATGTCGCGCCCCAGGAGCCAGCCGCGCATGCTCGGCAGGTCGTGGGTGGTGGTGGTGGCGAGGGCGTCGCGGGGCCAGCTGTGGGGCGGCAGGAAGTGGCCGTCGGCCTGCTCGAACTGCAGCACGCGCATGCCGAGGATCATCCGTTGCGCCAATGCCTCGCGCAGGCCGGCGGGTACGGTGCCGAGGTCTTCGCCGATGACCAGGGCGCGGTGGCGGAAGGACTCCAGCGACAGCAGGCGCAGCAGGTCCTGCAGCGGGTAGTTGAGGTAGGCGCCGGCCTCTGGCGGGGCGCCCTGGGGCAACACCCAGAGGCGCTTGAGGCCCATGACGTGGTCGATGCGGATGCCGCCGGCGTGGGCCAGGTTGGCCTGCAGCATTTCGATGAAGGCGCGGTAGCCATGGCGTTGCAGGCCTTCCGGGGAGAAGGCCGAGACCCCCCAGCTCTGCCCGGAACGGTTGAGGATGTCCGGTGGTGCGCCGACCGTCACCGCGGGCAGCAGTTCGGCCTGACGGGCCCAGGCCTGGCTGCCGGCACCGTCGGCGCCGACGGCGAGGTCGGCGATCAGGCCGATCTTCATCCCCGCGCCGCGGGCAGCGCTCTGCACGCGGTCCAGGCCCCGGGCGATCAGCCACTGGCAGAAGGCGTGGAAGGTGACGTCCTGCTCGTGCTCGGCGGCGAAGCGCAGCACCGCCTCGTGGTGGGGATCGCGGTACTGCTCCGGCCAGACGCGCCAATCGGTGGGCAGGCCGCTGCGGCTCATGAAGCCGTGCAGGGCCTCGAAGCGGCAGTGCTGCAGCAAGGCGTCGCCGCCGTGCTCGCGGAAGCTGGCGAAGTCGGCGCTGAAGGCGTTCTCCGGGCCGCTGAAGCCGTCGAACAGCGCGCGCAGGATGGCCTGGCGGCTGCTGGCCACGGCGGGCCAGTCGATCAGCGGCTGGGCTTCCAGGCGCGCCAGTTCGGCACCCAGGCCGCAGGCGGCGATCGCCTGTTGCATGGCGCGCTCGCCGAGGATGCAGCCGGGGGCGGCGTGCAGCACGTTGAACAGCAGGCGGCTGGAGGGCGAGTAGGGGCTGTAGCTGTGGCTGCTGGCGCTGAACATGGCGTGCACCGGGCTCAGGGCGATGGCGTCGGCGCCCTTGGCGGCGGCGCTGCGGGCCAGCTCCTCCAGCGCCTGGGTGTCGCCCAGCCCGCCGTCGCCGGGGCGGCGCAGGGAATACAGCTGCGCGGTGAGCCCCCAGATGTGCCGGCGCTGGTGGTCGCAAAGCTGGGCCACGCTCTGGCAGGCCGGCGGGGCCACGGCCAGGGTCAGCGCCTGGTCGCCGATCAGCAGGCGCTGGTAGCCGCAGGCGGCGATGGCGGGCAGGCGGCCTTCGTGGTCGAGCCGCGCGTCGACCCGGGCACCGTCTTCGAGCTGCAGCTGGAAGGGCGTGCCGGCGGCGAAATGCCGGGCCAGCGACAGCGGCTGGCCCTGGTCCAGCGTCAGCAGGGGGTCGAGGGCGGCGCTGCCGCGCTGCTGGTCGATGTGGGCGAGGCTGGCGTGGATCTGCTGCTCGCTCTGCGCCGGGTAGCCGAGGGCTTCGAGCAGCGCGCGCTGGGCCTCGGGGGCCACCTGCTGCGGGCGGCCGTCGGCGTCGGTCCAGTGGATGCTGAGGCCGGCGGCACCGGCCAGGTCGGCCAACAGGGCGTCGCTCATGCGCTGTCCTCCAGGGTCACGGCGACGCTGCGCGGCGCCAGCAGGCCCTGGCGGTAGTCGTCCAGGTCCATGCGGTTGGAGAAGATCACCCGCGCGCCGTCGTGCGGCAGCGGCGCACGTACCGGGGCGGAGGCGAGGTTGAGGTCGATACGCAGGAGGCTGCCGTCACCCAGGCGCCAGCTGGCCGATACGGCCTTTTCCTCCAGCACCCGGGTGCCGATGGCCTGGCTGCCGGGCAGGCGTGGCACCAGTTGCGCGTGGCGCAGCTCCAGCAGGCGCCGGTAATAGACGCGCCAAGCCTGCTGGCCGGGCTCGGTGCAGGTGGCGCAGTCGGGGATGGAGCCGGTGAAGGTGCCCAGGGCGTTGGGGTCGGGAATGCTGCGGCGGATCTGCTCGTCGGCGAACACCGCGAATTCGCGGAACTCGTTGCGCCGCCCGTCGCGCACCGCGCGGCCCAGCTCCTCGTTGTGCGAGGTGAAGAACAGGAAGGGTTGGCGCGAGCCCCATTCCTCGCCCATGAACAGCAGCGGGATCATCGGGCAGAGCAACAGCAGGGCGGTGGCGGCCTTGAGTTCGTCCGGCTCCGCCAGGCTGGCCAGGCGCTCGCCGAAAGCACGGTTGCCGACCTGGTCGTGGTTCTGCAGGAACAATACGAAGGCGGTCGGCGGCAGGTGCGCGCTGGATTGCCCGCGCAGGTGGCCGCGCCGGGTGGACTCGCCCTGGTAGACGAAGCCCTCGCCGAGGCAGCGCGCCAGCTTGCTGGTGGTCTCGGTGGCGAAGTCGGCGTAGTAGCCCTCGCGTTCGCCGGTGAGCAGGGCATGCAGCACGTTGTGGCCGTCGTCGTTCCACTGGGCGTCGTAGCCCTTTTCCAGCAGGTCGACGTCGTTGTCCTCGTTCTCCAGCACCAGGTGCAGGTGGCGGCCCTTGCCGGCGGCGGCGCGCAGGCGGCCGGCCATCTCCACCAGGAAGTCCTTCTCGGTGATGGCGTGCACGGCGTCGAAGCGCAGGCCGTCGACGCGGTAGTCCAGCACCCACATCAGGGCGTTCTCGCAGAAGAAGTCGCGCACCTGCACCTGGCGGAAGTCGATGGCCGGGCCCCAGGGGGTCTTGCGCTCGCAGTTGAAGAAGGCCCCGGCGTACTGGCCGAGGTAGTTGCCGTCGGGGCCGAAGTGGTTGTAGACGACGTCGATGAACACCATCAGGCCCAGGCCGTGGGCGCTGTCGATGAGCCGCTTGAGCGCCTCGGGCGGGCCGTAGGAGCTGTCCGGGGCGAAGGGCAGCACGCCGTCGTAGCCCCAGTTGCGTGCGCCGGGGAATTCCCCCAGGGGCATCAGCTCGATGGCGGTGACGCCCAGCTCCTTGAGCCCGGGCAGCAGCGCCTCGACGCGGTCGAAGCCGCCGAGCAGGCCGACGTGCAGTTCGTAGATCACCGCCTCGTGCCAGGGGCGGCCGCGCCAGTCGGCGTGGCGCCAGCGGTAGGCCTTGGGGTCGACCACCCGGCTGAAGCCGTGGGGCCCGTCCTCCTGGGCCCGCGAGGCCGGATCGGGCACGCGCAGGTGCCCGTCGATCAGGTAGCGGTAGACGGTGCCGGCGCCCAGGGGCAGGCGGCTGCAATACCAGCCTTCGCCGTGGGCGCGCAGCGGGTGGCGGCTGCCGTCGGCCAGTTCCACCTCGACGGAGCCGGCATCCGGCGCCCAGAGGGCGAAGCGTGTGGTGCCGTCTTCCTCGAGCAGCGCCCCATGGCTGCGCGTAAGGGGAAACATCAAGCCTGACCCCCTGCCTGCAGCGTCATCGAGCCGGCCTTGAGCAGCCGTTTGTAGAGGCGGTCGTAGGGCTTGACCGACTGGTGCCAGTAGAGCGGCGAGGCCATGGCCTGGCAGCGCATGGCATTGAGCAGCTCGGGGTGGCGGTAGACGTTGAGCGCACGCTGCACGGCATCCAGGTAGCTGGCGGCATCGGCCTCGCGGAACAGGAAGCCGGTGACGCCATCCTCGATGGTGTCGGCCAGGCCGCCGGTGCGCCGCGCGATGGGCAGGGAACCGAAGCGCTGGGCGTACATCTGGCTCAGGCCGCAGGGCTCGAAGCGCGAGGGCATGAGCAGGAAGTCGCTTCCGGCGAACATGCGCCGGGCATCGGTCTCGTTGAAGCCGACGTGCACGCCGATGCGGTGTGGGTGGCGCTGGGCGAGGTCCTGCATGGCCGATTCCAGGGCCGGCTCGCCACGGCCGATGATGGCCATGCGACCGCCACCGGCGACGATGGCGTCGGCGATCTCCAGGGTCAGGTCGATGCCTTTCTGCTGCACCAGGCGCGAGACCACGGCGAACAGCGGGCCGTCGCCCGGCTCCAGGTCGAAGAGCTTCTCCACGTACTCGCGGTTCTCGCGCTTGCCCTGCCAGAGCTGGGCGCTGAAGCTGGCCACCAGGTGCTCGTCGGTGCGCGGGTCCCAGCTCTCGTCGATGCCGTTGGTGATGCCGCTGAGCTGGCCCTGGTCGACACGGTGCTTGAGCATGCCTTCCAGGCCGCAGCCGAAGTCCTCGGTGGTGATCTCGTGGGCGTAGTTCTCGCTCACGGTGGTCACGTGGCTGGCGTGGGCGATGCCGGCCTTCAGGAACGACAGCTTGCCGTAGAACTCCATGCTCTCGTGGCTGCAGGCTTCCGGCGGCAGGCCCAGTTCGGGGCTGCATTGCGGATCGATCAGGCCCTGGTAGGCGAGGTTGTGGATGGTGAACACGCTGGGCGTGCTCTGCCCGCGCCAGGCCATGTACGCAGGGGCGAGGCCGGCGGGCCAGTCGTTGGCGTGGATCAGCTCCGGGCACCAGCTGAGGCAGGCGGTGCCGGCGGCCAGCTCGGCGGCGGCCAGGCCCAGGCGGGCGAAGCGGATGTGGTTGTCCGGCCAGTCGCGGCCCTCGGCGTCGCCATAGGGCGTGCCTTCGCGCTCGTAGAGTTCGGGGCAGATGATGACGTAGACGATCAGGCCGTCCTTGAGATCCATGCGGCCGATGCGGCAGGCGGGCAGGGCGGCATGCCCCGGCACCCGGCCGATCACGCGGATCGGGTTGCCGCTCTCCAGCACCTGCCGGTAGCCGGGGATGAGAACGCGAACGTCATGTCGGGAAGCCAGGGCCCTGGGCAGTGCAGCGGAAACGTCCCCCAGGCCGCCGACCTTGACCAGATCAGCGAACTCCGAGGTGACGAACAGAATTCTTTTCTTGTTGGTATGCAGGCTTTCCACATGAAGCTGGGGGCGATTGATCACGGAACTCAAACCCCCGAGCTGAGCGCTCGCTGCAGCATTTCCCATATCATCCTCCGCTATCCGAGATCCCTGATAGGGGGATGTTCATCTACGTCGCCCATGCGCGGGCCATCGTTCCTGCATTGCCCCTCGGGCGGATGCCAGTTGGAAAGATGAGTTTTGGACCGAGCATGGACGCCACATCCCCACATGAATCCTGACCAGGCGCAGCGCGGAGAAGTTTCGACTTTTTTTGCCGGCCGGCAGGCCGTCGGGGAACTTCGCCGATGAGGGTTGCCGGCAACTGAGCGCGAGGCGATTTGAATTGAGAGCCCTGCAAGATGAACACCGTGCGCACCTCTGCTCGGTGCTTCCGGCGAGTCCAGATGAACGCAGCACACCCTACGTCCGGAGTGAGCGGCGGCTGCATGCTCCGAGGTCAGATTGCGCGCGCCCTTCTAGGGAGCCAAAAGCAAAGCCACGTTCCAGCTTTCCTCGCCAGGTTTTGAGATCGGGGCGAGCCGCGTTCGGCGAATGCGCCCGTCGCCTGCGCCGGTGGATAGTGGGAACTCGGCAGCTCCGGCGCCTCCCTAAGCCTCTACACAGGCACAGACATTCCCCGGAGGCCGTCATGCAGAGCGTCGAGCAGGTTGTGAGTTTCCTCGAGAAGTACCAGCTGTCCCTGGTCACCGCCGAATCCTGCACCGGGGGGATGATGGCGTCCCTGCTGGCCGGGGTCTCCGGTTGCGGTGCGGTGCTGGATCGGGGCTATGTCGCCTATTCGCCCGAGGCCAAGCAGCAATGCCTGGGCGTGGACCCGGGCACCATCGCCCGCTACGGCCTGACCAGCGAGGAGGTGGCGCGGGAGATGGCCCTGGGCGCCCTGGATAACAGCGAGGCCAACGTGGCGCTGGCCAACACCGGGCTGGCCGAGGCCGAAGGCGAGATGGACGGCCTGGTGTGCTTCGCCTGCGCCATGCTGATGGACGGCGAGCCGTGGGTGGTCAGCGAGCAGTTGCGCTTCGATGGCGAGCGCAACCAGGTGCGCGAGGCGGCCGCCCGGCATGGCCTGCTGCAATTGCCCTATTACTACGAGCGCCTGCGCCAGGCCGTCGCCGCGAAGCTGCCCATCGAGGCGGCCGGCGGCTGACTCACACCGGCGGCTGGCGCTCCGGTTCGACGATGGGCTCCGGGTGGCGGCCCCGCAGTTCCGGCGCGGCGCTGCGGGACAGTTCGGCGCGCAGCTGCGGCAGGCAGTGCGGGTAGCGATGGGCGATGAAGTTGATCAGGTTCTCGCGCAGGTAGCAGCGCAGGTCCCAGTTGCGCGAGGAGTCGATGGAGCTGACCAGCACCCGTAGCTGGACGGCGCGCTCGCTGGCATCGACCAGTTGCAGCACGCTGACGCGACCGTCCCAGAGTTGCGGCACTTCCTTGCACAGGCGGTCCAGCTCCTGGCGCAGCGGGTCCAGCGGCATCTCGTAGTCGGCCCAGAGCACTACCGCACCAGTGATGGAGGAGCTGACCCGCGTCCAGTTCTGGAAGGGGTTCTCGATGAACCATTGCAGCGGCACCACCAGGCGGCGGTCATCCCAGATACGCACCACCACGTAGGTGCCGGTGATTTCCTCGATACGCCCCCACTCGTTCTCGACGATCACCACGTCATCCAGGCGGATGGGCTGGGTGATGGCGATCTGCAGCCCGGCGATCAGGTTGCCCAGCACCGGCTTGGCGGCGAAGCCCACCGCCAGCCCGGCGACCCCGGCCGAGGCCAGCAGGCTGGTGCCGAACTGCCGCGCGGTGGGGAAGGTCATGAGCATGGTGGCGGCGCCGAACAGCAGCACGAAGAAGCTCAGGGTGCGCACCAGCACGCGGGTCTGGGTCTGGATGCGCCGGGCGCGCAGGTTGTCGGCGATGTCCACGGGGTTGTGCAGCAGGATCACCTGCTGCACCGCATCCACCGCGCGCAGGCCGAGCCAGGTGAAGGTGCCGATGATGGCCATCGAGGTGAGCTGGCGCAGCGGGCCGATGAACAGCAGATCGTCGTCCGCAGCGCTCCACACCGTCTGCAGGCCGAGCAGCGGCAGCAGGAGGTAGAGCGGCCGGCGCACCCGCTGCAGCAGCTCGCGCAGGAACAGCACCGGCTTGGCCAGGCGGACCAGCACCCGCATGACCCCGCGTGCGACCAGGCTCAGGCCCAGCGTCACCACCAGGGCCGTGAGCAGGACCCTGAGTTCCGGCAGCGGCAGGTAGGGCAGCCATTGTTCGAGCATGAAGAACCTCCGGGATCGCGATGACCCTGTTAGTGACCCGGTGCCTGGCGATGGGTTCGGGTGGATGTTCAGGCGGCCATGGCACGCTTGTAGGTTGGCGCCGAGCGCAGCGAGGCACAACGGAGCGGGGCTCGGCTCTGCTGCGTTGGGCTTCGTACCTCAGCCCAACCTACGGCTGGTCACGCCTGCGAAATGACCTGAACCGCCGCGCCATGGTGGGGCCGAAGTAGATGAGCCCGCTGGATGGAGATGCCCATGAA
This sequence comes from Pseudomonas sp. USHLN015, assembly GCF_037153275.1. Classification (NCBI taxonomy): domain Bacteria; kingdom Pseudomonadati; phylum Pseudomonadota; class Gammaproteobacteria; order Pseudomonadales; family Pseudomonadaceae; genus Pseudomonas; species Pseudomonas sp. USHLN015. The sequence continues at coordinate 241,575 of NZ_JBBCKP010000008.1, forward strand.
TGCCGAGATCCAAGCCTGTGCCGAAGCCTGTCTGGTGTGCGCCAGCGAATGCGCGCAGTGCGTCACCGAGAGCCGCCTGGACGAGTCCGGCGAGGACCTGGGGCGCTGCATCGAGTTGAGCCGCGAATGCGCCGACAGCTGCCTGCTGATGCAGGAGCTGGTGGAGCGGCAAAGCGCCCAGGTGATCGGATTCGGCCTGTTCTGCGCGAGCCTGTGCAGGCTGTGCGCGGCAGAGTGCCAGCGCCACGACCTGGCGCACTGCCAGCGGCTGGCCCAGGTCTGCGAGGAGTGCGCGAGGCAGTGCCAGGGCCTGTCCCTGGCCGCCTGATCAGGGCACGAAGCGCAGGGCGCTGGGGGCGGGGGTGCTGATTGCCTGCACCTGCTCCACCAGCAGGCCGCTCTGCGGATCACGGGCGAATACCGCCACGCTGTCGCTCTTCTGGTTGGCCACCAGCAGGAAGCGCCCGTCCGGGGCGAAGGTGAATTCGCGAGGCTCCTCGCCACCGCTGGCATGCCGCTGCACTTCGCTGAGGCTGCCGTCGGCGGGGCTCACCGCATAGACCACGATCTGGTTCTCCACCCCTCGGCGGGCGACGTAGAGGAAGCGTCCGTCCGGCGACAGGTGGATGGCGCCCAGGCGGCGGTCGCCCTCGGCGTTGGCGCCGGGCGGGTCGAGGTCCACCAGGCCCTGCTGCTCCAGCCTGGCCTCGTCGCGGCCGAGGATGGCGATCTGGTTGGACAGCTCGAGGGTCAGGTAGGCGCGCGTGCCGCTTTCGTCGAACGCCAGGTGGCGTGGGCCGCTGCCCTTGGGCAGGGCGAAGGCGCCGGGCCTGGCGGCCTGCAGCGGCTTTTTCGGTTTTTCCCCGTCGTAGCGGTAGGCATAGACCTTGTCGGCGCCCAGGTCGGTGACGAAGAGGTAGCCGCCGGCCGGCACCGCCGCGTGCATGTGCGAGGAGCCCTGGCGCTGCGAGCCGCGCCGGGAAAAGCTCTGGCGCACCTGCTGGGCCACGGCGCCCAGGGTGCCGTGGGCCGTGACCGGGATCACCGCGAGGCTGCCTCCGGGCGTGGGCCGGGTGCCGTAGTGGGCGACGAAGAGGAAGCGCCCGTCTTCGCTGAGGCTGGCATGGGTCGGCTCGGCACCCCGGGTCGCGACCTGGCTGAGCGGCGTGAGGCTGCGCTCGGCGCCCCCGCCGATGGCGAAGCTGCTGACCTGGCCGGCCGGGTCGCGCCCCTGGGGTGGGTTCTCGTTGGTGGCGAACAGCTGGCTGCCGTCCGCCGAGAGCACCAGCCACGAGGGGTTGGCGCTGGGCAGGGTCTGCAGCGGCCGTTCCGTCAGCCGGCCCCGGGCGCCGTCGAAGGCGAAGCGCTGGATACCGGGGCAGGCCTCGCCGGTACAGCCCACCAGCAGCTGGGTGGTGTCGGCGGGTGGGCGCCCGGCGCATCCGGCGAGCAGGGTCAGGGTGCAGAAGAGCAGTGGGGCGTTACGCGGCATCGATCATTCCTTGGGCAGGGCGAAGGCCAGGACATGGTCGCCCTGGCGGGTGTGCAGTGAGCCGTGGCCACCGGCGACGATCAGCACGTACTGGCGACCGTCCTTGCCGGTGTAGCTCATGGGCGTGGCCTGGCCGCCGGCCGGCAGGCGGCCTTCCCAGAGCTGCTCGCCAGTGCGCACGTCATAGGCGCGCAGGTACTGGTCGAGCGTGCCGGCGAGGAAGGCGACGCCGCCTCCGGTGATCACGCTGCCACCCAGGCTGGGCACGCCCATGGGCAGCGGGATGGGAATCGGCGAGCTGTCGCGCACCGTGCCGTTCTTGTGTTTCCAGGCGACGTTCATGGTGGTCAGGTCCAGGGCCGCGACGTAGCCCCAGGGCGGCGACTGGCAGGGCAGGCCGAGGGGCGAGAGCAGCGGCGAGAGCAGGGCGCCGTAGGGCGCGCCCTTGTTCGGCTGTACGCCTTCGATCTCGCTCTTGCGCGCAGGTTCATCGGCGGCGTTGCCTTCGGGGATCAGTTTCGAGGTGAAGGCCATGTAGCTGGGGTTGAGGAAGGCGATCTGGCGCACCGGGTCGACGGCGATGCCGCCCCAGTCGAAGACCCCGAAATTGCCGGGATAGACCAGGCTGCCCTGCTCGGAGGGCGGGGTGTAGATGCCCTCGTAGCGCAACGAGCGGAAAGCGATGCGGCAGAGCATCTGGTCGACCGGCGTGCCGCCCCACATGTCGCGTTCCTGCAGGGGCGGGGGCATCAGGTTGAGGGCCGACATGGGCTGGGTCGGCGCGGTGAAGTCGCCCTTGGCGGCGCCCTGGGGCACGGGGGTTTCCTTCACCGGGACGATGGGCTCGCCGGTGCGCCGGTCGAGCACGTAGAGGCTGCCCTGCTTGGTGGAGGCGATCAGCGCCGGGCGCGGGGCATCGCCGGCCTTCTGCGGCGGCAGGTCGACCAGGGTGGGCTGGCCGCCGACGTCCATGTCCCAGAGGTCGTGGTGGGTCATCTGGAAGGTCCAGCGCACCTTGCCGGTGGCGATCTCCAGGGCGGTGACGCCGGCGCTGTATGTCTCCGAGGCGGGGGTACGGCGGCCGCCCCACTGGTCCGGGGTCTGGTTGCCCATGGGCAGGTAGAGCAGGCCGAGCTGCTCGTCCAGGCTCATCACCGACCACATGTTCGGCGAGTTGCGGGTGTAGGTGCGGCCCTCGGCCAGCGGGGCGGTGTCGTCGGGGTTGCCGGCATCCCAGTTCCACACCAGGTGGCCGTCGCGCACGTCGTAGGCGCGGATCACGCCCGAGGGCTCGTCCTCGGAGAGGTTGTCGGTGACATGGCCGCCGATGATCACCAGGTCGCGGCTGACGCCGGGCGGCGAGGTGGAGTAGTAGCCACCCGGGGTGAAGCTGCCGATGCCGCGCGTGAGGTCGATGGAGCCCTTGTCGCCGAACGCCTCGCAGGGCTTGCCGTCATCGGCGTCCAGGGCCATCAGGCGGGTGTCGGCGGTGGGCAGGAACAGGCGCCGCTCGCAGCGCTTGCCGTCGCTGGGGGTGTCTTGCTGGTGGTAGGCGACGCCACGGCAGGTCATGTGCGCCCAGCCCTTGAAGCTGTCGGCGTGCTGTGTGCTGATCTTCGGGTCGAAGCGCCAGATCTCGCGGCCGCTGTCCGGGTCCAGGGCGATCACCTGGCTGTGCGGGGTGCACACGTAGAGCATGCCGTTGGCCTTGAGCGGGGTGTTCTCGGCGGTGGTCTCCTGCGGGTCGTCGGGGCCGGGCAGATCGCCCGTGCGGTAGCTCCAGGCCAACTCCAGCTTGTGGACGTTCTCCGGGGTGATCTGCGCCAGGGGCGAGTAGCGGTCGCCGGCATTGCTGCGCCCGTAGGCCTGCCAGTCGCCTTCGGGCATGGGTGGCTCGCCGGCGGCGGGCGCGGGGTCGGCCCGGCTGATCTCGCCTTCCTGGCGGTGCGGTTCGGTGAACTGGCTGAGCAGCGCCACGGCGCCGGCCAGCAGCACCGCCACCAGCAGCGCGCCACCGTTGGCCGGCGAGGTGCCGCCGGCCAGGCCGCGCCGCGTCCAGGGCAGCAACAGCAGCACGCCGAGGCCGAACCATAGGGCCAGGCGCGGGACCAGTTGCCACCAGTCCAGGCCGACTTCCCAGAGGGCCCAGGCGGTGGAGGCGATGAGCATCGCGGCGAACACCAGCAGCGCCGAGCCGAGGCCGTACCACAGCAGGAAGCCGGTCAGCAGCAAGGCCCCTCCGGTCAGCGGGTAGTACCAGGAGCCGCCGACCCAGACCAGGCGGATGCCGCCGATCAGCAGGGCGAGGCCGATCAGCGACAGGAGCAGGGCGAGCAGGCGGGCGAGGGGGGAAGGGCGGGCGCCGAGGGTGGCCATGGGGGTCCTCCGGGGTGGGGCTTTGCGGTTGCGGTCGGGGGGCTCGGCACACGCGGATGGCGCGGCGCCGCTGAAGAGATCGAACCCCGGTGCGGGGAATAGTTCAGGGCCACGGGCGCGACGGAGGGCCCGGAGCCGGGGTGGATGGCACTTCGTCATCATTCCGTCATGTGAATCGGGTGAGCTATGCGCCTCTCATCATCCTGCTGGCGTTCGGGCTGGAGGCACGGTCTTGGAAGCGGGCTCACCCGCACGGTCGCTATCGCATCCCGCGTCGCCGCGTCGGCCTGGCCGTCGCGCGGGAAGCGCAGCCGCCCCGACCCACCCAGCGGACTGCCGAGCGCCCCCTGCGCCGAGCCCCCGAAAATTTCCTGAACCGACCCCGCCCACGTCCCTCTGAACCTCTGTGACTCCCATTCCCGGTGAGCAAGACCATGAACCAGTTATTCGCAATGCTGCTCGGCCTGTTCGGCGCGGGCGATTCCCAGGCCAACGAACAGCCGGCCGTGCAGCCGCTCCCCGAGCCCATCAGCGTGCAGCAGTGGCAGGCGGCGTTCGATGAGGCGCTGGCGTTGCCGGAAGTCCGTTATTCGTCGTCGGACCAGGTGACCATCATCAAGAACGAGCGCGACGGCTCGGTCTATCTCTTCACCACCCGCAAGCACCCGGCCTACCCGGCGATGATCGAGCGCCGCCTGGTGGAGGGCGACGCGCCGCGCTATTCCAGCTCGGGTCGCTATGCGGGGGACGGCCAGGCCTATGCTGCCTGGCTGGAGAAGTACCACCAGTTCGACAACCGGCCCTACGAGTCGATGAACGTCAGCCAGGGCACCGAGCTGTCCTCGGCGAACTGATGCGCGCGGGGTTCAGGGCTCGGCCTTGAAGGCCGCGCCGCGGCGGGTGAGGGTGATGCCCGTGGCGCTGGCCAGCAGCGGGCCCTGGCCGTCGCTCTGCTCGCTGCGCTGCAGCTGGCCGCTGATCAGGCCCAGTTCCTGGAGGTCGCGCAGGCCGATCATGACCCGTGCCGGGTCGCCTTCCAGGGTGCTGGCATCTCGGGGGGCGTCCTCGCTGAGCTGGGCGAGGAGGGAACGCAGGAGAAGGGTGCGGCTCTGGATATCCATGGGCGGGACTGCAGCGTGATTCGAGGCTGATTCTAGAACAGCTTGGCCCGGCGTGGTGTGGCGATTGTCGGACATCCGCCGAATTGGCCAACCTGCGGCGATGCTGCGCTTCGCTTGGTGACTGAAGTGGCTCTGTCTGCGTTAGCTGTTGTGAGCGTGATTCGAGGCCTCAAGTCCGGTGCTTTCCGAGCATTTTTTTGCCTCCCTGTCACGCCCACCGCGTGGGTTTCGCTTCGCTCTACGCCACCCTACGTAAACCACTCCGTCCCCAAAGCGTGATGCGCACATCGATGAAGATTCCGGCGAAGAGGTTGGAGCAGCGGAAACGCCCCCCCAGGAGGCCGAACGCAGTCGTTGCGTCGGGGGACGAGCGGCATGGATGCCGCGAGAGGCGCGCAAGGCCATGGATGGCCCATCGCGCCGGCCCCCAGACGCCACTTGTGGCGAACGCACTTCAGTGCGGCCCGAAGGGCGAGCGTAGCGAGTAACGACGACGGAGTGAGGGCACCCGACGCAGTCGGGCCGGATGATGGGGCAAGCCCTTTTGGTTTCTTTTGGGTGGTTCGCCACCCCGACGACTGCCAAAAGAGACTCGCCCGGCAAGGCGAAATAGAAACCATCAGCAAAGCTCGGCAATCAGCTGGGCTCGAAACCTTCTAGCAAGATTTAACGTAGGCAGAGCCAATGAAATCGCCCCAGCGGTCGCCCTTGCAGGCTTTTGCACCGGTGGGGCGGCCGACAAATTTTTCACGTCTTCTTGATCTGGCCTTTACGGGCGGTGCGCGAGGGTAGTGGCGAACCTTGCAGGAGCGCGCCATGACGCCCGGACCCCGTATCTCGCTGTTCTTCGCCGGCCTGCTGGCCGTCGCTTCGCTGTGCGTGCCGCTGGCCCAGGGCAACACCCAGGTGCCGGAGCCGGGAGCGCTGCTGTCGCGGCAGGACTGGGCGGTGCCGGTGGACCGGGGCTTCAACCTCTACCGCATGACCCCGCAGCTGTACCGCAGCGCGCTGCCGGATTCCGGCGACCTGCCGCAACTGCAGCGCCTGGGGGTGCGCACGGTGGTGAGCTTCATCAAGGAGGACGACGCCGACTGGCTGGGTGATGCGCAGGTGCAACGGGTGAGCATCCCGCTGCACGCCGACCGGGTCGACGACGTGGACGTGCTGCGTGTGCTCCGTGTGCTGCAGCGGGCCGAGGCGCAGGGGCCGGTGCTCATGCACTGCAAGCACGGCCGCGACCGCACCGGTCTGATGGCGGCGATGTACCGCACCGTGGTGCAGGGCTGGAGCCGTGCCGATGCGCTGGCGGAGATGAAGGCCGGAGGCTTCGGCGACGCGCGGTTGATGGATGACGCCATCGCCTATGTCGAGGGCGCGGATATCGACGGCTTGCGCCAGGCGCTGGCCAGCGGCGCCTGCAGCACCCGGACCCTGGCGGCGTGCCAGGTGGGGCGCTGGTTGCGGGCCACCTTCGGCGCGCAGCCGGATGAAGAGGTGGCGGCGAGCGGGGCCGCCGAACAGGTGCGTTCCGACTCCTGACGCGCCCGCGCCTCAGTCGTCCGGGCTGATGATGCCCTTGCGCACGGCGTAGAGGACCAGCCCGGGTACATCGTGGATGTCCAGGCGTTTCATGATCTGCGCGCGGTGGGCCTCCACGGTCTTCACGCTGAGACCCAGGCCGTCGGCGATCGATCGGGTCGAGGCGCCACGGCTGATCAGGCGCAGGATTTCCACCTGGCGCTGGGTGAGGCCGGGATCGTCGCTGCCATGCTGGCGCGCCAGGGCCTGGTCGATCACCGGCTGGGCGATGGCAGAGCTGAGGTAGCGCTGGCCCCGGTCGACGGCCTTGAGGGCGAGGGCGAGCTCGACCATGGCGGCGTCCTTGAGCAGGTAGCCGTAGGCGCCTTTCTCCAGGGCGGAGAGGACCACTTCGGCGTCGGTGTGCATCGAGAGCATCAGCACGCGGGCCTCGGGCACGCGCGTTCCGAGGCGTTGCAGGGCCTCCAGGCCGTCCACGCCGTGCATGGATATATCCAGAAGGATGATGTCCGGCTTCAGGCGCTCGGCCATCAAGACGGCTTCCTCACCGTCCTCCGCTTCTCCGACTACTTCGTAACCCTCCAGGTCATTGACCATGGCTCGGACGCCGACACGGATGAGTGCGTGGTCGTCAGCCAGCAACAGGCGACAGGTCATGGGCGCTCCTTGCGCAACGCGTCGATCATGCATTTCTCCAATTGCAGGCTGCCCTGAAAAAGTGCAGGCCTACAGGTACGGAGTAGCATCCGACACGAAGGTTCGCCCGGATCGACCGGACGGACGGTAGCACCGGGCCAGCATCAGGATGGCCCGTTTTTCGCCTTGCATGCCTCTATCTGGCGGCTTCCGCGCTTTTATCCGTGCTCGAGCCACGCGCATAACGAATGATCACTTCCGGCAGTTTGGCCAGGGGCTCGGTGCTCTGAGCGGCACCCATGCGCAGGGCTTCCTTGGGCATGCCGAAGACCACGCAACTGGCCTCGTCCTGGGCCACGGTACGCGCGCCGGCCTCGCGCATGGCCAGCAGGCCGCGCGCGCCGTCGTCGCCCATGCCGGTCATGATCACGCCCAGGGCGTTGTGCCCGGCATGGCGGGCGACGGAGCGGAACAGCACGTCGACCGAGGGCTTGTGGCGGTTGACGTGGGGGCCGTCGAGCACCTCGACGAAGTACTGCGCGCCGCTGCGCTTGAGCTGCATGTGGTGCCCGCCGGGGGCGACCAGGGCCAGGCCCGGGCGCACGCGGTCCATGTGCCGGGCCTCGCGCACGTCGATCTCGCACACGCTATTCAGGCGCTGGGCGAAGGCGGCGGTGAACTTCTCCGGCATGTGCTGGACGATGACGATGCCGGGGCAGTCCACCGGCAGCTGGCGCAGCACCACCTCCAGGGCCTGGGTGCCGCCGGTGGAGGTGCCCAGGGCGACCACGCGGTCGGTGGTGGCGTAGCCGGTGGGGCGTGCCGCCGGCTCGGCCGGAGCCGCTGCCGGCGCGGCCTTGGCCGGCGGTGGCGGCGGCGCGCTGCGCGGCATGGCGTGGGGGTGGCTGCGGGCGGCCAGTTCGATCTGCCGGATGAGATCGCCCGAAAGCTGCTGCAGGCTGTCCTTGAGCCCCTGTCGCGCCTTGGTGAAGACACCGACGGCGCCGGCGGCCAGGGCTTCGAGGGTGATGGCCGCGCCGGCCTCGGTGAGGGTCGAGCAGATGATCGAGGGCGTGGGCCGCTCGGCCATGATCTTGCGCAGGAAGGTGATGCCGTCCATGCGCGGCATCTCGACGTCGAGGACCAGCACGTCGGGCCACTGCTTGCGCATCTTGTCCAGGGCGAACAGCGGGTCGGCGGCCTGGCCGATGACCTGGATGCCGGGGTGGTTGTCCAGGCAGGCGGTGAGCACCTGCCGCACCAGGGCGGAGTCGTCGACGATGAACACCTTGATCGGGTTCTGGGCGGGTCTGCTGAGCGGGCTCATGTGCGTTGGAATACCGAGGGCCGCACTGCACGCAGCGGCAGGTTGAAGCCATGCAGGCTTTCCGCATGGCCGATGAAGAACAGGCCGTCCGGGCGCAGGCGCTCCACCAGGCGCGCGACCATGGCGCGCTTTTCCTCCTGGCCGAAGTAGATGAGCACGTTGCGCAGGAAGATCACGTCGAAGGGGCCGATCTCCCTGGGGATCGGCCGGGTCAGGTTGAGTTCGGCGAAGGCCACCCGGTGGCGCAGGGTCTGGCTCATGCGGAACAGCCCCTCGCTTTCCTCCACGCCCTTGAGGCAATGGCGCTTGAGCCAGCCGGTGGGGAAGTTCTCCGCCTGCTCCATGGGGTAGGTGGCCAGGCGCGCCTTTTCCAGCACGCGGCGGCTGAGGTCGCTGGCGAAGATCGACCAGTCCTGGGTGCGGGCGTTCTCGGCCAGGGTCATGGCCATGCTGAAGGCCTCCTGGCCGGAGGAGCTGGCGGCGCTCCACAGGTGCAGCGGGCGACGCTGGCGGGCCACCCATTCGCCGAGCAGCTTGAAGTGCTGCGGCTCGCGGAAGAAGTAGGTCTCGTTGGTGGTCAACAGGTCGATGACGGTGCGCCGTTCCTCCTGGGAGGCGGGATCGTCGAGCACCTTCATGTAGTCGCCGTAGCTGTCCAGCTCCAGGGCGCGCAGGCGGCCCATCAGGCGGCCGGCCATCAGGGTGCGCTTCTGTTCGGCCATGCGGATCCCCGAGGCCTCCAGCATCATCTGCTGGAGGCGACGGAAGTCGCTGTCGCTGAGCTTGGGCAGGTGGCTGGTGGGCATCAGCCGGCCTGCTGGGCGAGGCTCAGCTGGCGGATGTCGTCCAGCGAGAGCACGCGGCGCACGTCGAGGATGATGGTGAAGCCGCGCTCATCGCGTGCCATGCCGGCGATGAAGTCGGTGCGGATGCCGGCGCCGAATGGCGGTGCCTGCTCGACCTTGTCGGACTCGATGTCCAGCACCGCGTCGACCGCGTCCACCACCAGGCCGATGCGCTGCTGCTGGTCATCCAGGTTCAGCTCGATGATGACGATGCAGGTGCGCTTGTTCGGCACGCTCAGCTCGAAGCCGAAGCGTGCCGCCAGATCCAGCACCGGCACCACGTTGCCGCGCAGGTTGATCACCCCGTGGATGAAGGGCGGCATCATCGGCACGGTGGTCACCTGGCCGTACTCGATGATCTCGCGCACCAGGTCGATGGGCAGGGCGTAGCGCGCCTGGCGCACCCGGAACGACAGGTGCTGGATGCTGGTGGGCAAGGCCACCGGCACCATGGCCTTGGCTTCGTTCATGCCGCCTCCTCAGTTGAAGCTGACGAACTGGCCTTCATCGGCCAGCGGCTGGTTCGGTTTGCGCGGGGCCGGGCGGCGCAGCTCGCGTACGTTGCCTGGGCCACGGTCGTTGCGCGCCACGGGCAGCTTGTTGGAGTGGGCGCCGCTCTCCAGGCGGAAGTAGCCGATCAGTTCCTGCAGCTGGCTGGCCTGGGCGTTCATCTCCTCGGCGGTGGCCGCCAGTTCCTCGGAGGCGGAGGCGTTCTGCTGGGTGATCTGGTTCATCTGGCCCATGGCGATGTTGATCTGCGCGGCACCGGTGGTCTGCTCCTGGGACGCGGCGGTGATTTCCTGCACCAGGTCGGAGGTCTTCTGGATGTTCGGCACGATCTGGTCGAGCAGGGCGCCGGCCTGTTCGGCCAGTTGCACGCTGTTGCTGGCCACGCCACCGATCTCCTGGGCCGCCACCTGGCTGCGTTCGGCGAGCTTGCGCACCTCGGCGGCGACCACCGCGAAGCCCTTGCCGTGGTCGCCCGCGCGGGCGGCCTCGATGGCGGCGTTGAGGGCCAGCAGGTTGGTCTGGTAGGCGATGTCATCGATGATGCCGATCTTGTCGGCGATCTGCTTCATGGCCTGGACCATCTCGCGCACCGCCTGGCCGCCCTGCACGGCGTCGTTGGCAGCCTTGCCGGCGATGCCGTCGGTGATCTGCGCGCTCTCGGTGTTCTGCGCGATGGAGGCGGACATCTGCTCGACCGAGGCGGTGGTCTCCTCGACGCTGGCGGCCTGTTCGGTGGCGGCCTGGCTCAGGGATTGCGAGGTGGCGCTGACCTCCTCGGAGGCCGAGGACAGCGAATCGGCGGCGCTGCGCACGTCGGCCATGACGCTGCGCAGGCGCTCGGTCATGTGCTGCATGGAGGCCAGCAGGCGGCCGGTCTCGTCGCGGCTTTCGGATTCGACGTTCACGGTCAGGTCGCCTTCGGCCAGGCTGTTGGCCACGCCCATGGCGCGGTTCAGCGGACGCGAGATGGAGCGGGTGACCAGGATGCCGATGGCGAAGCCGAGCACGGCGGCGATCAGGATCAGGGCGATCATCTGGGTCCGCGAACCCAGGTAGATGTCGGTGATGGTGTCGTTGGCTTCCTTGGCGCGGGATTTCTTCTGGGTCACCAGCTCGCTGATGGTGGCGTCGGCGGCGTTGCCCTGGGCGCGCAGCTGCGGCATCAGCGCGGTGGCCTCGGTGCTCTGCGCCAGGGGGGCGTTCTTGTTGGCCTCGAGCATCTGCAGCACGATTTTCTCGTATTCGGACAGTTGCGCGTCGAGGGCGGCGAGCTTGGCGAGGGACTGCTCGCTGTCGAAGCTGCCGCGCGCCTTGTCGAGGTTCTCGTGCAGGTTCTTCATCGCTTCGTGGACCTGCGCGGCGGTGGCGTCGCGTTCCTGCTGGGAAGACGACAGCAGGTTGCTACGCAGGTGGCGGCCCATGTAGATGAGGTCCAGGTTGGCGTTCATCATGGTTTCCAGGGCGGCCATCTCGCGGTTGTACATCTGGTCGGAAAGGTCGTTGACCTTGCCCAGGTTGACGATGCCCAGGACCCCCACCACGGCGGTCAGGAGCACCACCAGGGAGAATCCGGCGATCAGCCTCACGCCGATCTTCAGGTTGCTGATGAATTGCATGGCGATGTTCTCCTACGAGCCGGCGAGGTCGGGGCGCGGTTGGGTTGAGGGCGTACGGGCGTCGGCGTCGACGCGTCCTTGCAGGTGGCGGAACAGGCTGGCGATATCGAGGATCAGGGCGACCTGCCCTGAGCCGAGGATGGTGGAACCACTGATGCCTTCCAGGTGCTGGAACAGCAGGCCGAGCGGCTTGATCACCGTTTGCAGCTCGCCGTGGAGGTTGTCGACGACCAGCCCGGCCTGCTGCCTGCCGAGGCTGACGACCACGATGTTGCGCCGCTTGCCACGCTGCACCGGCAGCTCGAAATGCGCGGCCAGGTCGATACAGGGCAGGGGCCGGCCACGCAGGTCGAGGTAGCCGTAGGCGGCCTCGGCCAGTTGCCCGGCTTCCAGCTCCAGGCATTCGGTGACCATGTCCAGCGGCACCACGAAGTGTTCTTCGCCCAGGCTCACCAGGAAACCGTCGATGATGGCCAGGGTCAGCGGCAGGCGGATGCGGAAGGTGCAGCCCAGCCCCGGGCGCGAGTCGATCTCGATGCTGCCGCGCAGGGCGTCGATGGCGCTGCGCACCACGTCCATGCCGACGCCGCGCCCGGAGAGGTCGGAGACGTTGTCGGCGGTGGAGAAGCCGGCGGCGAAGATCAGCCGCTGGATGTCGTGCTCGGGCAGGTTAGCCTGCGCATCGATCAGGCCACGGGCGATGGCCTTCTCGCGGATGCGCGCGGTGTTCAGGCCATGGCCGTCGTCGGCCACCTCGATGACGATCATCCCCGACTCGTGGAAGGCGTTGAGGCTCAGCCGGCCTTCGGCGCTCTTGCCGGCGGCCAGGCGCTGCTCGGCGGACTCGATTCCGTGGTCGATGGCATTGCGCACCAGGTGGGTGAGGGGGTCGGCGAGCTTGTCGATCACCGACTTGTCCAGCTCGGTGTCAGCGCCGCGGATCTCCAGGCGGATGTCCTTGCCCAGCTGCTGGCTGACGTCGCGCACCACGCGGTGGAAACGGTTGAAGGTGTCGCCGATCTCGATCATGCGCAGCTTCAGCGCTGCCTCGCGGATCTGCTCGACGCGCTGGTTGACCGTCTGCGCGCCTTCCAGGCACAGGGCGTTGCCGTGCATCTGCGCCTGCAGCTGGGCCCCGGCGGCGCTGATCACCAGCTCGCCGACCAGGTTGATCAACTCGTCCAGCTTGTGCGCGGCGACGCGGATCTGGCTGCTTTCCTGGACCTTGCGCTCGCGCGAGCTCTTCTGCTTGGCCAGGGCGGCGTTGACCGCCTGCGGGGCGACGATGCCTTCCTCCACCAGCACTGCGCCGAGGGCCGGCTTGAGCTCGGCGGCCCCGGCCTGCAGGGCCAGGCCCTGGGCCAGTTCGTGCTCGGTGAGCAGGCCGCTGGCGACGAGGATGGCGCCGATGCGCTGGTCGGTCTCGGGCAGCGCCTGGATCAGGCGGATGTAGTCGTCCAGCGCGCTGTCGGGCGGCAGGATGCGCAGGGTGCAGAAGTCGTGGATGAAGTCGAAGACGTCCTCTATCTCGGCCTTGGTGGCGTTGCTGAGAAGGTCGATCTCCATGCCCAGGTAGCAGCTTTCCGGGTCCAGTTCGGCCAGCGGCGGCAGGGCGTCGTCGATCACCTGCAGGTGGAGCACCTCGCCCAGGCGGCCGAGGTACTGGACGAAGGCGATGGGGTCGAAGCCGTTGCGCAGCAGGTCGGCATGGAAGCGCAGGGAGATGTGCCAGGCACCGTCCTTCGCCGAGCCGCCATCGGCAGGCGGCTCGGTTTCACCGGGCGCCGCATGCGTCGGCGTGGCGGCGCCGAGGTGGGCGGCGAGGGCGCCGAGCAGTTCGGCCTGGTGCTGTTCGTCCACCGGCAGCTCACCGGTTTCCGGGTCGATGAGGGCGATCATCGAGACGATCTCGTCGAGGCAGCGCAGCATCAGCGAGACCAGCGAGGGGTCGAGCGCACGATGGCCGTCGCGCACCGCCATCAGGAGGTTCTCCAAGTGGTGGGTGAAGCTCACCAGGGGCGTGAGGGAGAACAGGCCGGCGGAGCCCTTGAGGGTGTGCATGGCGCGGAACAGACCATTGATGGCGGCCGCGTCGTCGGGCTGCTGGTCCAGTTGCAGCAGGTATTCCTCGGCCTGCTTGCCGAGGTCACGGGCCTCTTCGATGAAGCCCAGCAGCAGCTGGCTCCACTGTTCGCCATTGAGCATCGGGCGCCTCCGTTCAGGCCACTGCCGGCTGCTCGCCGGGCAGCAGCACGTCCAGGCGCAGCAGGCTGACGACTTCCAGCGCAGCGCCTTGCAGGTTCACCACCTCGACCGTGTTGCCGGCCAGCACCAGTTGGCGGCGCAGGCCGAGCAGCAGTTGCACACCGGCGCTGTCCAGCTCCTCCAACGCCTCGAGGTCCAGGCGCCAGGCCTCCACCCGGGCATTGGCCGCGAGCAGGGCCAGGAGCTCGCCATGGGCCTGGGCCACCTCGTAGATGGTCAGGCTGCCGCCCAGGGCGAGGCGCGCGGGGCTGGCGGCGGTGTCGAACTCGATGGCGAGCATCTCAGCCCACCAGCTTTTCGACGGCGGCCAGCAACTGCTGGGGCTGGAACGGCTTGACGATCCAGGCGCGCGCACCGGCGGCCTGGCCCTCGGCCTTCTTGCTCTGCTCGCTCTCGGTGGTGAGCATGACGATGGGGGTGAAGCGGTAGTCCTTGTGCGCCTTGATCTCCTTGACCAGGCCGATGCCGTCGAGGTTGGGCATGTTCACGTCGCTGATGATCAGGTTGATCTTCTGCCCGTTGAGCTTGGTCAGGGCGTCGCGTCCGTCGACGGCTTCGATGACCTGGTGGCCGGCGCCGCCGAGGGTCATCTTCACCAGTTGGCGCATCGACGAGGAGTCGTCGACTATCAGGATGGTCTTGGCCATGGGGCCTCCAATGATCAGAAAAAGGTGACTTCGCTGTTCTGCGCAGGCTGGCCGCGACGGCCGGTGCGCTCTTCGTCCGTGGTGAACTGCCGGCGCAGCTCGGTGAGCCAGCGCTGGGGCTGGCCGAGGATCGGGTCCTGGTCGCGCAGGGCGTGCAGCAGGCGCTCGAGGTCGTTCTGCAGGTGGTCGAGCATCTGGTCGGTGCGGTCCTGGAACTGCAGGCTGACGACGATCTCCTGGATGTCCGCCTGGGTGGTGCGGGCGTCGCGCTGCAGCTCGCGGGAGGTGTCGGTGAGTTCGTCGAGGTTGGCGCTGAGGCCCTGCATGATGTCGCCGGCCACCTGGTCCAGGTAGCGCAGGTTGCTTTCCTCGCTGGCCGAGAGCTCTTCGGCGGCGCTGACGGTGGAGCGGATCGCCTGGTTGATCTCGCCGACCTTCTCGACCATGCGCTGGCCGGTCTCGGCGGAGAGGCTGGAGAGCTTGCGCACCTCGTCCGCCACCACCGAGAAGCCGCGCCCGTAGTCACCGGCGCGCGCCGCTTCGATGGCCGCGTTGAGGGCCAGCAGGTTGGTCTGGCTGGCGATGTCCTGGACGTGCTTGGACATGCTCTGCAATTCGCTGGCGTAGCTGTTGAGGTGGCCGATGGTGGCCAGCAGCTCGTTCTTGTGGGCGGTGGCCTGGTGGAAGGCGGTGGTGACTTCGTCCAGGCGTTGCTGGGCCTGGCGCAGGTTGTCGGTGACGCCGGCACCGCCGATCACGCTCTCGGAACGTTGCAGGGTCTGGTCGAGGCGCTGGGCCAGGCTGGCGAAGCGACCGAACAGCTGGCTGACGTTGCCGCTCACCAGTTCGCGCACCTGGCCGATGTTCTGGCCCCAGGCGGGCAGTACCGCGCTGAGCAGGGGTTGGCAGTCGGTGGGCGGCGGCTCGACGCGGGTCGGCGCCGCTTCCACCACCACCGGTGCGCGGGGGCGCATGAGGAGGGCGGCGACGGCGGCCAGGGCGATACCGGCTCCCGCGACCCAGGACATCTCCAGCCCCAGGCCGGCGAGACCGAGGAGGAGGGCGAACCAGAGAACGGAATAGGCCAGCACGGCTAAGTCCCGGTAGTGGAGTGATACCGGGAACGATAGGAGGTGCGCTGCGTCGTCGAAATCGGGGTGGCCCCTAGGGCGGTCTAGGGGAATCCCGCCGTGCGGGCAGTGGCGCGACCGATCAGGGCACGCAGTCGCTGATCACCAGGCGGTTGCGACCCTGGGCCTTGCCCTGGTAGAGGCGCTTGTCGGCGCGGCGGTAGAGCTCGTCGCCGCTGTGGCCGTCGGTCCGCCATTCGGCCAGGCCGAAGGTGGCGGACAGCGGGATGCTGTGCTCGCCGTATTGCAGCGGTGACTGCTGCAGGTCGTGGCGCAGTTCCTCGACCAGGCGCGTGGCGTCGTCGCGGGTGGTCTGGCCCAGCAGCAGGCCGAACTCCTCGCCGCCCAGGCGGCCGATCAGGTCGGTGGAGCGCAGCCGCTGCTGCAGGCGCTGGCAGATATGGCGCAGGGCCTGGTCGCCGGCGTCGTGGCCCCAGCGGTCGTTGACCTGCTTGAAGTCGTCGACGTCGAGCACCACCAGCACCAGGCCGGCACCGCTGCGCTCGGCGTCGCGGATGCTCTGCTCTAGGGCCTGCTGGAAGAAGGCGCGATTGGCCACGCCGGTGAGGGCGTCGCTCTGCGCCAGGCGCCGCAACTGGGCGTGGGCGATCGCCCGGCGGGCCTCGTAGATGTGCATGAAGGCCAGGATCAGCAGGCCGCAGAGCATGGCGTTGCCCAGGTCGATCAGGCCCGTGGCGTCGGGCTGTGGCGGAAAGCGCAGCAGGTAGGCGATCACCGCCAGGACCAGATAGGGGATGGCCAGGAGGAAGCCGCGCAGCTTGCCCAGCAGCAGGTAGGAGAGCACCGGCACCAGGTAGATCCAGACGAAGGCGGTGGGCGAGGCGCCGGGCATGACGATGATGTAGAGGAGGAAGCTGAAGGTCGGCAGCAGGTAGGCGTAGAGCCAGGGCGTGAGCACCCGGACGTGGCGAATGCGCTGGCAGGCCCAGCCGAGCAGGGCGGCGGTGGTCATCTCCAGCAGGGACAGGAGCAGGTTGCCGGCGAGGAACTGCAGCACCGAGAAGCAGGCCAGGGTCAGGGCGGTGGAGGCGAAGATCAGCCGCACCAGGGCACGCTGGTCGGCGTCTTCCAGACCGGGGGGGCTGTGATGGGGTTGCTGCATCGCGGGCTCATCCGCAGGCCGTGAGCGCCTAGGCTATCGCAGGGCATCGGCGCGCCGTTAGCCTTTCCTCCGGTTTCGCCGGTCCCGCGCGCAGGGCATTCGCGCCAGTGGATGATCCACTCGTCCTGCGGCGTGTGTAGAGCATTGCCGTAGGCATTCGCCTCAATTACTGTATGCGCATACAGTTATTCGTGCCGAGCTTCCCATGCCTGCCTCCTTTCCTTCCGCCTTCACGGGCCGCCTTCGCCGGGATGGCGCCTGATGGGCGCCGTGATCGCCCTCGACGCGCTGCTGGACGAGCGGCGTGTCTGGAAGGGCCAGGCCAGTGCGCTGCCGGTCGGTGCGCAACCCACGGGGCATGGCGAGCTGGATGCGGCGTTGCCTTCGGGCGGCTGGCCGGAGTCGGCCCTCAGCGAAATCCTCGTGCCGGGCGCGGGGCTGGGCGAGTTGCACCTGCTCTGGCCGACCCTGGCACGGCTTACCGCCAGCGCCGAACGGGTGGTGCTGGTAGGCGCGCCCTACCTGCCGTACCCCCAGGCCTGGCAGGCCGCGGGGGTGGACCTGCGCTGGCTGGTGCTGGTCGAGGCCGAAGGCCGCGACGCCCTCTGGGCGGCCGAGCAGTGCCTGCGCTCGGGCAGCTGCGGCGCCGTGCTCTGCTGGCCGCGCCAGGCGGACGACCGTGCCCTGCGCCGGTTGCAGGTGGCGGCGGAAACCGGGCAGACCCTGGGCTTCGCCTATCGACCCCTGCAGGAAGCCCTCAACCCGTCGCCCGCTGCCCTGCGCCTTGCACTGGACGGCCCGGGCCGGGTGCGCGTGCTCAAGTGCCGGGGTGGCCTGGCGCCGACCGGCACCCTGGCCCTTGCGGGGCACTGATGCGCTGGGCCTGCATCCTGCTGCCGCAGCTGGCGCTGGACGCCGTGCTGCGTCGCCGCGACGACCCCGAAGTGCCCCTGGCCCTGGTCACCGGCACCCCCCAGCGCCGCGTGCTGCAGGCGGTCAACCCGGCCGCGCGGGCCCTGGGGCTGCGCCCGGGCATGGGCCTGACCGCCGCCCACGCGCTGACCCGCGACTTCGCCCAGGCTGAATACGACGCCGGGGAGATCGAGCATTGGCAGCGCTTTCTCGCTGCCTGGGGCTACGGCTTCAGCTCCCATGTCAGCCTGCGCTACCCCCGCGTGCTGCTGCTGGAGATCGCCTCCAGCCTGGCGCTGTTCGGGCCCTGGCCGCGCTTCGAGGCGCGCCTGCGCGAGGAGCTGGCGGCGCTCGGCTTCCGTCATCGGATCGTGGTGGCGCCCAATCCGGTGGCGGCGCGCATGCTGGCCAACATCCACGACGGCCTGGCGGTGGAAGAGGGCGCAGCCCTGCACGAGGCGATCGAGCGCATGCCGGTGGAGCGTGCCGGCTTCGAGCCGGACGTGGCCACGGCCCTGGGGCGCATGGGGCTGCGGCGCATGAAGCAGGTCCTGGCGCTGCCCCGCGAGACCCTGGCCAAGCGCTTCCCCGCACGGGTGCTGCAGCACCTGGACGAATTGCAGGGGCGCCGTGCCGTGGCACTGGACTGCTACCTGCCGCCGGATGAATTCGATGCACGCATCGAGCTCAACTTCGAGGTGGAATCGAACCAGGCGCTGCTGTTCCCCCTGCGCCGCCTCACCTCGGACCTCGCCGCCTTCCTCGCCGGGCGCGACAGCGGTGTGCAGCGCTTCGTCCTGCACCTGCAGCACGCCAGCCAGGCGGACAGCCAGGTGCCGGTGGGCCTGCTGGGTACCGAGCGCGACCCGGCGATGCTCTTCGAGCTGGCCCGTGGACGCCTGGAGCAGCTGCAGGTGGTGGCGCCGGTGCGCGCCTTGCGCCTGGTGGCCCGCGACCTGCCGCGCTTCGTGCCCGAGCACCGCGAACTGTTCGACCCGCGACCGCAGCAGAACCTGCCCTGGGAAGCCTTGCGCGAACGCCTGCGCGCGCGCCTGGGCGATGACGCCGTGCAGGGTTTAAAGGCCCATGCCGACCACCGCCCCGAGCATGCCTGGCGCCTGGGTGTGGACGGCCAGGCCGGGCCGCTGCTGCAGGGGCCGCCTCGGCCCGGCTGGCTGCTGCGCGAGGGCCAGCCGCTGCGCGAGTTCGCCCCGCGCATCCTCGCCGGGCCGGAGCGGGTGGAATCCGGCTGGTGGGATGGCGACGACCAGCGCCGCGATTACTACCAGTTGGAAACCCGCGACGGCCGCCGCGCCTGGGCCTGGTGCCCGGCGGGGGAGATCGGCCCCTTCACCCTGCTCGGGTGGTTCGCATGAGCGCCGGGTACGCCGAGCTGCACTGCCTGTCCAACTTCAGCTTCCAGCGCGGGGCCTCCAGCGCCGCCGAATTGTTCGAGCGGGCGAAGCAGCAGGGCTACACAGCCCTGGCGATCACCGACGAATGCACCCTGGCCGGCATCGTGCGGGCCTGGCAGGCGGCCAAGGCCAGCGAGCTGCCCTTGATCGTCGGCAGCGAGATGATGATCGAGAACGGCCCGCGCCTGGTGCTGCTGGTGGAAAACCTCGCCGGCTACCAGCGCCTGTGCCGGCTCATCACCCGGGCCCGTCGGCGCGCCGCCAAGGGCGAGTACCGCCTGCTGGCGGAGGATTTCGACGGCGCCCTCGATGGCCTGCTGGCCCTCTGGCTGCCCGGCGAGCCGGCGGACGAGGAGCAGGGCCGCTGGTTGCGGGCCCGCTTCCCCGGGCGCCTGTGGCTGGCGGTGGAGCTGCACCGGGGGCCGGACGACGCCGGCCGGCTGGCCCGCCTGCAGGCCCTGGCCGGTGAACTGGCCATCCCCGCCGTGGCAGCGGGCGACGTGCACATGCACGCCCGGGGCCGCCGTGCCCTGCAGGACTGCATGACCGCCATCCGCCACCACTGCACCCTGGCCGAGGCCGGGCAGCGCCTGTTCCCCAACGGCGAGCGCCACCTGCGCTCACGGGCGGTGCTGGAGCGTTTCTACCCGCCGGCGTTGCTGGCCGAGACCCTGGTGATCGCCGCGCGCTGCCGCTTCGACCTGGGCGAGATCAACTACCAGTACCCGCGCGAGCTGGTGGCGGAGGGGCATACGCCGGTGAGCTGGCTGCGTCATCTGGTGGCCGAGGGTATCCCTAAGCGTTGGCCCGAAGGCGCCAGTCCGGAGGCGCTGGAGAAGGTGGAGCACGAGCTGTCGTTGATCGAGGAGCTGGGCTACGAAAGCTACTTCCTCACGGTGCATGACATCGTCAGCTTTGCCCGTGGAGAGAAGATCCTCTGCCAGGGCCGGGGCTCGGCGGCCAACTCGGTGGTGTGCTTCGTGCTCGGCATCACCGAGCTGGACCCGAGCCGCTTCAACCTGCTGTTCGAGCGCTTCCTGTCCAAGGAGCGCAAGGAGCCGCCGGATATCGACGTCGACTTCGAGCACGAGCGCCGCGAGGAGGTGATGCAGTACGTGTTCCGCCGTTATGGTCGCGGCCGCGCCGCGCTCACCGCCGTGGCCAGCACCTACCACGGCACCGGGGCGGTGCGGGATATCGCCAAGGCACTGGGCCTGCCGCCGGACCAGGTCAACGCCCTGGCCGACTGCTGCGGCAGCTGGAGTGACCACGCACCGCCCGTGGATCGCCTGCTGGAGGCCGGCTTCGATCCCGAAAGCCCGGTGCTGCGCCGCGTGCTGGTGCTGACCCAGGAACTGATCGGTTTTCCCCGGCACCTGTCGCAGCACCCGGGCGGCTTCGTCATCTCCGAGGCACCGCTGGACACCCTGGTGCCGGTGGAGAACGCCAGCATGGCCGAGCGCACCGTGGTGCAGTGGGACAAGGACGACCTCGACGCCCTGGGCCTGCTCAAGGTGGACGTGCTGGCCCTGGGCATGCTCACCACCCTGCGGCGCTGCTTCGGGCTTATCGAGCGTCACCGCGGCCATCGCTGGACCATCGCTGGGCTGCCCAAGGATGACCCGGCCACCTACGCCATGATCAGCCGCGCCGACACCATCGGCGTGTTCCAGATCGAGTCCCGCGCGCAGATGGCCATGCTGCCGCGCCTGCGGCCGAAAGAGTTCTACGACCTGGTGATCCAGGTGGCCATCGTGCGGCCGGGGCCGATCCAGGGGGACATGGTCCATCCCTACCTGCGGCGGCGGAACAAGGAGGAAAACGAGGACTATCCCTCCGAGGAGCTGAAGACGGTGCTCCAGCGCACCCTCGGTGTCCCGCTGTTCCAGGAACAGGTGATGCAGATCGCCATGGTGGCGGCCGAGTACACGGCCGAGGAGGCGGACGGCTTGCGCCGTTCCATGGTCGCCTGGAAGCGCCATGGCGGCCTGGAGCCCCATCGCATCCGCCTGACCGAGCGCATGCTGGAAAAGGGATACGAGCTGGCATTCATCCAGCGCCTCTTCGAGCAGATCAAGGGCTTCGGCAGCTACGGCTTCCCCGAGTCCCATGCCGCCAGCTTCGCCCTGCTGGCCTACGCCAGCAGCTGGCTCAAGTGCCACGAGCCGGCGATCTTCGCCTGCGCCCTGGTCAACAGCTGGCCCATGGGCTTCTACACCCCCGACCAGGTGCTGCAGGACGCCCGCCGCCACGGCATCGAAGTGCGCCCGGTGGATGTGCGCCACAGCGACTGGGATTGCGACCTGGAACCCGATGCGCGCGGGCGCCTGGCCATCCGCCTGGGGCTGCGCATGGTCAAGGGCTTCAACGAGGAGGCGGCCGGGCGCATCTCCGCCGCCCGCGCCGTCCGCGCCTTCGACGACGTGGCCGACCTCTGCCACCGCGCCCGCCTGGATGCCCGTGCCCGCGAACGCCTGGCCGATGCCGGCACCCTGCGCGGCCTGGCCGGCCATCGCCACCGGGCGCGCTGGGCGGTGGCGGCGGTGGAGGAGGAGCTGCCGCTGTTCGCCGGCCTGCCGCAGCAGGCCGAGCTGCCGGTGGACCTGCCGCTGCCCAGCCGTGGCGAGGACCTGTACGCCGACTACGACACCCTGGGCACCACCCTCGGCCCCCATCCCCTGGCCCTGCTGCGCGGCGCCCTGGCCAGGCGGCGCTGCCGCAGCTCGCGGGACCTGGCCAACACGGAGCACGGTCAGGGGGTGAGCGTCGCCGGCCTGGTCAAGGGTCGCCAACGCCCGCAGACCGCCAGCGGGGTGGTCTTCGTCACCCTGGAAGACGAGTTCGGCATGGTCAACGTGGTGGTCTGGCACGACATCGCCGTGCGCCAGCGCCGCGTGCTGGTGGGCTCGCAGATGCTCCAGGTGGACGGCCGCCTGGAGACCAAGGACGGCGTGCGCCACCTCATCGCCCGTCGCCTGCACGACCTCAGCCCGCTGCTGGCGGGGCTGGATGTGCGCAGCCGGGATTTCCATTGATGAAGCATCGCGAATGAATTCGCTCCCACAGGGCGGCACCTCCACCGGCGGTGCTGCCGGCTAGCCCGCATGGTGGACCGATGGAGCGCGGTCCACCCTACATTACGGGGTGGTTCGGAGCTGCTGGTGGCGGCGCATCGCGAATGAATTCGCTCCCACAGGGGCGGCTCATCGCATGGGCATGACCGCTGCGTAGGGTGGAGGTCGCCTTTTACCTCCACCGGCGGTGCTGCCGGCTAGCTCTACGCCACCCCGGCGGCCGGCCTGCGAATCCAGGTGTAAGGGAAATGAGACAGCTGTCACATGATGGCAACCTGTCACTGCTTGAATGACGCCCATTCTCAGTGGAAGGAGCCTTGGATCATGGCAGCCGAAAGCAGTCTGGCGCGCCTGCTCAAACCCGTCGCGGGGCTGGAACCGGCGATGAGCATCAGCGATGTGGCCGACCGGCTGCTGACCGCCGAGCACAAGACCTTCCTTTCCCTGCCGGTGGTGGATACCGAGGCCCGGCCGCTGGGCCTGGTGAGCCGCTACACCCTGCAGGACATCTTCATGCAGCGCTTCGGCCGCGACCTCTGGGGGCGCCGCCCGGTGAGCGAGGTGATGAACGGATCGCCCCTGGTGCTGAGCCTGGAGATGAGCCTGGAACAGGCGGCCAAGCAGATCACCGCCGAGTTGCAGTACCCCATCACCGAGGACTTCATCCTGGTGGACGGCGAGGGCCGCTACCAGGGCCTGGGCACGGTGCTCGACCTGCTCAAGGCCATGGAGCTGCGCATCGCCCAGCGCAACCAGGTGCTGCGCAAGGCCCTGGTGGATCTGAAGGAATCCCAGGCCCAGCTGGTGCAGTCGGAGAAGATGGCCTCCCTGGGCCAGATGGTCGCCGGCGTCGCCCATGAGCTGAACACCCCCCTGGGCTACGTGAAGAACAACGTGCAACTGCTCGACCAGCTCACCGCGCCGCTCACCGAGCTGGCCCGCAGCCAGGCCGCCCTGGCCGATTGCCTGCGCGACCCGGATTGCGACGAGCAGCGCCTGGGCGACGCCCTGGACGCCGCCGCGGCGATGCGCGAGCAGGTGGCGCCGGAGCTGTTGGCCGAGGACCTGCGCCAGCTGTTCGGCGACACCCTTTATGGCCTGGAGCAGATCGGCGAGCTGGTGGCCGGGCTCAAGGACTTCGCCCGCCTGGACCGCGCCATGAGCGAGGAAGTGGACCTCAACGACTGCATCCGCAGCGCGCTGTTGATCGCCCGCAACCACATCAAGGACAAGGCCGAGGTGATCCAGCAGCTCGGCGAGTTGCCGCGCGTGGCCTGTGCGCCGTCGCAGATCAACCAGGTGCTGCTCAACCTGCTGACCAATGCCGCCCAGGCCACGGTCGGCTTCGGTCGCATCCAGCTCAAGAGCTGGGCCGAGGCGGAGTGGGTGTGCATCTCGGTGCAGGACAGCGGCTGCGGCATGGCGCCGGAGGTGGTGCGGCGCATCTTCGACCCCTTCTTCACCACCAAGCCGGTGGGCGAGGGCACGGGGCTGGGCCTGTCCATCAGCTACAAGATCATCCAGGACCACGGCGGGAGCATTCGCGTGGCCTCTGAAGTGGGGCGCGGCACGCGCTTCCTCATCCGCCTGCCGCGCGTGCAGGCCCGTGAAATGAAACGGAGCGCCTGAGCCCATGACTTCGCCCATACGCGTGATGTTCGTCGACGATGAGGAGCGCATCCTGCGCAGCCTCGCCCTGCAGTTCCGCCGTGACTACGAGGTGGTCACCGAAAGCGACCCGCTGCGCGCCCTGGAGCGCCTGGCCCGGGAGCCGGTGCACATCGTCGTCAGCGACCAGCGCATGCCGCAGATGAGTGGCGCCGAGCTCTTGACCCAGGTGCGCGAGATGGCGCCGGACTGCCTGCGCATCCTGCTCACCGGCTACTCCGATCTCGATACGGCGGTGGAGGCGCTGAACAGCGGCGGCATCTTCCGCTACCTGACCAAGCCCTGGGACCCGCAGGAGATGGCCTTCACCCTGCGCCAGGCGGCCGAGATCGCCGGGCGCCAGCTGCCGGCACCGGCGCTGGAGGTGGCGGCCAGGCGCGAGCCGCTCAGCGTGCTGCTGCTGGACGAGGACCCGGAGACCCTGGCCAGCGTCGCCGACTTCTGCATGGACGGCGGCCACCGCCTGCTGCGTCCGCGCCACTTGGGCGAGGCTGTGGCGATGCTCAACGACGAGCCGGTGGACCTGCTGGTGGGCGACCTGAAGTTCGCCGGCGAAGACACCGCGCCACTGCTCAAGTCCCTGGCCCAGGCCCATCCACGGCTGCTCAGCCTGGTGGTGACGCCGTTCCGCGACACCCAGGCGCTGCTCAAGCTGATCAACGAGGCGCAGATCTTCCGTTACCTGCCCAAGCCGATCCGTCGCGGGCTGTTCGAAAAAGGCCTGAAGGCCGCCGCCGAGCAGGCCCAGGCCTGGCGCGCGCAGCCGCAGCGCGCCCCGGCCCGCCAGGCAGAAGCCCCGCGCGAGGGCCGCGAGCGGGAGAAGGTGGGCAGCCTGCTGGGCATGCTCGGGCGGTTGCGGGAGCGATTGAGCGCCTGAGCCCTCGACCGTCCCGTCGTCATCCGCATCAATGCTGGCGCATGAGCCCCCTTGAAACCGCTGGTGAGCGCAGCGCCCGGCGTTTGGGCCGCAACCGTCGCCAGCCGATCACCACGCCGCTGACGCTGATGGCGAGGCCACCGAGGCTGAAGGCGATGATCAGCAGCTCCCGCAGCAATGGCCGTTCCAGCAGCGGTTGCCAGTCCCAGCTGTGCAGCAGGTTGAACAGCCAGCGACCGGCGCGGCGGTTGTCGTCCAGCACATCCAGCACCGCGCCGCTGTAGGGGTCGATATGCACCCAGCTGTGGCCGGGGTCGTCGAAGGCCAGGCGCAGCAGCGGCAGGCGCTTCGGTTGGCCGCCGTACATGCTGGCTTCGCCGCGCGGGTAGTAATAGGTGTCGTAGGCCTCCAGCCAGGTGGCTTGCGCCACGGGCCGGGGCGCGGCGGCTTCCAGGGTGCTACGGGGCAGTTGCGCCAGGGCCGGGCCCGCCTTCGCCAGCGGCAGCACGCGGCTGTCGCCCCGGGCATCCAGCGCACCGAGGTAGGCCGCACCGCCAAGCATCCGCCATTGCAGTTCCACCGGTTCCAGGCCGGCTTCGTGGAAGCGTTGCAGGGCCTCCTCGACCCCGACCTTGAAGGCGCCAGCCCGCAGTTCGCCGCCCTGGAAATCCCGCGCGGCGAGGGGCGAGCGCCCTTCGGTGAGGTGCCAGGGGCGCATGGACATGAGGCCGCTGAAGATCCAGGCGATCAGCAGCAGGCCGAAGCCCAGCCCGGTGAGGTGGTGCCAGCGGGCGAACCCGGCCGGGTAGGGCGAGCGCGAGCCGCTGCGGTAGGGCCTGGAGAAGCGCCAGCGCAGCAGGCCGACCACGGCGCCCAGCACGGCCATCGCCGTGGCGGCCAGGGACAGGTAGATGACGATGCTGGCCCAGATGCCGTCCAGTAGGCCGCCGCGCAGCGGGTAGAGCCAGTGCAGCCAGGCGCCCAGGTAGTTCCAGGCGCGTTCGGCACGGCTGGCGTCGCGCACCACCTCGCCGGTGCGCGAGGAGACATAGAGCAGGCTGCGCGCCGCGTCGTCGACCCGCACCTTGTGCAGCGGGCGGTCGACGTCCAGGGCACGGCTGTGGCTCCACAGGTCTTCGTCAACCTCTTCCAGGTAATGGGCCTCGGCACCGCTGAACTGCCGCGCGCTGGCCAGGGCCTGCAACGGGCCCTGGGGCGCGAGCAGGCTGCCGTCGCGGGCGTCCACCGCGAGGTTGGCGTCGCGGTAGCCGAGCAGGTAGCGCGGCTCGCCGGCGATGCTGACCAGGCGCAGGCTCGAGGGCGCCTCGCTGCGCCCGGTGACCTTGAGTGCGACGGCGGGTTCCACGCAGCACCCCGCCGCCAGGGGCGGCAGCGGGGCGAGGCGCTCGGCCTGGGTCAGCTTGGGGTAGCCGACGTAGAGCATGACCATCCCCGAGACGAACCACAGGGCCATGAACAGGCACAGGCCGATGCCCAGCCAGCGGTGCCAGAGGTACAGGTGGCGTTTCATCCGGCGGCCCTCAGAAGCGCATGTCCAGGGCCAGCTCCAGGCTGCGTGGCTCGCCCAGGTAGTACTGCGCACCGGTCTGGTGGATGAAGCGCGCATAGACCTCGTCGGTGAGGTTGCGCAGGCGCGCGGTGACCTTGGTATCCGCGCTCAGGCGATGTTCGAGGAAGGCGCCGTAGAGGGTGTAGGAGGGCACCCACTGGGTGTTGGCGTTGTTGGCGTAGACCGAGGAGACGTAGCGCGCGTCGACGCCGGTGCGCCAGTCCTCGGCCAGCTCGTAGGTCAGCCAGAGGTTGGCCAGGCGGTCCGGGATGTTGACCGGGGTCTTGCCCTTGCGCGAGACGTTGGCGCCGCTGACCACTTCGTTGAACTCGTCGAAGCGCGCGTCGACCCAGGCGAAATTGCCCTCGACGGTCAGGGCGGGCGTGAGCCGGTAGGACGCGGCGATCTCGATGCCATCGGAGGTCTGCTGGCCGGCCTGGACGGTGCTGTTGGGGTTGTTGGCATCGGCGATGGGGAAGTCCTTGCGCACGATGCGGTAGGCGGCGACGGTCGCCGAACCACGGCCTTCGTCGAAGTCCAGC
Source organism: Pseudomonas sp. USHLN015 (assembly GCF_037153275.1). Taxonomy (NCBI): domain Bacteria; kingdom Pseudomonadati; phylum Pseudomonadota; class Gammaproteobacteria; order Pseudomonadales; family Pseudomonadaceae; genus Pseudomonas; species Pseudomonas sp. USHLN015. Next base: position 268,260 of record NZ_JBBCKP010000008.1, read on the forward strand.
TTGCTGCCCACTTCCACCTGGCGCCCGGTGCTCAGGTCGTAGTCGCGGACCTGGGTGAAGCTGGCGCCGGTGAGGGTGCCTCCCGGCGGTTCGGCCGAGGTGCTGTATTGCACGTAGAGGTTGGCGTCGGAGGTGAACTGCCAGACCAGCCCGGCGCGGCCGGTGACGGCGTCCCAGCGGCGCTCGAAGGAAGCTGGCGCGTTGGCGCTGACCGCGCCGTGGTTGCGGGCGTCCAGCTCGATGTGGTCGTAGCGCAGGGCGGTGACCAGGGCCAGTTCGTCGGTGAGCTGCTGGCGGTTCTCGGCGAAGCCGGAGGTGGTGCGCACCTCGTTGCTGCGGGCCTTGACCAGGCCGCCGGCCATGCCGGGAATGTCGTCGAAATGGCCGGGGTCGAAGGCGCCGGGCAGAACGGTGTCGAAGATCGCCGAGGAGGAGCGCGGGTAGACCGCCTGCTGGTTGACGCTGTAGTCGAGGCCGAAGGCCCAGTCGCTGGCCCGGCCGAGCAGCTCGCCCTTGTGCAGGAACTCCACGCGGTTGCCGTTGAGCTCCTGGTCGTGGCGCTGCAGGTAGGCGCCGGTGCGCTGGATGGCGCTGTTGCCGGCGGTGTAGCGATAGGTCTCCAGGTTGCGGTAATCGCGCTGGCCTTCGTAGTGGTAGAAGGTGTTGCGCAGGCTGCTGGCGTCATCGAAGCGGTAGTCGGTGATCGAGCGCAGCCAGCGGGTGCGCTGCTCGTAGCGGCCGTCCTCGACGTTGTAGTTGGAGAAGCGGTCGTGGCGGTCGATCTTCAGTTCGCCGGCCTTGGGGTTGAGGGTCGGCGCGCCCCAGTAGGGGCTGTCTTCCTTCTCATCCAGGTATTCGATGGCCAGGGTGTGGGAGAGGTTGTCGGTGAGGTCGCTGAGCAGGGAGAAGGCGAAGTTGCCGGCACCGCGCTCCTGGCGGTCGATGTAGCCGTTGCCGTCGTTGCGGCTGTAGTCCAGGCGCGCGTAGTGGTGCGGGCCGGGACCGTCGTTGAGCACGCGGTTGACGCCGATGGAGACCTCGCGGTCGTCGAAGCGGGCATAGCGGATGCGCGCCTCGCCGCTGTTCTCGCGGCTGGCCAGGCGGGTGACGTAGTTGAGGCTGCCGCCCACCGAGCCGCTGCCATGGAGGAAGGAGGAGGGGCCGCCGATCAGCTCGACGCGGTCGTAGATCCAGGCGTCCACCGGGCGGTTGGCGCTGGTGTATTGCAGGCTGATGCCGTTGAACAGCTGGTTGACCTGGGCGCCGTTGAAGCCGCGGTAGGCCACGTAGCCGCCCCAGCCGGGCGGGGCCGAGGCGTTGACCCCGGGCAGGGCGTTGGCGACATCGAGGAAGTTGCGCGCGCCGATGCGTTCGATCTTCTCGCGGTCGGCGATGGCCACCGAGGCGGGGTTCTCACGCGGGCTGAGGCCCAGGCGCGAGGTGCCTTCGGCGGCGGCATCGAGGTCCAGGCCGGGTTTTTCCCGGTCGGCGCTGATGGTGCTGGCGGGCAGTTCCAGGGGGTCGCTGGCGTGTTGGGCGTAGGCGGGCGAGCAGGCACAGGCCAGCAGCACCAGGCAGGTGTTTTTCGGGTTCATCGGCTCTTCCTTGTCGAGCGTGCACGGGTGATCCGGCGCGGGAGCGCCAGGTGGTCAGGCGAGCAAGGAAGAGACGGGGGAGGCGCGGGGGTTGAGGGAGGGCCAGAGTTCGCGCGGCGGCGGTTGCGGCCAGCTGTGGGCATCCAGCGGGGTGGCGGGGACGCCGAGGAAGGCGTCGATCTGCCAGCCGAGGCTGCTGAGGGCCACGGCGGGCGCGAAGGAGGAGCAGAGCGGGCAGCTGTACTGGGCCGCGAGCTGGGGCAGTTGCTTGCCGCTGTCGTCGATCCCGGCGCCCTGGGTGTCGTTGGCCGAGCAGAAGGCGCCGCCGAGGCCGCTGAGGGCCAGGCCGCTCATCTGGCCGTGGTGGATACCGCAGGCGAACAGGCTGAACAGGACGCTTGCGTAGAGCATCCAGGCGATCAGCGGGCGTTCGGTGCGGGTGAATTTCATGGGCGGCGACTTTAGCAGGTCATCGGGCCGCTCGGGAGTGGCCTTTCGTGGCGTTTTGCCGCAGGGCCGTGCACGAGGAAATCACGGGCGGCGTGGGCATTCGGCGCGCACCGGATCAGCCGGCGGCGCCCCCGCGATCACTCGCTGTTGCAACCCCAGCTGCGCACCACGCAGGCGTTTCCGCCACGCTCCTGGCATTCGGAAATGGCGCGGGCCTGGGCATTGCCGGCGTTGAAGTCGGCGCCCCAGCCATAGGCGGTGGAGCCGTTGACCTGGTCGGCGGCGTAGGCGGCGCAGCCGCTCTCGAAGTCCAGCACCACCTCGCAGCCGCTGCCGCACTCGCTCAGCGCGCGGTCCTGGGCCTGGGAGAGGTCCGGGTAGTCGTAGGCGAAGCCGTATTGCAGGCCCTGGTTGCTGTCGATGGCCAGGGCGCCAGCGGCGTGCACCTGGGTGGCGGCCAGGCCGAAAGCCAGGCACAGGGAAAGGTTGCGGGCGATCGCAAGGGTCCGTTGCATGATGAGTCCTCTTAGGCCCGCAGGATGGGAAGGAAGGGAAAGGCGGGTGGGCGAAGACTAAAGGGATGCGCCGGTCGTTGCTAGTAGTTCGCCATCATGGCGTGCAAGGTGCAGCCGGTTGCGCCTTGGAGGGGATGCGGCGCAGCGGCAACCACGCCGCGAGGCGTGGTTGCCGAGTGCGATCACTGGCTGCCGCTGGAACCGCCGGAGGAGCTGCCGCTGCCGCCCGAGGAGCCCGAGCCACCCGTGCCGCCGGTTCCTGCCGGGGCGCCGGTGCCGCTGCCGCCCATGCCACCGGTGCCCGCACCGCCGGTCCCGGAGCCGGTGCCGCCCGTGCCCGCTCCACCGGTTCCCGAGCCGCCGGTACCGCCGGTCCCCGTTCCGGTTCCCGTACCGCTGCCATCGGTGCCCGGGGTGGGAGCGCCGCCCTGGCCACCGATGCCGCTGCCCGTGCCGCTGCCCGTGCCGGTGCCGCCGGGCGCACTGGGGCCACCGACGCCATTGCCGGGCGACTGGGTACCCGAGCCGGTGCCACTGTCGGTCGAGGGGGAGGTGGGGGAACTGGGCGTGCTCGGGCCGGGCACGGTGGGGCCGGTGCCGCCATCGGTCTCGGCCAGTGCGGTGAGGGAGGCGCCGGCCAGGCAGCCGGTGAGGATGAAGGCAGTCAATTTGTTCAGTCTCATGGAGTTCTCCAGGTGCTGTGGGTTACATGGAATACGGCCCACGGCGCCCGGAAGGGTTCGAGAAGAATGATCAACGGTGGCCGCGCGCCATCGGTCAGCGAGGTGCCGTGCCGCTTGATCAGCGGCGACCGCGACGCATAAGGTTGCACCCTTCAGGAAGGACCAGACCTGGCCCAGCCAGGCAGAAAGGATGTTGCATGCCCGCTTTTCGCCGTAGCGCACTCGACACCGAACGCTCCCAGGCCGTCGTCCGGCTGGTCATCGCCAGCCTCGCCACGCTCTACACCGCAGTGGCCGAACTCCTCGGCCGCATGCCGGAAGACAAGGCAGTCCCCATCCTCATCTACAACACGCTGTTCCTGGCGGTCTCATTCGTGTTGCTGACGAGCATCGTGCGCTGGCCGGGGGTGTACCCTTCGCGCCGGCTGTTCTCCATGGCCCACGACTACGCCGGCATCGGCTTCTCGATGATCGTCGGCGGGCCGGCGATGCTGCCGGCCTACGGCTTGTTGCTGTGGGTGACGGTGGGCAACGGCCTGCGCTTCGGTTCGCGCTACCTGGCGGTCTCGACCCTGCTGGCACTGGTGGCGCTGGCGGTCATCACCGCGCTCAACCCCTACTGGCAGGAGCAGCCCTACATGGTGCTGACGCTGGTGGTGACCACCATCATCGTGCCGGCCTACGTGAACATCCTGCTGGGCCAGGCGCGGCGGGCCACCGAGGCGGAGAGTGCGGCCAACCTCGCCAAGTCGCGCTTCCTGGCCCAGGCCAGCCATGACCTGCGCCAGCCGATCCACAGCATCAGCCTGTTCACCGCGTGCCTGCGCGACGCCGACCTGGGCCATGAGGAACGCCAGCTGGTGGACAGCATCGACAAGTCGCTGCACAGCGTTTCCCAGTTGTTCCGCTCGATCCTCGACATGTACAGCCTCGATGGCGGCAAGGTGGTGCCGCGCACCCAGCCGGTGGCGCTGGAAGCCCTGCTGCAGGACCTGGTGCGGCAGAACGCCGAGGCCGCGCGCTGGGCTGGGGTGCGCATCCAGCTGCGGGTGCCGCCGCAACTGCACGTGCAGGCCGACCCGCACCTGCTGTCGACCATGGTGCAGAACATTCTCTCCAACGCCCTCAAGTACGCCCCTGGCCGCCCCGTGCTGCTTGGCTGCCGGCGGCGTGACGGGCGCATCGCCATCGAGGTGCACGACCAGGGTCGCGGTATTCCGCCGCAGCACCTGGCCAATGTCTTCGATGAGTTCTACCGGGTGCGCCAGGTGCGTGACCGCGACATCGAAGGCGTCGGCCTGGGCCTGGCCATCGTCAAGCGCCTGGCCCAGCTGATGGGCCTGGAAATCCGCATCGCCTCGCGCCTGGGGCGTGGCACCAGCGTGGCCATCGAAGGCCTGCAAGGCTGCGAAGCGCCGCGCCAGGCCCCTTTGCCGGCGCGCTCGCAGCTGCCGCTGCGCATGCTCGACGGCCTGCGGGTGATGCTCATCGAGGACGATGGTGCCGTGCTGCGCGCCACGGCGACGCTGCTGGAGAAGTGGGGCTGCGTCGTCGAGGCACGGCCTTCGTTGCCGCCGGGCGAGGTGCAGTGCGATCTGGTCATCACCGATTTCGACCTCGACACCGAGACCACCGGGGCCGACTGCATCGAACGCATCCGCGCCCGCAGCGGCTGGAAGGTGCCGGCGGTGGTGATCACCGGTCACGAGGTGAAGCGGGTGCAGGAGCTGGTGGCCGACCCGGACATCCCGATCCTTTCCAAGCCCCTGCACCCGGCCGAGCTGCGCTCGGTGCTGATGGCGCTGAAGCTGGGCATGCCGGAGACGGCCGCGGCGGGTTGAGGCGCGGCGCCATGGGAGGGAGCGAATTCATTCGCTCTGTCTGCGTTAGCTGTTGTGAATTCACGAGAGCGGCGCTTTCAGGACTCTTCTGGATTCCTGGCAGGCCCACCGCATGGGTTTCGCTTCGCTCTACGCCATCCTACGAAAGCCGTCAGCTGCGGTAGTGATGCGCACATCAATATGAAGTGAGGCATCAGAGTTGAAGCAGCCGCCTAACGCCCCTTCAGGAGGCCGAGCGCAATCATCGTTTCAGGGGTTGAGCGACATGGATGTCGCGAGAGGCGTACCGGGCCATGGATGGCCCGTTACGCCGTGCCCCTGAAACGATGATGGAGCGAGGGGAGTCTGGCGAAGCCAGACCCGTATGCAGGGGCAAGTTTTTTGGTTCCTTTTCACCGGGCTGGCGTTCCAGCGATTGGAAAAGGGACTCGCCCGGGGGGGGCGAAACCAGAGACATCAGCAAAGCTCGGCAATCAACCGAGCTCGTAACCTTCTGGCAATACCTAACCCAGACAGAGCGAACTCATTCGAGATAGGAGCATCCGGTTACTCGCGGCCACGTGCCTGTTGAAGGTCTTTCGCGGCTGAAGCCGCTCCTACGGAGACAGCCTGAAGCCGGGCCGGATATTGCGTGTTGGGCCTCGCTGCGCTCGGCGCCAACCTACGAAATCAGATGCCCGCCTTGGCGGCCTTGGCCGCTGCAGCGGCGCGGGTGTTGACGCCCAGGGCGCGGAGCAGCGAGGAGACGTGGATGCGCACGGTGAAGGGGGAGATGTCCAGCTCGCGGGCGATTTCCTTGTTCGACAGGCCGCCGACGATCAGCCGCAGCACGTCCTGCTGGCGGGGCGTGAGCTGGGTCAGTTCGGCATCGTGGGCGAGCAGCCCGGTTTCGCCGAAACGCACCACGAAGTCACCGTCGCGGATGGCCAGCAGCGCCTCACCGACTTCGTCCGGTGCCGTGGCCTTGCCGATGAAGCCGTCGGCACCGGCGGCCATCACCTCGTCCACGGCCTTCTGGCTGTCGACCATGGAGACGATGACGATGGAGCTGCGCTTGAAGGCCTGGCGCAGCGCGCCGATGGCCTCGACGGATTGCCCGGGGAAGAGCAGGTCGAGGATGAACATGCTCGGCGTTTCTCCCTCACGGGCCAGGGCCAGTACCTCGTCCATGCTGCCGGCTTCCTCCACCCGGGCGGTGGGGAGCACGCGCTGGACGATACGCCGCAGGCCATCGCGGAATACGGGGTGATCGTCGGCGACGATGATGCATTCGGAACGGTTTTCTTCGGACATCCGTTTATTGTCTTGTTCTCGGGGAAGCCAGGCGCCATCGACGGCACGTCGACCTGGCGACACGGCTTCGGAAATCGACTGCCTGCGCACAGCAGCGGGTGATTCTTCCTGAAAGTGTGTCAGGGTAGAGACAAATCGCCTCGCACGCCATCGTACAAATCACTGCGTCGACCATCGGCAATTTCACTGCCAGCTCATGCAAAGACGCCCGAATCCACTCTCGTTCGCAGGAGATCGCCCCGAATCCATGGCGAGCGCCTGGCGTTATCCAGAGCCTGTACGAAAATGTGGAAGGATTTCTTCCCTGTAGGCCAACCGGCCGCTGTCGTCGCCCCTGGCGCGAGGAGTTGCATCCATGTTCCGAACCATTGCCCTGGCCCTCTGCCTGTCGTTCACCGGGCTGGCGTCGGCAGACCCGGCGGCGGACGCCGAGAAGGCGCGCGCCTTGCTGGACCGCGCGGTCGACTACTACCAGAAGCAGGGCGACGCGGCGCTGGCGGCGTTCAGCCGGCAGGGCGAGTTCATCGAGGACGATCGCTACGTGTTCGTGGTGGATACCCACGGCGTGATGCTGGCCAGCGGCGGTCCTTCGGCCGTGCTGATCGGCCGGGACGTGTCGCAGGTGCTGGAGCCCGAGTTGCGCGAGGCCTTCCAGAAGGTGCTGGCCACCACCGAGCATCAGGGCGTGCAGACCGCCGAATACCGCTGGAAGAACTGGCGCGACGGCCGGGTGGAGCGCAAGGAGGTGTATTTCCGCCGGGTCGGCGAGCGCATCATCGCCGTCGGCCATTACCTGCCCCGGGCCACGCCCGAGCAGGCGCATCAGTTCATGGCGCGCGCAGTGAAGGCGATGCAGGCCGATGCGGCCGGCAGCATCAAGGCGATCAACGCGCTGTCGCCGGCATTCCGCGAGGACGACCTGTATCTCTTCGTCGTCGACCTGCAGGACCGCCGCTACGTCGCCCACGGCTACAACCTGCGCCTGGTGGGCGTTGACTTCGCCACCATCGACGACCCCGAGGGCAAGCCGGTGGGTGCGCCGATCCTCGAGTTGATGGCCAAGGCCGACCAGGGCGACTACGAGTACCGCTGGAAGAACCCGGTGACCGGCAAGGTGGAGTACAAGCACGCGCTGCTGCGCAAGGTCGGCCACTACCTGGTGGTGACCGGCTACTACAGCGACTGATGCGTGCGGGGGCTGCCGGCGCAGCCCCCTGCGGGGCTAGCGGGTGGGGGCCTCGCCGACCACGGTGGTGCGGTACATCTCGCGGCGCATGCCGTGGTAGTCGGAAATCGGCAGGTGCCAGGTGCTGCGGTTGTCCCAGATCGCCAGCGTGCCGGGGCTCCAGCGCATGCGGCAGGTGAAGGTCGGCTGGGCCGCGACGCCGAACAGGTGGGTCAGCAGCGCGGTCGCCTCCGTGGGGCGCAGCCCTTCGATGCCGCTGGTGTAGGCCGGGTTGACGAAGAGCACCTGCTGCCCGGTTTCCGGGTGGCGGGTGATCAGCGGGTGGCTGCGCACCTCGTCGTCCGTGGCTTCGCCGAAGCGGATGTCCATGTTTTCCAGCATCCTGTTGTGCGCCGCACCGACGCCATAGGCGCGCTCGGGGCTGTGGATGGCGTCGAGCCCCTGGAGGAATGCCCGCAGGGGCGGGGACAGCCAGTCGTGGGCCAGCGCCAGGTTGGCGAAGAAGGTGTCGCCGCCGAAGGGCGGGATGTCCTTGCCGTAGAGGAGGGTGAAGGCCGGCGGCCTGGCCTGGAAGGACCAGTCGGTGTGCCAGGCTCCGCCGAACACCACGGGGCTCTTCTCGTCGGCTTCCTTGACCACATGGACCACGTTCGGGTGGTCGGCCATGCCCTTCACATAGGGCTCGCGGCCGAACTCGCCGAAGGCCAGGGTCACCCGTTCCAGGTCCTCGATCTCCAGTTGCTGGTCCCGGATGAACAGCACCTTGTGGTGCAGCAACGCCTGGCGCAGTTCGGCGAAGCCCTCGCCGTCGAGCCGCTTCAGGTCGACACCTCTGACGTCGGCCCCCAGCGCGCCGGTGGCGGGCACGGCCTGGAAGTGGCGGGTCTCCAGGGCGCGGTTGACGCTGGGATGGACATGGAAGAACTCGAACATCGGGGCCACCTCTTGTCGTTGTCATGGGCGTGCTCAGCATGGCCAACGCGGGCGCTCCCCGCCACGGCGACTCCGGCCAAAATCCGGTCGCCCACGCTCATCCGCCGCCCGTATCGCCGGTCGATTGATTACCCGGCGTATCAACTGAAGTGATCCATGGCGGATTTTTCGGCTCGATGCTCACAAATACAGTGCGCTGCAACGGCAACGCGGCCCGACCGCGGCCACGACACGAGCCATCCAAGAGGAACCGAACATGAGCAAGCAGACCGTCGTCATCACCGGCGCATCCAGCGGCATCGGCCTGGGCCTGGCCCGCGCCTTCATCGACCAGGGCTACAACGTGGTCGGCACCGCGCGCACCGCCGAGCGCCTGCGTGAAGCCGCCGCGAGCCTGGGCGACCCGGCCGGGTTCATCGGCGTGGCCGGGGACGTCGCCGACCCGGGCACCGCCTCCAGGGTGTTCGCTGCGGCGCTGGAGGCGTTCGGCAGCGTCGAGGTGCTGGTCAACAACGCCGGCGTCTTCCTGCCCAAGCCCTTTATCGACTACACCGCGCAAGACCTGGAAACGCTGCTGGACACCAACCTCAAGGGCGTGGTCTACAGCAGCCAGGTGGCCGCCGCGCACATGGCCGCGCAGGGTGGCGGACGCATCATCAACATCTCCGCCGCCGTGGCCCTGCAGCCCAACATCCGGGTGCCCGCCGCGCTGCCGGTGCTGATCAAGGGCGGCATCAACCAGATGACCCGCGCGCTGGCGCTTGAGCTGTCGCCGCACAACATCCAGGTCAACGCGGTGGCGCCCGGCATCATCGAGACGCCGATGCACGACCCGGCCAACCGCGAGTTCCTCAACGGCCTGGCGCCGTCGGGGCGGATCGGCACGGTGCAGGAGATCGCAGCGGCAGTGCTGTACCTGGCCGGTGCCGGCTTCACCACGGGCGTGGTGCTGGCGGTGGACGGCGGCATGAGCAGCGGGACCTGGTGACCAGGAGGTGATGAGAAAGGGAGGCTTCGAGCCTCCCTTTTTGTCTTTACGTTCGTGTGTGTCCGGGCTACGTCCTGCCACGGGGGTAGGTTGGGTTGAGGTACGAAGCCCAACGCAGCGCAGCCGAGACACGCTCCGTTGGGCCTCGCTGTGCTCGGCGCCAACCTACGGCACAGCGCTGCCTCTACGAGCCCCATTCCAAGGCACGCCCCTGCGTCACGCAAGTTCGTCGGCGAGGGTGGCCACCAGTTCGGCGGCGGGCAATGCCCGGGCCAGCGGTGCGCCCTGGCCGGCCCACTGCACGGCGTAGTCGTCGCAGCCCTTGGCCGAGGCGGCCGCGTGCAGGGCCTTGGCGGCGTCGTAGGTGATGGGGTAGTCGGGCAGGGCGGAGGCCTGGGGGTGGCCGACATCGCTGAACAGCCGGTTCGGCAGCCCCCGTGCGGAGCGGCCGGAGATGGCCGCGGTGAGGGCGGTGCGCTCGACTCGTGGGCTTTGCATGGCTGCGCGGTAGGCGGCGTTGGCGGCAGATTCCGGGCAGAGGATGAAGGCGGTGCCGAGCTGCGCGCCGCTAGCGCCTAGTTGCAGCGCCGCGCGGATGCCGGCGCCGTCCATGATGCCGCCGGCGGCGATGACCGGCAGGCGGGTCCGGCTGGCCAGGGTGCGGGTGAGGGCGAAGGTGCCGATCAGCGCATCCTGCTCGGGCTCGAACACGCCGCGATGGCCGCCCGCTTCGACGCCCTGGGCGACGATGGCGTCGATCCCGGCCGCTTCGATCAGCCGCGCCTCGGCCAGGTTGGTGGCGGTGGCGAGCAGGCGGATGCCCCGGCCGCGCAACGCGTCGATCCACTCCTGCGGCGGCAGGCCGAAGTGGAAGCTGACCACGGCCGTGGCCTCTTCCAGCAGCACCTGGAGCATGGCCGGGTCGTCGAGGAAGCTGCGGTAGATCTCGCGCAGCGCGGCCGGCGGTTCGGCGTCGAATTCGGCGAACAGCGGGCGCAGGTGCTCCAGCCAGGCCCGTTCACGCGCGGGGTCGGGCTGGGCGGGCGCGTGGCAGAAGAGGTTGACGTTGAACGGCTTGGCGGTCAGTGCGCGGGTATCGCGGATCATCGCCCGGGCCTGCTCGGGCGTGCTGGCGCCGATGCCGATGGAGCCCAGCGCACCGGCGTTGGACACGGCAGCGGCGAGCTTCGGCGTGGAGACACCCACCATGGGCGCTTGGATGAGGGGGATGTCGATCCCCAGGAGTTCGGTGATCAGCATGTGTCGGCAGGCCTCTGGGTCAAGGGTTGGCTTGACGTAAAATCTCATAATGAGAATATTCAGATCAACTTGTTCTCTGTAAGAGATTGAAAGTGGACCTGACCAGCCTCGAGATCTTTCGCGCCGTCGCCGACGAGCAGAGCGTGACCCGTGCGGCCCAGCACCTGCAGCGGGTGCAGTCGAACGTCACCACGCGCATCAAACAACTGGAAGACGAACTGGGCGTGCACCTGTTCCTGCGCGACGGCAAGCGCATGACGCTCACCGACAAGGGCCGCGAATTCCTCGCCTATGCCGAACGCCTGCTGGCACTGGCGGCGGAGGCGCGGCAGTCCATGCACCCCGACGTGGCGGGCGGGACGCTGCGCCTGGGGAGCATGGAAAGCACGGCGGCCAGCAGGCTGCCTCCGATCCTGGCGCGTTATCACCGTGCTCACCCGGGGGTCGCCCTGGAGGTTTCGACCGGCACCAGCCAGGCCCTGATCGAGGGGGTGCTGTCGAGCCGCATCGACTGTGCCCTGGTGGCGCACCCCGATGCGCTGCGCCGCGAGGACCTCGACGGCCAGGCGCTGGAGCGCGGTCTCTGCGCCATGCCGGCCTTCAATGAGGAACTGGTGATGGTGCTGCCGCCGGACCACCCGCCAGCGGCCTCGCCCGGGGATATCCGCGTCGGCACGCTGGCCTGCTTCGCCCGGGGTTGTACCTACCGCATGCTCGCCGAGCGCTGGCTGGCCGGGCAGCGCACCGAAGGCACACCAGTGCAGGTGCGCGAGGTGGGGTCCTACCACGCCATCCTCGCCTGCGTCAGCGCCGGGGACAGCGCCGGCATCGTGCCGCGCTCGGTGCTCTCGCTGTACCGGGAGAGCCCGGCGGTCACCGCGCTGGCGGTGATGCCGGTGGATACGCTGCTGGTCTGGCGCGAGGGTTACGCCACAGCGGCCTTCCAGCGCCTGCGCGAGGCGATCGCCGGCTAGCTCATTGTGTATCGCTGTGTATCTCGCCGCGCCGGTCCCGGGACTGGCTTACAAATGCTCCCTTTCACGGATACGCCACGGATACAGGGCCAGGGCGAAATAGCCCCAACCCCGAACCGATGCAGCAACGGCCTGCGGTTCGAGGGTTCCAACGCCCCCAGTGGCACGATCCGCGCGGCACCGCCCGCGCCCTGTATCCGGAGAAGCACCATGTCCCACACCCCGCTCGCGAACACATCCCGTATCGGCCTGCTCGCCGTGGCCCTGGCCGGCGGCCTCAACATCGCCTCGTCCGCCGCCTTCGCCGTCGAGGCATTGCCCCAGGGCTACCAGCTGGCCGCCGCCGACAAGGCCGCCGAAGGCAAGTGTGGCGAAGGCAAATGCGGCTCCAGCGGTGCCAGCGCCAAGGCGACCCAGGACGAAGGCAAGTGCGGGGAGGGCAAATGCGGTGAAGGCAAGTGCGGCGACGCCTCGTTCGCCCGCACCGACACCGACCACGACGGCCGCGTCTCCCTCGCCGAGCTGCTGGCGGTGGCGCCGAAGGGCGGCGAGGAGTTCAAGGCGATCGACACCAATGGCGATGGCTACCTGTCCGAGGCGGAGGTGTACAGGTTCCGCAGCAACCAGTACCTCTCCAACGGCAAGAAAGTGCCCACGGAACTGTTCACCCACATGAGCCAGGCGAAGGACTGAGTCGCCGCCCACGCCCCCCAAGTAACCCTCCTGCGCCCCTGGCCGGGAGGGTTCGCGCTTTCTGGAGCCCCTCATGAACACAGCCTCCCTGCACGGCGCCGGCCTCGGCCTGCGCCGCGCCCTGATGCCCGAGCTGCTGGCGATGGACGCCGGCGCCCTGGACTTCCTCGAATGCGCGCCGGACAACTGGATCGGCGTCGGTGGTCGCTTCGGCGATGGCCTGGCGCAACTGGCCGAGCGCTTCCCGCTGAGCTGCCACGGCCTGTCGTTGTCCCTGGGCGGCCCGGCACCGCTGGATCTGGAGCTGCTGCGGCAGACCCGGCGCTTCCTCGACCGCCACCACGTGGCCTGCTTCAGCGAGCACCTGAGCTACTGCTCCGACCAGGCCCAGCTCTACGACCTGCTGCCGCTGCCGTTCACCGAGGAGGCGGTGCACCACGTGGCCGCGCGCATCCGCCAGGCGCAGGACGTGCTCGGCCGGCGCATCGCCGTGGAGAACATTTCCTACTACGCCGCGCCCTACCAGGCACTGAGCGAGATCGACTTCCTCCGCTCGGTGCTGGAGGAGGCCGATTGCGACCTGCTGCTGGATGTCAACAACCTCCATGTCAACGCCATCAACCACGGCTACGACGCGGCGGCCTACCTGGCGGCGATCCCGGCCGGACGGGTGGCCAGCCTGCATGTGGCCGGCCACTACGACGAGGCGCCGGACCTGAAGATCGATACCCACGGCGCGACGGTGAAGGGCCATGTCTGGCACCTGCTGGAACTGGCCTACCGGCGCTTCGGCCCGCTGCCGACCTTGCTGGAGCGCGACTTCAACTTCCCGCCCCTGGTGGAGTTGCTGGAGGAGGTGGAGCAGATCCGCGCGCGGCAGCACGCCGCCACCGGCTGGCCGGAGGTGCGCCATGGCTGATGAGCTGCACGCCCAGTTGCTGAGCCTGGCCCGACATGTACGTGACCCGCAGCGCTACGCGCCGCCGCCAGGCATCGAGGCGCGGCGCCTGGCGGTCTACCGGCAGCTGTTCTTCGGCAATGTCGAGGGGCTGCTGGCGGGGGGCTTCCCGGTGCTCCGTGCCTGCCTGGGTGACGCGCGGTGGCAGGCGCTGGTGCGCATCTTCTACGCCGAGCATCACTGCCGTACGCCGCTGTTCACCGAGCTGGCCGGGGAGTTCGTGGCCTTTCTCGAAGGCGGTGGCGGTGATGACCCGGACCTGCCATGGCTGGCGGAGCTGGCCCACTACGAGTGGGTGGAAAGCGCACTGCTGCTGAGCGACCTGCAGGAGCCCGGGCACGACCCGGCAGGCGACCTGCTCGACGGCGTGCCACTGCTCTCGGCGCTGGCCTGGCCGTTGGCCTATGCCTGGCCGGTGAGCGAGATCGCCCCGGGGTTCCTGCCGCAACGGATGCCGGAGCAACCGACACTGCTGCTGGCCCGGCGCGGTGCGGATCAGCAGGTGCATTTCTCGCGTTTGGCCCCGCTGGCCCATGCCTTGCTGGCGTCCCTGCAGGCACGCGAATGCAGCGGTTTGCAGCACGTGCAGATGCTGGCCGAAGCCATTGGCGTGGAGGTGGAGGCCATCCTGCCGCCGGGCCTGGCATTGCTGGAGAGCCTGCGGGAGCAAGGCGTGGTAATCGGGACGCGGCTATAAGCAGGTGCTCGGCTGTAGGAGCGAGCTCTGCTCGCGAAGCCATACCTCCTGGGGATTGATAGGCGTTACGTAACGAATATGTGGCGCGTTACGTAACGCTAAATAGAACGGCCACGTCTGCGTTGGCCGCTGCTGTTTGAGAGGACGTGCGGAACGCCCACGCAAAGGCCAGCTCCGTGTGGATGCACAGCATGGGTTTCGCTGTGCTCTACCCATCCTACGGGCGTGTGAAGCCCCGGTGCCTGGGCAAGCGCGGAGGCCTGCGCGGCGTAGGGTGGACCACGCTTTACCGGTCCACCAAGCGAAGTAATGCCGGGCACCGCTGGTGGATGAAAAAAGCGTCATCCACCCTACGCAAGGCGTAGCTCCGTGCGGCTGCTCAGCATGGGTTTCGCTGCGCTCTACCCATCCTACGGGTGTGCGAGGCCCCGGGACCCGGGCAAGCGCGGAGGCCTGCGCGGCGTAGGGTGGACCACGCTTTACCGGTCCACCAAGCGAAGTAATGCCGGGCACCGCTGGTGGATGAAAAAACCGTCATTCACCCTACGCAAAGGCCAGCTCTACCCATCCTTTCAACGGGACCAGGCTGGGCATCGAAAAGCCCGCGCATCGCTGGATGTGCGGGCTTTTTGCTGGGCGCGGATCAGGCCTTGCGGCGTAGCAGGGCGTCGAGGCTGAGGCGGCCGGCGCCGTTGAGGAGCAGGGGGAGGGCGGCGACCAGGTAGATCAGCGGCAGCTTGTAGTTGCCGTAGCCCTTGTCGCTGATGGAGTAGCCCAGGGCGAGCTCGGCGAGGCTCGACCAGTGCGCCGGCCAGTGCACGGCGGCGATGGCGACGACGGTGATGATCATCAGCACGAATGCGGCGAAGCGGGTGCCGAGGCCGAGCAGCAGGAGCAGCGGGGCGATCAGTTCGGCCCACATGGAGAGCTGCCAGTTGAGCCCTGCAGGGAGCAGGTCGAAGGGGAACGGGAAGGCGGCGTTGATCGGCTCGAACCAGTTGTCGCCGTTCCATTTCTCCAGGCCCGATTCGAAGAATTCCCAGGCCAGGAACAGGCGCAGGGGGATGTCCGCGCCCCAGTCGCCCAGTCGGGCGAGGCGGTTGCAGGCCTGTTTCAAGGGGGTGGGTGCCAGTGACGTCATGGGGAGTGCCTCGGATCGGGGCGCTGGACGGGGTGCCCGCGCGGTGAGGCCATGCTCGCCGCCGGTCTTGTCCCGCGTGTGTCCGCCCGGCGGCGCTGTGTATCCCGGTGTATCCGTGGCTCAGCCTGTTACATCCAGCTCCAGTTGCGCGCAGAGGCCGCCGCCTTCGCGGTTGCACAGGGTGAGACGGGCGCCCAGGGCCTGGCTCAGCTGCTGGGCGATGGCCAGGCCCAGGCCGGTGCCGCCGGTGTCGCGGTTGCGCGAGCCCTCCACGCGGTAGAAGGGCTTGAAGACCTGTTCCAGCTCCGCCTCGTCGATCCCCGGGCCTTCGTCCAGCACCTGCAGGCGCACGCGGCCGGGTCCATCCTCCAGCACCCGCAACTCGGCATTGCCACCGAACTTGAGGGCGTTGTCGATGAGGTTGCTCAGCACCCGTCGCAGCGCGTGCGGCCGCGTCTCCAGCAGCGCACCGGTGCGGCCTTCGAGGCTCACCGCCTGGCCGCTGTCCTGGTAGTCGAGCACCAGGCTGTCGAGGAAGGCGTCCAGCGCCACGCGGCAGACGGCTTCGCGGCCGCCGTCCAGGCTGCGCGCGTAGGCGACGCCCTCGCGCACCAGGTGCTGCATTTCGTCGAGGTCGCTCCACAGGCGTTCGATTTCGGGGGTGCTGTCCATCTGCTCCACACGCAGCTTCATGCGGGTGATCGGCGTCTGCAGGTCGTGGGAGATCGACGCCAGCAGCTGCATGCGCTCCTTGAGGTAGGCGGCGATGCGGCCTTGCAGGGCGTTGAAGGCGCGGGCGGCATGGGCGACCTCGCGCGGGCCGGTCTCGGCCAGCGGCGTGGCGGGCGTGTCCGGGTCGAGCTGGTCGACGGCACTGGCCAGGCGGGTGAGGGGGCGGATGGCCATGCGCACGGCGAGCCAGGTGCACAGCAGCAGAACTGCCAGTTGCAGGGTGAGCATCAACGGCAGCCAGCCGGCCATGGGAATGGGCGCGGGAGTCACGTCCAGGGTCAGCGGGTGGCCGTCGCGCAGTCGCATGTGCACCTGGAAGTGCGGCGCGGGCCCTTCGAGGGTGGCGAAGCTCAGGGCGTAGTCCTTGCCCAGGGCGCGCTCGATGGAGGTGGCGGCCATGGGCGCCGCGCTCATGTCCATGGGCGTGCCCGGCAGGCCCGGGTCCAGGCGGTAGCGGTAGTTCGGCCGCTCCAGCAGCGGCAGCCAGGCCGCGCGCTCCTGGGCGGGGAGGCGGTCGATCAGGGCGACGACGGTGCTCACGTCCATTTCCAGGTTGTTGAGCATCATGCTGCGGCCGGTCTGGTAGCGCTCGTAGAACTGCGAGCTGAAGGACATGCCGTAGGCGAGCACCAGGCCGCTGAGGAAGATCAGCATCAGCCGCGCGGCCAGCGTCCGTGGCCAGTGGAGGAGGGTGCTCACGACAGGGGCTCGATCAGTTGCACGGGCAGGGAGAAGACGTAGCCCTCGCTGCGTACGGTCTTGATGCAGGCCGGCTCGCGGGCGTCGTCCAGCAGGCGTTGGCGCAGGCGGCTGACCAGCAGGTCGATGGACCGGTCGAACACGTCGGCCTCGCGGCCCTGGGTCAGGTTCAGCAATTGCTCGCGGCTGAGCACGCGCTGCGGGTGGTCGAGGAAGACCCGCAGCAGGCGGTACTCGGCGCCGCTCAGGGCGACCATGGTGCCTTCGGCGTCGAGCAGGTGGCGTGCACTGGTGTCCAGGCGCCACTGGCCGAAGCCGATCAGGCGGCTGCTTTCGCTGATCTGCAGGTTCGGCGGCAGCATGCGGGTGCGGCGCAGCACAGAGTTGATCCGGGCCAGCAGCTCGCGGGCGGAGAAGGGCTTGGTCAGGTAGTCGTCGGCGCCCATCTCCAGGCCGACGATGCGGTCGGTCTCCTCGCTGCGGGCGGTGAGCATCAGCACCGGGGTGGACCTGTGCCTGCCCACGCGCAGCTCGCGGCAGAGCTTCAGGCCGTCTTCGCCGGGCATCATGATGTCGAGCACGATCAGGTCGACCGTGTTGCCGTCGAGAAAGCCGCGCATCTGCCGGCCATCGGCCGCCAGGCTCACGCGCAGGCCGTTCTTCTTCAGGTAGTTGCCGACCAGCTCGCGGATTTCCCGGTCGTCGTCGACGATCAGGATGTGGTCGATGTGGTCCATGGAGCGTTCCTCGGAGGGTGTCGGCGCTAGTGTATCGACGTCGCGCCCGCTTGCCCGCTGCCCTTTGTATTGCAGTGTATACACGGCGCGTTTGTTACCTGGCGCGGCAAATCGGCGGCGCTTCCGACACAGTGGCGATACCCCCTGGCCTTGCAATGGAGGCCCGGCAACCCGGCCGGCTTCCATCACCAGGAGATCGACATGAAATCACTCGCCCGTACCGCCGCCTTCGCCCTGTCGCTGGTCCTGCCGCTGCTGGGCTCCGGCCTGCAGGCGGCGGAGACCCTGCCCGTCGAGCAGTACCACTACGGCATGCAGCTGGATGTGCAGAAGGTCCTGGCGCTGCACGAGGCGCCGACCGTGCTCTGCCAGGTCGTCGAAGCCCGCATGGACTACCTGGATTCCCAGGGCCGCGAACACCGTCTCGCCTACCTGAAGCACGCCACGGCCTGCCAGGACAGCAACTGAGCCGTTGCCCCCGAAATCGCCTGCGCCGAGGTGCCCATGCTGCTCATCGCCTTCATCGGCGGGGTGCTGACCCTGTTCAGCCCCTGCATTCTTCCCGTGCTGCCGCTGCTGTTGTCGCGCTCCGGCGGTTCGACCAGTTCGACGCTGCTGACCCTGCTCGGCCTCGCCTCGGGCTTCGCCGCGCTGGCGAGCCTGGCGGCCGTTTCCGCCGACTGGGCCATCGAGGCCAGCACCTGGGGGCGCTGGGTCGCCCTGGCGGTGCTGGGCTCATCGGCGCTTGCGTTGCTTTCCAGCCGTGTCGCCAACTGGCTTTCCCGGCCCTGGCTGTGGCTGGCCGAGCGCCTGCACGGCCAGGCACGACGGCTGCCGTCGGCACTTGCGGCCTGGCTGCTGGGCTGTGCCACGGGCCTGCTGTGGGCGCCCTGCGCGGGGCCGATCCTCGGGCTGATCCTCTCCGGGGCGATGCTCGATGGCCCCAATGCCTCCACCAGCCTGCTGCTGTTCAGCTTCGGCCTGGGCAGCGCGACCGCTCTGGCGGTGGCGATCTTCCTCGGGCGCGGCGTGCTGCAGCGCCTGCGACCGTCATTGCGGCTGGTCGGCTGGCTGCGCCGCGGCACGGGCGTGGTGGCGATGCTGGCGGTGGTCGGCATCGCCAGCGGTCTCGGCCCGCGACTGGCCGGCGCCGGCTCATCGGCCCTGGCTTCGGGTCTCGAAGCTCGGGTGCTCGATGATCTGCCGGAGCTGCTGGAGCATCTGGTCGGCGATGCCCGCGCGGATGGGCGGCTGCCCGACCTGGGCCCCGCACCGTCGCTGGGGGGCGCCAGCCAGTGGCTTAACAGCCCGTCGCTGGACATGCAGGCGCTGCGCGGCAGGGTGGTGCTGGTGGATTTCTGGACCTACGACTGCATCAATTGCCGCAACAGCCTGCCTCATGTGAACGAGTGGGCACGCCGCTATGCCGACCAGGGGCTGGTGGTGATCGGGGTGCACACGCCGGAATACCCCTTCGAGCGGGTCGAGGCGAATGTACGCCAGGCCATCACGCGCCTGGGCATCCGGCACCCCGTGGCCACCGACAACCAGTACCGGGTGTGGCGCGCGTTCGACAACCAGTACTGGCCGGCGCACTACTTCATCGATGCCAGGGGGCGCATCCGCCACATGCATGCGGGGGAGGGGCGTTATGCGGAGCAGGAGGCGGTGATCCAGGCGCTGTTGAAGGAGCGGGATGAAGCGGCGCAACGCTGAACAGGAGGGCTGACGGAAAAAAGGGAGGCACCGGGCCTCCCTTTTGCACCTGCTGCCGGCTGGCCTCAACCGGGCGGGTTCCTGCGGTACTCGGTGGTGGTGATGCCGGCGTAGCCCCAGTTATCGGTGTCGACTTCCTCGATGACGATATGGGTGAGGTGCGGGTCCTTGCCCAGGACCCGTTGCAGGGTGTCGGTGATCTCGGCGATGACCTGGGCCTTCTGTTCGCGGGTGACGCCGTCGCGGGTGATGCGGACGTTGACGAATGGCATCTGGAGTTCCTCTGGAGGGGGCGGATGGCGCCGAGGCACGTGGCGTTCGGCGGGGGTGAGGGAACTGTATTTGTTCCGTTTCGCTGGATAAATGTAGGATCGGAAACTTCAGTTGATACCCGGTGTAATCAATCGTGAAGCGTCATTTCGAAGACATCCAGCTGGGCAGCATCGAGCTGTTCTGCCTTGCCGCGGAGGAAGGCAGTTTCACGGCGGCCGCGCTGGTGGCCGGGGTCACGCCGGCGGCGGTCAGCCGCTCCATTTCACGCCTGGAGGAGCGCCTGGGCACGCGGTTGTTCCAGCGCACGACGCGCAGCATCCGCCTTACGGAAAGCGGGCGTGGCTACTTCGAGCAATGCCGCCAGGCGCTGACCCAGCTGATCGAGGCCGAGCGCGACATGATGGGCCGCCAGCAGGAGCCGACGGGCCAGCTGCGCATCAGCATTCCCACCACCTACGGTCACCACCGCATCCTCCCGGTGCTGGCGCGCTTTCGCGAGCGCTGCCCGGGGGTGAAGCTCGACATCCACCTGAGCAACCGCAACATCGACTTCGTCGGCGAGGGCTACGACCTGGCGATCCGCGTGCGCGCGTTGCCCGATTCGACGCTGATCGCCCGGCACCTGGAAGACGCCGCCCTGGTGGTGGTGGCCAGCCCGGACTACCTGGCCAGGGTTCCGGCGCCGCAATCCCTGGAGGAGCTGGCCGAGCACGACTGCATCCAGTTCGAGCTGCCCAGCAACGGCCGACGCATCCCCTGGCTGTTCAACGAACGGGGCCAGGAGCGGGAGCTGCTGCTGACGGGCAACTACTGCTGCTCGGACGATGTGCTCGGCGGCGTGACCCTGGCCAAACACGGCGCGGGGCTGTTCCAGACCTACCGCTTCATCGTCGAGCGGGAGCTGGCGGAGGGGACGCTGGTGGAGGTGCTGCCGGCGTTCGGCGGGCGTTCGCGGCCTTTCACCCTGCTGTATCCGCAGGGCCGGCACATGCCCTTGCGCCTGCGCGCCTTCATCGAGTTCCTGATGGCGTGCAAGCGCGAGTGGAAGGTCTGAAACCGGGCCCTTGAACAGTGCCCGGATCGGTCCTTTCTAGGCAGCCCGCTCCTTGCCGGCGCGGATATCGAAGGCGCCGCCGGTGAAGGTGCCCTCGGTGGTGACCTTGCCCTTGCCGGGCAACAGCGGGAACACCAGTTCGGCGAAGCGGTAGGCCTCTTCCAGGTGCGGGTAGCCGGAGAGCACGAAGCTCTCGATGCCCAGGTCGGCGTATTCCTGCAGCCGCGCGGCGACGGTCTGCGGGTCCCCCACCAGGGCGGTGCCCGCGCCGCCACGTACCAGGCCCACGCCGGCCCAGAGGTTGGGCGCCACTTCCAGACGGTCACGCCGCCCCTGGTGCAGGGCGGCCATGCGCCGCTGGCCTTCGGAATCCATGCGCGCGTAGTTGGCCTGGGCGGCGGCGATGGTGGCGTCGTCCAGGTGGCTGATCAGTTCGTCGGCGGCGGCCCAGGCCGCCTCGTTGGTCTCCCGCACGATCACGTGCAGGCGCACGCCGAAGCGCACCGTGCGCCCGTGTTCCGCCGCGCGGGCCCGTACGTCGGCGATCTTCTCGGCCACCGCCGCCGGAGGCTCGCCCCAGCTCAGGTAGGCGTCCACATGCTTGGCGGCGAGCTCGTGGGCCGCCGGTGAAGAGCCGCCGAAGTAGAGCGGCGGGTAGGGCTTCTGCAGTGGCGGGAAGAAGTTCTGTGCGCCCAGGACCTTGTGGTGGTCGCCGTCGAAGTCGACGGTCTCGCCCTGCAGCAGGCGGCGCCAGATGGTGAGGAATTCGTCCGAGGCGGTGTAGCGCGCGTCATGGTCGAGGAACACGCCATCGGCGGCGAGCTCCGTGGCATCGCCGCCCGGCACCACGTTGAGCAGCAGGCGCCCGCCGCTGGCCTCGTCGAGGCTCGCGGCCTGGCGGGCCGTGGCGGTGGGGTTGCCGAGGGTGGTGCGCAGGGCCACCAGCAGCTTGATGCGCTGGGTGACCGGCACCAGGCTGGCGGCGGTCACCCAGGGGTCGAGGCAACTGGCGCCGGTGGGAATCAGCACGCCGTCGTAGCCGAGCTGGTCCACCGCCACGGCGATCTGCCGCATGTAGGCGTTGGTGGCCGGGCGACCACTCTCGGAACGGCCAAGGAAGCGGGTATCACCGGAAGTCGGCAGGAACCAGAAAACGTCGAAGCTCATGGATCAATCCTCGTTGCAGGCCAGCGTCCCGCAGAGGGCAGGGCGCATCGATGGTGTGCAACGCAGGGCAGGAAGGCGCTTGCTCGGGCAAGTCTCTGTAGCGGGCTGGGCCCGGTGGATCGGCATATATCCTAAAAGCTCAAGATGATCTCCGATAAATAATTTCGGGGAATAAGTATGTGCCAAAACACGCGGCGACCGGGGTGGGGCGGGAGGCGGCAGGCCCGCGCTGGGCGGTGCGGGCTACCAGGGCAGGGCAGTGCGACTCTACGGGTGCGATGGAGGGATGCGAGGACGGCCTTGCGACATTGCCTCGCGTGCGGGGCTCACTGCGGATTCATGCAGTTGATCACGCTGGCGTTGGTGATGATGTCCTTGCCGTCCGTGTAGAGCGTGATGCTGCAGAAGTAGTCGAGCACGGTGCGGTTTTCGTAGTAGCCGGTCTCGCGGTACACCGGCTCGCTGCCGACCTGCGCCACGCCGGCGACGCCACCGCCGCCGACGCCCACCCAGGTTTCCTTCTGGCCGACATATTCCTTGCCGGTGCTGACGAATACCTGCTCCGGCGTCACGTGGGTCTGTACGCGGTTCCAGGCATAGAAACCACCGCTGCCGTACGAGGACGGCCCCATGCCCTGGTCGGGCTGGCCGAACAGCTCGAAGGCCTTGCTGGCCGGTTGGCCGATGAGCTTCTGCGCGGCCGCGCGGACGCCGTTGTCATCGGTATGGGTCGGCGTGTGGACTGCGCATGCACCAACGGACAGAGCCGCTAGAGCGATGAGGGCGAGCCTTAGTGAGGACACGGTTTCACTCCTTGTGATGGCAAGAATCCTTCAACGGGCCTGGACTCTATTACCCGCGCCGACCGCGGTCGATTAGGGCGAGTGTGCTAGTGGCGAACGGCTGCGCCTCTGGGGTGATTGGGCGTGAGCCCGCCGATGCCGCGTCCAGGTGTCGGGAAGCGCTTAATCTCGGGGCAATGGCGCACAGGTTGTTCGGCAAGCCACGCGTTATGGCTTAAAGTCGCCGGTCGCCGAAAGAACCGTCATGGCCTAGCCATGAAGGGCTTTCATCCTCTAAGAACGAATGTGGGGTGAAGATGAACAGGCCTTTCATTTCCCTGTGCCCTGAAATTACCCGGGCAGACGCGCTGAAGCTGATGGATTGGTTGGAGGATGAGCGCGTCACCAGCTACCTCAGCGATTCGCGGGACGTCTCCCGTTCCATTGAGCAGGCCATGGAGCGGACCCAGATGCCGATCCTGACCCATCTGTTCAACGGCGACGGGCGATTCTTCATGGCCTATGACCGGCAGGACACCCCGGTGGGCTTCGTCCGTCTCATAAAGAGCGGGTCGTGTTGCGAGATCGTCCTGGCGATCGGGGACAGCGGCAAATGGGGCCGGAACCTGGGCGCCCGCACCATCCGCGAGGGCATGAAGCTGGCCTTCCTCGACATGCGTGCCAAGAAGCTCATCGCCAAGATCCACCCGGACAACACCCGTTCGCTGAAAGCCTTTCTGCGCAGCGGCTTTCAGCGCGAGAGCGAAACACCGACATTGCATTCGTTTTCCATGACAGCGGGGCGCTATCTCCAGCTCCTGCGCGAAGGTGCCGTGAGCGACGCCACCGGTATCTGCATCACCGAGATCGACAAGGCCCGGCTCGAAAGCCTGCTCGTGCTCGAGGAAGGCCCGGCCGTCGTCGAGCTCGAACACGAACTGGAGCGAGCCATGGTCGTCCAGCCGCAACGGGTGGCGCGCAATGTCGTGACGATGAACTCCAGGGCATTGCTGCAACTGGACGACGAGGAGATCGAAGTGGCCCTGGTCTATCCCGAGGACGCGAACAGCCGCGCCGGGAAGCATTCGGTGTGTTCCGACATCGGCGCCGCCATCCTGGGTTATCAGGAGGGGGACGCCATCGACTGGCGGATCGCCGATCGGACGCGAAGGATCGAGATCAGGAAAGTGCTGTACCAGCCGGAGGCAGCGGGCGACTTCCATCTCTAGCGTCGTCGGGCTGACGTGAAGATCCCCTGGGACGGGGCGAGGCGGGCGTGCATCGGCCAGGCTCGCCCGACCCATCCTGTTATGCGTTTTGGTTCGCCTGAGAGACGTTTTGATTTCTTCAAAAAGGCGGATGGCCTTGCAAGACTGGCCATCTCGCCTACTCGCAAGGAACGCCCTCATGCCGTCTCGCCAGCTCAAGCTCGGTGCGTTCATGCGACCCGTGAGTATCCACACGGGGGCCTGGCGTTATCCGGGTGCCTTTCGTGATGCCAATTTCAATTTCCAGCACCTCAAGCGTTTTGCCCAGACCCTGGAGCGGGGGCGTTTCGATGCGTTCTTCATGGCGGACCACCTCGCCTTGTTGAACATGCCGCTGGAGGCGCTGAAGCGAAGCCACACCGCTACCTCGTTCGAGCCGTTCACCCTGCTTTCGGCACTCAGCCAGGCCACCGAGCACATTGGCCTGGTGGCCACGGCATCCACCAGTTTCGAGGAGCCTTTTCATGTAGCCCGCCGCTTTGCCTCGCTGGATCACCTGAAGCAATGGCCGCGCCGGGTGGAACATCGTCACCACGTCCAACCCGGAGGCCGCGCTGAATTTCGGCCTGGAGGAGCATATCGAGCACGACCGTCGCTACCAGCGTGCGCGGGAGTTCCATGACGTGGTCACCGGCCTGTGGGACAGCTGGGCCGACGATGCGTTTATCCGCGATGCCGACAGCGGCGAGTACTTTGACCCGGATCGCCTGCATCGCCTGGACCACAAGGGCGAGTTCTTCAGCGTGCGCGGTCCCCTGCATATCGCCCGTCCCCCCCAGGGGTGGCCGGTGATCGTGCAGGCCGGAGCCTCGGAGGCGGGGCGCCAGCTGGCTACGGCGATAAAGCTCAATTTGGCATTAGGATATAAAAATATATTATTTATTGTTATAAGCGGGCGCCGCCTATCGTGCCTTTCATCCTCCGTGACGACAGCCGATCCGAGCCGTGCATGAACAGTCTTTCTGACAAGGATTCAGCTGTACTGACGCTCCCCGAAGGGGAAAGTCAGCCGCTGTCGATTCGCGCCAAGGCACTGGTGTTCAACGACCCCCGTTCGCGCGAACTGCTCGGGTATCTGGATCGCCTCGCACCCAGCGAAGTGCCGGTGCTGATCAATGGCGAAACCGGTACCGGCAAGGAGCTGGTCGCCCGCTACCTGCATCGCCACAGTGGTCGTACCGGTCGCTTCGTGGCGGTGAACTGTGGTGCGATCAATGAAAGTCTCGCCGAGAGCGAATTGTTCGGACACGAGGCCGGTGCGTTCTCCGGTGCCACTGGCCGGCGTATCGGCTGGTTCGAGGAGGCCGACGGCGGCACCCTGTTTCTCGATGAGATCGGTGACCTGCCGATGCCGCTGCAGGTGAAACTGCTCCGCGCGTTGCAGGAGCAGGAAATCGTGCGCGTGGGCTCACGTAAACCGATCAAAGTGGATATCCGCCTGCTGACCGCGACCAACGTCGACCTCGAGCAAGCGGTGGAGGCGGGCAATTTTCGTCTGGATCTGTTCTACCGAGTCAACGTCGCCCAGGTCAGCGTGCTGCCCTTGCGCAATCGTCCGCTGGACATCCTGCCGCTGGCCGAACACTTCCGCGATCGCTACTGCCAGCGCCTGAAGATCGCCCCGCCGATGTTTTCCGAAGCAGCGGTCAATGCACTGCTCGACTATGCCTGGCCGGGCAATATCCGCGAGCTCGAAAACGTCGTGCACCTGGCACTGCTGGTGGCCACTGGCAAGGTCATCCGCCCGGACGACTTGAAGTTCGCGGGTGGAGGACTGGCAGCCAGCCGTAACGTGGCGGGTGCCGGCAGCGCCGTGCCGCGTCTGCCGCAGGAGGTGATTCGCGAACAGTTCCAGCGCCTGTTCGAAGTGCCCGGCGAGACGCTATTCAAGGACCTGGAAGAACTGCTGGTACGTGAAGCCTATGCCTTTTGCAGCTACAACCAGGTACGCAGCGCGGCGTTGCTCGGAATCACCCGCAACGCCATGCGGACGCTGCTGTCCAACCACGGGCTGCTCAAGGCGCTAGAGCCGAAGGCCAAGGTGCGGTAAACGCGATCTGCTGGCGAGCCCTCCGCCAGGCAGAGGGCTCGGCGAGAGTCGCCTTTCAGGCTCCGCCCAATTGCCTGGATCGCTCCGTTCCCCGCACCCTCGGTAACAACTCCGCCCCCAGGTGTATTGCCTCTTCCAGGTGAGGAAACCCGGAAAGGGTGAAACTGCTCACTCCCAGCTGCCGATACTCTTCCAGTCGTTCAGCCACTTCCTCGTAGCTGCCCACCAAGGCCGTGCCTGCCCCCCCACGAACCAAGCCGACCCCGGCCCAAAGGTTTGGCGAGACCTCCAGCTCCCGGGCCCCTGGCTGTCGCCCGCGGTGCAGCTCGTTCTGTCGTGACTGGCCCACCGACTGGTAGGAATCCAGCTGCTGCTGGGCACGCTCGATGGCGTCCTTGGGAATCTCTTTGACCAGCCGTTCAACCTGCGTCCAGGCCTGTTCGGCACTGGGCGCGGCGAACACGTGCAAGCGCAAGCCGAAGCGCATGCTGCGACCGGCCGCCGATGCCAGCGCGCGCATGGTCTCGACGCGCCCGGCGATCATCGCCGGCGGCTCGCCCCACATCAGGTACACATGCGCCTGAGTGGCAGCCACCTGCTGTGCTGCCGCCGAGGCACCGCCGAAGTACAGGTGCGGCAACGGGCTGCCCGGCGCCTCCTGCAATCCGGCACCGGTGTGGTAATGCCGCCCCTGGTAATGCTGGCCCTCACCGGCCCAGAGCGCCTGGAACAGCTGCAGGAACTCTTCGGTGCGCGCGTAGCGCTCATCGTGTTCGAGAAAGTCGCCCAGCGAGCGCTGTTCGAAGCGGCTGGACCCCGTGACCACATGCAACGCCAGTCGGTTGCCGCAGATGCGCTGCAAGGTCGCGGCCTTGTGAAGGGTGTAGGCGGGTAGCTCTACACCCGGGCGCAGGGTGATCAGGAATTTCAGGCGCTGCACTTCCTGAGCCAGTACGGTGGTGATCAGCCAGGGGTCTTCGAAGCCGGCCGCGGTGGGCACCATGATCGCGTCGAAGCCACTGCGTTCGGCAGCCCGCACGACCTGGCGCAGATAGCCCAGTGTCGGCGCCCGCTCACCCTTGGGGAACAGCCCCGATTTGGGAAGACCACTGCTGGTGAGGTGACGACCATCGCCGTTGGTGGGCAGGAACCAGTTCAGTTCCAGGGGTCGCTCGTCATTGCCCATGGCTGTGCTTCTCCGTGGTCACGCCGCGTGCGCGCAGGCGCGGCAGCAATTCTTCTCCGACACGGAGGATCTCCTGCACGGCCGGCGCCCCTTGCAGGATCACGTGGTCGATACCCAAGTCCTGCAACGCCACCAGGCGACTGGTCACCTGGTCGAGGCTGCCCACCAGAAACACCGGCAGCAGGGCGGAAGGACGCCACAGATTGGGGTAGATCTCGAAGCGTCGAACCGTTGCCGTGGCGAGCTGGACCACCGAGCTGTCGGCAAAGCCACTGGGTGGCGCGACAAAGTGGCGGTGTTCGCTCAGCCAGGTGTCGGCTGCGGCCCAGGCCTGGGTCTCGTCGTCCGCCATGATCAGGCCCAAGGTGGTAGCGAAGCCCAATCGCCGTTGATGGCGATCGGCAGCCTCGTGCAGGCGCCCGATGGTAGCGGCCAGGCGTTGCGGTGCCTGGGCATCGAGCAGGCAGGTATCGGCATGGGCGGCGATCAGCTCGGTGCTCTGGGATTCGTCCAACAGCAGCGGCACTGTCTGGCGGCTGTGGCAGTCGGCATACCCGGCATTTTCCAGATGGAAGTACTGGCCGAAGAAGTCCAGCGATCCGTTGGCCGGACCGAGTAGATGCCCAAGGATATTCAGGTATTCACCAATCCGCTCGCTGCGCTGGTCGCGGTTGAGCAGGTCACCGAAGGTGCGACGCACGCTGCTGTGCTCGCTATCTGGCAAATGCAGGTGCAGGCGGTTGTGACTGATCGACTGCAAGCTCTGCGCAGCGGCTGCCAGTGCGGCGGGCAGCATGACATCGCTTGGGAAACTGGTGGTCAGGCGCAGGTCGCGCGTGTGGGCACAGAGCGCCGCCGCCACGGTAAAACTCTCCGGCAGGCCCGCTCCGCTAGGGATGAACAGGCCATCGAGGCCGGCATATTCCGCTGCCTGAGCCACCTGCACCCAGTCGGCGAAATCCGTTGCTCCGCTCGCCAAGGGGCCGGTGGCAGGGGATAGGCGCCAACTGATGGAGAGGCTCATGGCTCGGAGGGACTCGTGGCGGGCGTGCCGCATCATCCCACCGCGACACCTGGCTGTGTAGTGCCAACGGGCGTATCAGCGCCACGCTGGCGCGGCTGCCAGCCGAGGGCCGGGGCGATCTCCCTGGCGATGGTTTCCAGGCGGCGGAGAATCTGTTCCTGCGTCGAGCTTTCCGATTGCACCAGGGGGATGAAGTAGTCGGCGTAGGGCAGCAGCGACGGATCGGAGCGCAGGCTGGCGATCACCTCGTCGGGATGGCCGTGGTGCACGTTGAGCAAGCGCAGGTGCTGCTCCAGGGTGGTGGCCTCGTCGATGATCCCTTCGCGGATCAGGCGCGGCACGTGCAGCTCGATGTCCGGCGCCAGCTCGGCCTGGGCGGTGGCGCGGTCCCTGGCGGGGAATACCGCGCGGACCACGCCGATGCGTGGCCTGGCATCGCTGTGGTTCCAGGCCGCGAGGTAGGCGTCGGCCAAAGGTTTCTGCACGGTCAGCGGGTCGTGGGTGGCGGTGCCCAGCAGCAGGCCATTGCCCTGCCGTGCAGCGTCCACCGCGCCCTCCGGCGTGCCATGGGAATGCCACAGGCGACGGTCCAGCTCCGCTGCCGGCGGTTGCAGGCTGGCGGCATTGGCCAGCGGGGCGCCGGACAGGGCCTGTCGCAGCCTGTTCAGGCCGTCCCGGAACAGCGCGTTGCGTTGCTCGGGGTCCTGGCCGAAGGCGTCGAACACCGCCAGGTTGGCGCCACCGCTGCCCAGGCCCAGTTGCACCCGGCCACCGCTGATTTCGTCCAGCACGGCGGCGTCTTCGGCCAGGCGCAGGCTGTCTTCCAGGGGCAGCACGATGACCCCGGTGCCCAGTTCGATGCGCTGCGTGCGGGCCGCCACGGCAGCCAGCAGCACCAGGGGTGACGAGGCCTGGCCGAAACCGCCGCTCAGGTGGTGCTGGGCGATCCAGCCGCCGTCGAAGCCGAGTGCTTCGGCCACTTCGAACTGCTCGATGAGGTCGCGATAGGTCTGCTTGGGGTCACGGCCAAAGGCGTGGGTGAGGAAGCCGAGTTTGAAGCGGCGTTGGCTCATGGAAGGTACTCCGGTATCGGTGACCGTTCGTGGTCCGGCCTAGGCGGTGGCGGTGGTGGGTTGGGGGGCGCTTGCGGTGCCATGTGGCTGCCAGCCCAATGCCGGCGCAATCTCGCTGGCAATGCGCTCGAGGTGGTGGATGGCTTCGTCCAGGCCGGTGGAGCTGGTCTGTACCTGCACCACCAGGTGATCGTCGGGCTGCAACCGGGCGCCCTGGGCCAGGCGGCGGACGATGCCCTCGCTGTCGCCGTAGAGCACGCCGAGGCGATTGAGTTCTTCGGCAAAGCTCAGGCCGTCATCGCCGGGATAGACGCCGATGCTGCGTTGGCGCTGGAGGTAGCGGCTGATGTCCTGGCGCAGGCTGGAGTCCGGATCACTGGCATCGACGCCGGGAAAGATCGCACGCACCAGGGCCACCCGCGGCCGCGTGCCATGGCCCAGTAGCCAGGCGTCGCGGTAGCGATGGATCAACTCGACACTGCCGGAGGAGGGCTGGTGCGGGTTGGGGGCGACGATCAGGCCGTTGCCGCGCTCGGCCACCTGTTCCACCCGCGAAGTGGCTTCCCAGAGCCGTGCGCCGAGGCCCGCTGCCGGTGGATTGAGCGCCTGCCCCTGGTCGTTGAGAACGGCGCCGGCCAGGTAGTTCTGCAACTGCTGCAGACGGTCGTCGTACAGTTCATGGCGCTCGCTGATGGGCTGGCCGAAGGCATTGAAGCTGTCCGGGTCGAACCCTGCCCCCAGCCCCAGTTGCAGGCGCCCATCGGCGAGCAGGTCCAGGGTGGCGGCATCCTCGGCCAGGCGCAGGGCCGGCTCATGGGGCAGTACCACGATGCCGGTGCCAAGCCTGATCCGCGATGTGCGTTGTGCGGCCGCTGCCAGCAGGGGCAGCGGTGAGGGCAGGCGGCCTGTTTCGCAGCCCAGGTGGTGCTGGGCCACCCAGCCGCTGTCGAACCCCAGCGCCTCGGCGACGCGGAACAGCTCCAGGGCGTTCTGGTACACCTGGCGGTCGTAGAGCGGGCTGTAGACCCGATTGAGAAAACCTAAGGAAAAACTGCGCCGGCTCATGGCTGCGTCCCCTTGCTGTCGTGGGTCAAATGAAGGGCCGTCAGTGCTTTCAGGCTGGCCGGTGTCGGCGCTTCGCCGGGCAGGCCATTGAATGGACTGATGGTGAGGAATCCCTTGGCCAGCCACACCGCTTCGTCCTCTTGCTGCCCGGGGCCGGCAGCCGGAACGGCGGCGAAACTGATGCCAGGCTTGCCAGCCTGGGCCTTGAACAGCGGTCCGAGGTCGTCGGTGTACGCCACCTGGAAGGGCACCTGGCTGCCGATGCGGGTAAGGCGGATGCCCTGGATCGCCCCGGTTGGCGGCAGGTTGACGTTCAGCCCCACCCCTTTGGGCAACAGCGCGCCATCGGGCTGCCGATGACGCTCGAGCGTGCTCACCAACCGCCCCACAATCGCCGCCACGCGGCCACTGTCGGCCTCTTTCAGGTCCGTGCTGACGGCAATGCTCGGCACGCCGCGCTGCAAGGCGATGGCAGCGGCATTGAAGGTGCCGGAGATGTTGTTCAGGGCGCCGAGGTTGTTGCCAGGGTTGGGCCCGACGATGACCAGGTCGGGACCCGGCAGCACCTTTTCCAGGCCCAGCAGCACGGCCATCACCGGCGTGCCGCTGATCTCGATGGTCACGTCCTGCCCGGCACAGGCCTGGCTCTCACAGCGGCCCTGTTCAGTGGTGGTCAGGTAGTAGCTGTCGGGGTAGGCCGGGTCCCTGTCCTGGCCGATCTTTACCTCGCGGCCATAGAAGAACGCACCGCCGCGGGCGCTCTGCTCACTGTAGGGCGCGGCAATCTTCACACGGTGCCCCTGGTCCTTGAGGGTCTGGTAGAGGGCGCGGATGTTCGGGTGGTCGTAGCCATCGTCATTGCTCAACAGGATGTCCAGGGCGCTGGCCGGGGCGGCGGCCAGGGCGAGCGACAACGACACCCAGGTCCAGGGCTTCATGCGCTGACCCCCTGCGTACTCAGCCGGTTGACCGGTCGTTTCAGGCCCAGGTGCTCACGCAACGTGCGGCCCTGGTACTCGGTGCGGAACAGGCCACGGCGCTGCAGCTCGGGAATCACCTGCTCGACGAAGACTTCCAGCCCCGTGGGGAACACCGGGAAAAATACGTTGAAGCCATCGCAGGCGCGGGCCTGGAGCCAGCGCTCGAAGATGTCGGCGATGTCGCTGGCGGTGCCGATGGCAGGATTGCCGCCGGCCAGGCGCAGGTAGAGCTGGCGGATGCTCAGATTCTCGCGGCGGGCGAGGGCGATCACCTGGTCGCGACGGCTACCGCGCTGGCCCACCGGGGTGTCCGGCAGCGGGCCGTCGATGTCGTGGTCCGACAGGTCGATCTCGTCCCCCAGGGTGTCGGCCAGCAGACGCAGGCCCACCACCGGGTCGATCAGCGCCTGCAGCTCGTCGAACTGTGCCTGCGCCTCCTCGCGGGTGTTGCCCACGAACGGGGTGATGCCCGGGAGGATCTTGATCTCATCCGGACCACGGCCGAAGGTGGCCGCCAGTTCCTTGATTTCGCGGTAGAAGGCTTGCCCGGCCTCGATGTCATGCGGGGCGACGAAAATCGCCTCCGCCACCCGCGCTGCCAGGGCCCTTCCGGCAGCCGAAGCACCGGCCTGGACCAGTACCGGGTGCCCCTGCGGCGGGCGGGCCACGTTCAACGGCCCGCGCACGGAGAAGTGCGCGCCCTTGTGGTTCAGCACGTGCAGCTTGGCCGGGTCGAAATACAGGCCGCTGTCCTTGTCACGCACGAAGGCATCGTCGTCCCAGCTGTCCCACAGACCCTTGACCACGTCGTGGAACTCTTCCGCACGCTGGTAGCGGTCGGCGTGGTCCACATGGCTTTCGCGACCGAAGTTCCAGGCTTCGTCGGATACCACCGAGGTCACCAGATTCCACGCGGCCCGGCCCTTGGATATGTGGTCCAGCGAGGCGAACTTGCGGGCGATGTGGTACGGCTCGTTGTAGGTGGTGGTGGCGGTGGCGATCAGGCCGATGCGCTCGGTGACTGCCGCCAGTGCCGAGAGCAGGGTCAGTGGCTCGAAGTGTTCCGCACGGGCGGTACGGCTCAGGGCGTCGAGATGATGCCCCCAGAGCGCCACCACATCGGCGATGAACAGGGCATCGAACCTGCCCCGTTCGGCCAGTTGGGCGATGCGCTTGAAGTGCTCGAAATCCTGGCTGGCATCGGCCTGGGCCAGGGGGTGGCGCCAGGCAGCCACGTGGTGGCCGCTGTTGGCGAGAAAGACGTTCAGGTGCAGCTGGTCGGTGCGTGGTAGCCGTGCGTTCGGGTCGCTCATCGGACTGTCCCCTCAGTAGCTGTACGAAGCGCGCACGCCGACGCTGCGCGGGTCGCCGGCCTGGGCCACGCTGGTGCCCGGCAGGAAGAAGTTGCGGGTCACGTCGTACTCTTCGTCCAGCAGGTTGCGCGCCCACACTCCGGCGCTCCATTTGCCGTTGCGCGGCGACAGGGTGACGCTGGCGTTGACCAGCCAGTAGGGGTCGACGGTGTAGTCCTTGCCGAGAAGGATTTCCTGCTTGTATTCGTCGCGGTAGCTGTAGTTGGTTTCCGCGCGGATCTCGAACTGGTCCACCGGCCAGGTGTAGGCGAACGAGCCGCCGTAGCTGAGTTTGGGGAAGCTCAGCGCTTCACCCTTGTAGTTGGTGTAGCGTTCACCGCCGGCGGCGAGGGTGGCGGCGCCGTTCACGGCGTTGAAGTCGTCGGTGTATTTGCCTTCCTTGTAGCCCAGGTATTGCTGGACTTCGAAGCCTTGCAGCGGATGCCACAGCAGCTCCAGTTCGCCACCGGTGATGCGTGAACGCGGTGCGTTGACGAAGGCGCCCACCAGCGAGTTGCTCTGCTGGCTGTAGCTCAGGCCCAGCACCTGCTGGTCGTGGTAGCCGTAGTAGAACAGCGCACCGTTCAGACGCAGCCGGTCGGTGATATCGCTCTTGAAGCCCACCTCGAAGGCGTTGACCGACTCCGGATCGAACGGTGCGATCGCCAGTTGGTTGCCGCTGTTGTGTGCGGTGTAGCCGCCGGACTTGTAGCCACGGCTGTAGCTCGCATAGAGCAGGTGGCTGGGGGTGAGCTGGTACTCCAGGCCGACCTTGCCCGAGGTGCCGGTGTTGGAGAACGAGGTGTGGTCCGGGAAGGCGGTGGTGCCGGGGAACAGGGTGCCGTTGAGGAAGCCCGAGTAGTAGTCCTCCAGGTCGCGTTTCTCATGCTCCTGGCGCAGGCCGATGATGCCCTTGAGCTGATCGGTGAAGGCGTAGTCGACCTGGCCGAACAGGCCCTGGGTCTGCACTTTCTGCACGTAGCTCGTCAGGGTTGAAAAGCCCAGGCGGTCGGTGAAGTCGGAGTTGAATTTTTCGTTCAGGCGGTCCTGGGAAAGGAACACCCCGGTCACCCAGTTCAACTGCTGCTTGCCATCCGAACCCAGGCGCAGTTCCTGGGTGACGCTGTTGACGCGGTCATCGAAGTACTCGTCCGAGTCGGCATTGACCGTGGCATCCCAGTCCCCCAGCTCACGGCGGCGCAGTTCGTTGTAGCCGGTGACGCTGGTCAGCAGCAGGCCGCCGACGTGCCAGTTGGCGGTCAGGTTGATGTTGTCGTTGGTGTTGTCGACATGGGGCTTGCTGCCACCGGAAATATCGGCCGCTTCGGCGAATTCCGGGCGCAGGCTCCAGCCGGTGTGATGGGTGTTGCGGTCGCGAATGGTGCCGGTCCTGGCCGAGGTGTAGTCCTGGAACAGGTACAGGCCACGGCTCTCGGACTTGTCGTAGGCGTGCTGCAGGCTCAGGCGGAAGTCCAGGTCGTCGGTGGCATCCCAGGCCAGTTGGCCGCGCACCGCGAGTTTGTCGCGATCGCCCAGCGACTCGCCGGTATCACGGTTGGTCTGCCAGGCCCCGCCCTGGTCGGTGATGAACGACAGGCGCCCGCGCAAGGTGTCGGTCAGCGGCCCAGAGACATAGCCCTCGGTGGTCCAGGCATCGTAGGAGCCGTAGTCGGCGGTGATGCCGGCCTCGAACGAGCGGGTCGGGCGGCGGGTGATGAAGTTCACCGTACCGCCGGTGGTGTTGCGCCCGTACAGGGTGCCCTGGGGGCCGCGCAGGACCTCCACGCGGTCGATGTCGAAGAGTACGCCCTGGGTCTGGACCGGCAGGGAGAAGGCCACGTCATCGACGTTCACGCCGACGCTGGAGGAGTTGTTCGAGGTGTAGTCGATGAAACCGATGCCACGCAGGCGGAACTGCGGCTGGCCGCTACCGAAGGCCGGCTCCACTTCGAGGCTGGGGGTGACGCGCTGCAGGTCATTGACCGTGGAGACGCCTTTCTCCTTGAGGCTGTCGCCCTCGATCACCGAGATGGCGGCACCGATATCCTGTACCGCCTCCTGGCGACGCTGGGCGGTGACCACCACCTTGGGCAGGGCGGTGCCGTCGGCCTGGACCTGGGTTTCTTCGCTGTTGCTGCCTGCTGTGGGCTCGGCCGCCTGTACCGGCGTTACGAGCAACCCGGCGCTGGCCAGCACGATGGCCAATGCCAACGGGCTGAGCGGGGTAGGTTGGGTGTTGGATGACATGAATGGCTCCTGTGGGGTGAACTGTGTCGTCAGCTCCCCGGCGCGTCCTCGTGTGGCGTAGCTGGGTTCTGAGGCTGCATCAGCAAGGGCTGTGCCATTCATTCAACTCTTTGTTTTAAAAGGATATTTAGTGATCACTGGGCGTTGGCTGCTGATTTTCGTACAGCGTGCCGGACAGAGTGCTGGGAAGCGCGCAGGGCCGCCGCTCCCGGCGGGCGCCCAGCTCGTGGCTAGGTCTCGTGCAGCGTGGCGCTGCCGTTTTCCAGGGTGAAGCGCTTGAGCGTGCTGAGGCGGGCATTCGGGTCGGCACGGTCGGAGATGGCCTGCATGCGCACCTGCAACTCCCCCGGTTGCAGGTGCAGGGACAGGTAGCCGCGTGAGCGGCTGTCGTAGAAGCGGATCTGCGGGTTGTCCGGCAATACGGCTTGTACGGCCTGGTAACTGGGCCCGTTGGAGGTGATGGAGGTTCCGACGAACTCGGTGGCCACCAGGGGCGAATCGGGGTTTTCCGGCTCCAGGTGCAGATGGTTGGCCCAGAACGAGTGGTAGTCGCCGCTGAGAATCACCGGATTGGCAGCACGGCTCTCATGCAGGGTTTTCAGCAGGCGCGAACGGCCTGCCTGAAAGCCATCCCAGTTGTCGGTCCAGTAGCGATCCTCGGCATGGCCGGGCCCGGGAATGCGCAACGGCGCCACCAGCAGGTCCTGGGCCAGCAGGTTCCAGCGGGCCGTACTCTGGCGCAGTTGCCGGTCCAGCCACTGTTCCTGTTGAAAACCCAGCAAGGTGCGCTGCGGGTCGGCCAGGTCCGGGCAGCTGGCCTTTGCCAGGTGCCCCTTGCCGTAGTCGGGGGCGGCGTAGCAAGGCTGCCGTGAGCGGTATTGACGACCATCCAGCAGCGGCAGGCTGGCCAGGTCGCCGTAGCGGAACTGGCGATAGATTTGCGGCAGGCCATTGGTTCCAATGGGTAAGCGGCGCACCGGGAGGTTTTCCAGAAACGCCTGGTAGGCGGCCGCGCGCCGGCGGTGGAAGGCGGCGGGATCGACACCGGGCAGCTTGGATGTCGCGCCGGAGTAGTCGTCCTGCACCTCATGGTCATCCCAGGTCGCCAGGCAGGGCGCAGCGGCGTGCAGCGCCTGCAGGTCGGCGTCGCTGTGGTGCAGGGCGTAACGGTAGCGATAGCCGGCCAGGTCAGTGGCCTCCGGCGCGCCGTAGGGGCGCACCAGGTCCGGTGTGCCGGCAGGCAGGCTGTACTCGTAGATGTAATCGCCGAGAAACAGCGTCAGGTCCGGCCGCTCCTCGGCCATGTGCCGGTAGGCACTGAAATAGCCACGCTCCCAGTGCGCGCAAGAGGCCACGGCCAGGTGCAGGCTCTTGGGGGCGGTACCGGGGGCGGGCAGGGTCAACCCCCGTCCCGTCTGGCTGATTTCGCCCAGGCCAATGAAGCGGTACCAGTATTCACGCCCGGGTTGCAGCCCGTGCAGTTCCACATGCACGGCATGCCCACGCAGGCGCAGGGCCGTGGTCTGGCCCCGTTGCACCACGCGACGGAAGGCCTGGTCCGTGGCCACTTCCCAACTCAGCGGGATGCGTTCGGGCAGGCTCAGCTCATTGCCGGGGTAGAGGGGCAGTCGGGCCAGACGGGTCCAGATCACGAAGCCGTCGGGTGCCGGGTCGCCGCTGGCGACGCCGAGAGTGAAGGGGGTGTCGAGCCCTGCCAGGGCGCGACCGTGGCGCAGCAGCCAGGGTGCGGCCGCCACACCGGCCAACAGGCGCAAGGCCTGGCGGCGACCAATGGAAGAGGCATTCATCGCGGATATCCGTTGAACGCCGCAGCCAGGGCGGCTGCGGCGAGGTGGGGTCAGAAGAACCGGTAGGTCGCTTCCAGGCCGATGGAGCGCGGGTCGCCCGAGGTGGCGATCTGAGCGTTGGAGAGGAACGAGCCCTTGTACAGGTCGTATTTGCGGTCGAACAGGTTATGGGCGTACAGCGCCACTTCCCAGTTCTCCCCCAGGGGCGCGGCGGCCAGGCGGGCATTGGCCAGCCAGTAGTGATTGGTGCTGCGCAGCGGGTCGCTGTTGACCAGGGTGTCGTGGTAGGCGTAGTCGAAGTTCGCCGTCCACAACAAGGGCCCGATGGGCCGGCTGTAGCGCAAGGCGCCGCCGTAGCTGGTCTCGGGGAAGTTGGTCAGCTTGTCGCCGGAGAAGTCGTTGTACACCGGGAAGGCATAGCCATTGGCGACGGTGGCGGCCGCGTCCAGTCCCTCGTAGTCCTTGTAGCGGCCTTCCTTGTAGCCGGCGTACTGGCTGATGGTCAGGCCGGACAGCGGTTGCCACTGCAGTTCGAGATCGGCCCCCCAGATTTCCGAGCGGGGAATGTTCACCAGCTTGCCGACGTTGCCCACGGCCTGGCTGATCCACATCTGCGACTGGTACTGCTGGTCGCGGTAGTCGTAGTAGAACACCGCGCCATTGAGACGCAGGGCCTGGGTCAGGTCGCTCTTGAAGCCGATCTCGTAGGCCAGCAGTTTTTCCGGCTTGAACGGTTCGATCAGGCTGGCGGCCTGCAGCGCGTTGGTGTTGTAGGTGGTGAAACCACCGGACTTCACGCCGCGGCTGATGCTGGCGTAGATCAGGTGCCCGTCGGCAGGGCGCCATTCAAGGGCAAGCCTGGCCGAGGTTTCGTTGGTGTTCAGCTGTTCATCCAGGGGTGAAGTCCGGGCATTCAGGTAGCCCGTGACATAGTCGTTGAGGCTGCGTTCCTCATGCTCCTGACGCAGGCCGAACACCAGGGTCCAGTCATCGGCCAGGGCATAGCGGCCCTGGCCGAACAGGCTGTAGGTCTCGGCCTTCTGGTTGTATTCGGTGAGGTAGATATTGCCCAGGCCCCGGTACTCGGTGAAGTCGGAGTAGAACTGCTCATCGAGCTTTTCCCTGGCGTAGTAGCCCCCCACCACCCAATCGAGCGGGCCGTCGCCTTCGGAGGCCAGCCGCAGTTCCTGGGAGAACACCTTGATATCGGTATCGAAGAACTCGTCGGACTGGGCAATTCTCGAACCGTCCCAGTCGATGTATTCCTGGCGGCGCAGCTGGTTGTAGGCGCTGATGCTGGTCAGGGTCAGGTGCTCGTCGAGGCTGTATTCGGCCGTCAGCGACAGGCCCTGGTTGGTGTTGTCACGTCCCGGCTTGTCGCCTGCCTTCAGCCCGGTGGCCTGAGCGAAGGCCGGCTTCAGGCCCCAGCCGGTAAGGTCATGGCGGCTGTCCGGTGGAATGGTTGCGTAACTGGTCTGGCCGGCGATGTTGCGCGGCACCAGGCCCTGGTACAGGCGCGCGCCTCGGCTGTCGGACTGGTCGCGACCATGGTGGGCGGACAGGCTCAGGCGCAGGGCATCGTTGGCGTCCCATTGCAGTTGCCCACGGAAGGCCTGTATGTCCTGATCGCCGAGCTTCTGCCCGGTGTCGCGGTTCTTCTGCCAGGCGCCGCCGTCCTTGCCGGCGAAGGACAGGCGTCCTCGCAGGTCATCGGTCAACGGCCCGGAGACGAAGCCTTCCAGGGTCTTGTAGTCGTTGGAGCCATAGCCGGCCTTGATCTCGGCTTCCGGCTCGGCCGTCGGTTTCCGGGTGATGAAGTTCACTGCACCGCCCGTGCTGTTGCGTCCGTACAGGGTGCCCTGGGGGCCACGCAGTACTTCCACCCGCTCCAGGTCGAAGAGCAGGCCCTGGGTCTGCACCGGGAAGGGGTAGGCCACCTCGTCCACATACACGCCGACGGTGGAGGAGTTGTTGGTGGCGTAGTCACGCAGCCCGACGCCGCGAATGCGGAACTGGGTCTGGTCGCTGCCGTAGACCGGGTCGATCTCCAGGTTGGGCGTGGTGTATTGCAGCTGCTTGATGTTGTCGATGCCGCGTTCTTCCAGGTCCTTGCCGCTCAGCGGGGTAAGCGCCACGGCGACGTCCTGCGCCTGTTCCTTGCGCTTCTGTGCGGTCACCGTGAGTTTGGGCAGGGTGGTTTCTTCGCTGCTGTCCTGTGCCAGTGCGTCGGGCGCCTGCAGCGACAGGAGCACGGCACCGGTCAGGGCCAGCAGGCGGCTGCCGGCGGGATGAACAGTCGCTGGGATGGGGTGTGGAGGCATTGCAGATTCCTTGTGTTGGCGTCGTGCATCGCGGGGCTGGCCGCGTGCTTTGTCATAGGGGAGTCCGCTCTTTGAAGAGTCCGGTGCGAGGCCCTGGAGCACGGGGTGTGCCAGAACGGCGGAATCGGCCGGAGGCCCTTGGTGTGCAACAGGTTTTCCCTGGTATGACAGAGATGTTGCGCTGGGATGACTGTGCCTGTTTTCCATCAGGGCGATGGCAGGGTGCTGGCTTAGCAGCAGGTTCGCGGGGGTGCTTGGCGTGGTCCTGCCCGATGCTCACGCTGGCCTCGGCGCTTGGCATGCATCTGGCTTTGCGCAAGGCTCCGTTCGCCTACCCTTGGAGTGCCCTGCATGTATCGTCCCGGTCCCCGCAACCTGATCACTGACATCCCCGGCCTCACGGTGGGCCACCATACGGACGAGCGTGTGCGCAGTGGTGTGACGGTGTTGCGCCCCGACGGCGCCTGGCGCGCCGGAGTGGATGTCAGGGGCGGTGGTCCCGGTGGACGTGAAATTGCAGCGTTGGAGCCGGAAAACATGATCGGCGAGTTGCATGCCCTGGTGCTGAGCGGCGGCTCGGTGTTCGGCCTGGCCACCGCTGATGGCGTAGCGGCGGCGCTATCCCGGCAAAACGTCGGCGTGCGCGTGCAACCCTGGACACCGGCGATTCCGGTGGTACCTGCTGCGGTGTTGCACGACCTGGCCAATCATGGTGACAAGGACTGGGGGTTGCAGCCGCCTTACAGGCAATGGGGCATCGAGGCGTTGGCGGCTGCCAGCGAGGACTTCGAACTGGGCGCGGTGGGGGCAGGGCGGGGCGCTCTGGCGGGGACTCGGCCGGGCGGGCTGGGCTCGGCTTCACTGGATCTCGGCAACGGCCTGGTGGTGGGCGCGCTGGTAGCCGTCAACCCGGTGGGCAGTGTGTACATGGACGACGGCAAGACCTTTTGGGCGTGGCCATGGGAAATCGACCATGAGTTCGGTGGCCAGCGCCCGTCTCCGGAAGTGACTCACCATGACCCGATCCCCGACCTCTCACGCCTGGAAACCCTGGGGCGCCTGCAAGCTGGAGCCAACACCACCCTGGCAGTAGTCGCCTGCAATGCCGCACTCAGCACCGCTGAATGCAAACGCCTGGCGATCATGGCCCAGGACGGTATCGCCCGTGCCATCCGCCCGGCGCATCTGCCGTTCGACGGCGACACCGTGTTCGCCCTGGCCAGCGGTGAGCGGCCACTGGAGGATGGGGCCAGGCGGCCGGTGACGCTGTCACTGCTGGGGGCGGCGGCGGCGGATTGCCTGGCGCGAGCGATTGCCCGGGGCGTACATATCGCCGGCAAGCACTGAGCCATGCAATGGCCTTGCGCGACCTAGCGGCATCCAGCCAACGCCTCCCTGACCCGCTCGTGCGCCTGTCGTGCCTGCTCCGGCAGCCCGAGCTCCCCATACACCCGGGCCAGGGTGCGGTTGGTCGGCACATCGTCGCCGTAGTGGCGGCGGCGTTGTTCCAGCAATTGCTGGGCGGTGATCCAATGGCCCGCACGTACGTGGGCGTCCTGGGCGATCAGGGTGAACAGGTCGCGTTGGGCGTGGCTGCCACCGGCTTCGACGAGGCGTGGTAGGACCTGATCAAGGCGTTTCGTGGCTTTGTCGTGGTCGCCCGTGGCATGGGCGTAGAGGCCTTCGGCGGCAGGCCAGGTGACTTCGCGCCAGACGGCTCGGCTGTGCTCTGGGGCCTGTTCGCTGCGCAGTTGCAAGGCGTTGAGCAGTTGTCTGGCTTCCGGGCGACCGGCGCGCCCCAGGCCATAGAGGTACTGCAGGGAGAGAAACGGTTGCACGGTGTCATCGCTACGTGCCCCGAGGTACTCGGCGAGGGCCTGCCAGCGATCGCCAACGTCGACGCCGGCAAGCTCCAGCCGGGCGAGCAGTGACACAGCGCCGATCTGGTCCTGGGAGTATTCGGGGAGCACGCCCCAGACGTGCTCGTCATAGATGCCCAACACCTTTTGTTCCCGCCCCTGGGCCAGGTGGAACAGTGCCAGGTGCCACCAGTTGTGGGTGTACATGAAGGAATTGAGGCCGGTCCAGCCGTCTTTCACTGCCTCCAGGAAGGCGGTGCCTTCGGAGATGCGACCCTCGGTCAGCAATACGTGGGCGAGGGCGTGCTGCGCCCAGGGCTCGTCGGGTTGCAGGGCGAGTGCCTGGCGGGCTGCGGCCTCGGCCTCTGCCAGCAGGTGGCATTGCTCGTAGGCGAAGGCGAGCATGCCGTGGACTTGCGGGACTTCACTGGCGTACGGCAGCACCTTGAGGGCCACGCGCAGCATGCCGGGGGAGTCGCCCTGGTTGAAGCGCAGGTACTGGCTGAGCTTGAGGGCGAACAGGTCGCGGGGGTGGGCATCCAGCAACTGGTCCGCCAGGGCGAGGGCCTCCGGGATGGCGTCATCGACCCAGGCGCGCAGCAGGTCGAGGAGGGTGCGTTCGCGCCATGGGGTGCCGGAGTTCAGCAGGTCGTAGGCATGCTGCCAGTAGTGCCGGGCCAGCGGAGCAGCCTCGGATGACTCGATGAACATCGCCAGAAAGCCGGCGTACACGTTGGCCGGCAGGTCGTTGGGCGCGGCATCGGCGGCAGCCAGGATGCCTTCTGCGCGGGGCTCGTAGGTAAGCAGGCCGCCGATGAAGTCGTCGATGGCGGCACGGGTAGCGGCTTCTGTGGTGGACAGCGGGTTGCCTAGGTAATCCTGGGGCATGGTGGCACTCCAAAAGAACGTTCACTGCCGTCATCGCAACGCGCGTGCCAGCGCCTGCTGCCCGTGATTGCTGATGCCGCCGGCGAAGGCCTGCTGCTTTCCACGCACTCTGCGCAACGGGCTGTTGGATAAGCAACAGCGGCATGCCGGAGAAGGCCCGCAAGGCCTGGTATCGCGGGGCTTGGAGCGCTGGCATGGGCCTTGCTCCCTGGCTGCTATCCCTACGGCCGATGATGAGACGCGCCATGCAGTACCGCACTTCTGCCTTCCTTCGCAGCACCTTCAGCGCTCTGGTAGCCGCGGCCTTGCTGGTGGCCTGGCTGCCTACGGTTCATGCCGCCCCGGTACACGGCGGCACGCTGGGCCTGGTGGCGCAGCCGGAGCCGCCGAGCCTGGTGCATGCGCTGGTGTCGCACGTGTCCACCCAGTACGTCAGCGGCAAGGTGCTGCAGAGCCTGTTGAGCTTTGATCACGAGCTCAAGCCGATCCCGGTATTGGCACGCGAGTGGAGCAGTTCCGCTGACCGCCTGACATGGACCTTCACCTTGCAGGATGGTGTCACCTGGCACGATGGCGAGCCCTTTACCGCCGATGACGTCGTATTCAGTTTCACGACCTTCTACCCGGCCGTGGACCCGCGGCAAAAGAGCCTGTACGCGGAGTATTTCCAGTCCATCGAAGCGCTCGATGCCCGCCACGTGCGGATCCAGCTGAAGAAGCCCTTCGCGCCGTTGCTCGACCTGTTGGGCAGCGGTCTGCGGCCGGTGGTGGCCCGGCACGTGTATGAGGGCAAGGGGGACTACCGTGCCAACCCGGCCAACCTGCAACCCGTCGGCACCGGGCCGTTCGTGTTCAAGGAGTGGAAGCGCGGCGCCTACATCCGGTTGGAGCGCAACCCGAACTACTGGAAAAAAGACCTGCCATACCTCGACGCGGTCGTTTTCCATGTCATTCCCGACGCCGCTTCCCGCGCGGCCGCCTTCGAGCGTGGCGACATCCATTCGCTGCGCAGTGGCGATGCCGACTACGCCGACCTGGCGCGCCTGGCCGCATTGCCCGGCGTCACCCGCAGCGAAGCGGGGTGGGAGCTGTTCCGGGGCCAGGCGTTCCTGCAGATCAACACCCGCAAGGCGCCGCTGGACGATGCCCGGGTACGTGAAGCGATCCTGCTCAGCCTCGACCGCCGCTTTATCGTCGACAACATCTTCTTCGGCACCGGCAAACCGGCCGAAGGCATCTTTCCGATCGGCAGCCCCGAGCACGACCCGCAACTGGAGCAGCACAGCTATAACCCGGCCAGGGCGCTGCAGTTGATCAAGGAATCAGGCGTGGACGTGAGCAAGGTGCGCCTGCGTCTGCTCAACGGCGAGAAGGGCGGCGCCTGGGAGCGTCTGGCCGAGTACACCCGCCAGGCTTTGCAGCCGCTGGGCATCAAGGTGCAGGTGCTGACATCCGATTCGGCAACCTGGTACCAGCGTGTGAGCGATTGGGACTTCGACCTCACCTACAACTTCAGTTTCCAGGTTGGCGACCCGTACCTGTCCACTTCGTATTTCTACCGCACCGACAACATCGCCAAGGGGTCGCCGTTCAACAACGTGGTCGGCTATTCCAATCCAGAGGCCGACGCACTGTGGCGCGAAGCCACGGATGCGCCGGATGCCGTCGCGCACCAGGCCACTTACCACCGGCTGGAAGCCCTGCTCAATCGTGACCTGCCGATCCTGCCGATCTTTGAAATGCGCTTCCCGACCCTGTATCACGGCAGCGTGAAAAACCTGCTGCGCACCGCCACCAGCCTCAACGACAGCCTGGATGAGGTGTACCTGGAGCAAGCCGGCCAATGAGTGCAGGGGGATTCATTACACAAGGGCTGGGCTTCCTGGCGCTGCGCCTTGGCCGGGTGGTGCTGGTGATCGCCGTGGTGCTGATCGGGACCTTCCTGCTGCTGCGCCTGGCCCCCGGCGACCCGGCATTGACCATGGCCAGCGCGGCCGGCCTCGACGACCCGGCCTATGTCCAACGGCTGCGTCAGGAAATGGGTCTGGACCAGCCGGTACTGGCACAGTTGCTCGCCTATCTGAGGAAGGTTCTTCAGGGTGATCTGGGCTTCTCCCATCGCAACCAGGCGGCCGTCTGGCCGCTGATTGCCGAACGTCTGCCAGCCACGTTGCTGTTGCTGCTTTCTGCGTTCATTGCATCCACCACCCTCGGCATCGGCCTGGGAGTGCTAGCCGCGCGCAGCCAGCGGCGCGGCGGCAAGCTGGACCGGGTGATCGGCGCAGTGGTGCTGCTTCTGTATGCAACCCCGGCGTTCTGGCTGGCCTTGCTGCTGGTGATCGTGTTTTCGGTGGCCCTCGGGGTATTACCGGCCTTTGGCATGGAAAGCGTTGGCGCCGGCTTGCGCGGGTGGGCAAGAGGCATGGACGTGGCACAGCATCTCTTGCTGCCGCTGGCGTCGTTGACCTGCATCTTTCTCGCCGTCTACGTACAGCTCACCCGAGGCGCCATGCTGGAGGTGTTCAACCAGGACCATGTACGCACCGCGCGCGCCAAGGGCGCCTCCGAGCGCCGGGTATTGCTGCGCCATGTGCTGCGCAACGCCATGCTGCCCGTCACTACCTACGCAGGCCTGCAACTGGGCCAACTGGCCAGCGCCAGCCTGCTGGTGGAGGTGG
The DNA here is from genome assembly GCF_037153275.1 of Pseudomonas sp. USHLN015. Lineage (NCBI taxonomy): Bacteria > Pseudomonadati > Pseudomonadota > Gammaproteobacteria > Pseudomonadales > Pseudomonadaceae > Pseudomonas > Pseudomonas sp. USHLN015. The sequence continues at coordinate 312,426 of NZ_JBBCKP010000008.1, forward strand.
TGTATGCCTGGCCAGGAATCGGCCGGCTTCTGTATGAGTCACTCGAAGCCCGTGACTATCCATTGCTGCTGGGGGTGTTCCTGGTGATTTCGCTCCTCGTGCTGCTGGGCAATCTTGTCAGCGAATTGGCCTGCTATCTGTTCGATCCGCGCGTTGCTGCGAGCGGAGGGACGTCATGAGCGTTCTGCGACGTTTTCTCCGGCAGCCGGGCGCCGTGTCGAGCGCCGGCTTTCTACTGCTGCTCGGTGCCCTGGCGCTTGCCGCACCCTGGCTGTACCCGGCCACTCCCTGGGCCATGGTGGCGCCACCGTTGCAGCCACCGTTTACCCATGCGCAGTGGCTGCTCGGCACCGACATGCTTGGGCGCGATCCGCTGGCGGGCCTGGTGTTCGGCGCTCGGATTTCGTTGAGCATCGGCCTGTCGACCACCGTGGCAACCCTGTTGCTGGGCATTGCAGTGGGCGCCATCGCGGGCTATTCCGGCCGCTGGGTTGATGCGGTGCTGATGCGCCTGACCGATGTCTTCCAGGTGATCCCCGGTCTGTTTCTGGCAGTGATCCTGGTGGCAATTCTCGAGCCTTCGCCGTTCTCCCTGGTGCTGGCGATAACCCTCACGGCCTGGCCACCGGTGGCGCGTATCGTGCGCAGCGAGTTTCTGCGGCTGCGCCAACTGGATTTCGTGCTAGCGGCACGCACGTCAGGCGTGTCTCCGCTGGCGATCGTTTTCGTGGAAATCCTGCCCAACGCGTTGCCACCGGTGCTGTCGCTGGTAGGGCTGGTGATGGCGGCGGCGATTCTTGGTGAGTCGGCTCTGTCCTTCCTCGGGCTGGGTGATCCGGAAGCCATGAGTTGGGGGGCCATGATCGACTCGGCGCGCAACCTGGCACGGCAGGCATGGTGGCTCAGCCTGTGGCCGGGCCTCGCGATTCTCGCCACCGTCCTGGCCGCGCATCGCGTGGGCGAGGGCTTGCGGCTGGCGTTCGATGTGCGTGAGCAGGTGTCTGCATGAGTGGGTCACTGTTGGATATTCGCGGCCTGTCGGTACGCTTGCCGGCCGGCGCGTCACGCACTCATGCCTTTACCGACCTGGACCTGCGACTCGATGCCGGCGAATTGCTGTGCGTGGTTGGTGAGTCCGGCTCGGGCAAATCGACCCTGGGTGCGGCGATTCTGCGTTTGCTGGCTCCGGAATTGACGATCACCAGCGGCAGTCTGGCGTTTGCCGGGCAGGAACTGTTGCACCTGGATGAGCGAGCCATGACGGCCATCCGAGGCTCGGCCATTTCCCTGGTTTCTCAGGAACCGCTGCTGGCCCTGAATCCGGTACAACGGATTGGCGTGCAGATCGAGGAATCCCTGTTGCTGCACACAACGTTGACGCGCCATGAGCGCCGAGCACGGGTGACGGACCTGCTGGCCTATGTCGGCTTGCCCGACCCGCAGCGCCTGCGCTCTGCCTATCCATTCCAGCTCTCCGGTGGGCAGCGTCAACGCGTTGCGATTGCCATCGCCCTGGCCAGCGAACCGCGCCTGCTGGTAGCCGACGAAGTCACCTCGGCGCTGGATGCCGGCACACGAGAACATATCCTGGCGCTGCTGCAACGAATCCAGCGTGACCGCGGCATGGCCGTGCTGCTGATCACCCATGACTTTGCCGTGGTCAGCCGCGTGGCCGATCGTGTACTGGTGATGGAGGCGGGCAGGGTGGTGGAGCAGGGCGCCGTTGCCCAGGTACTGCACGCGCCGCGCAGTGATTACACCCGTCGCCTGTTGGGCGCCGCCATGTTGCGGCCCCGTGCGCCCCGGCCCATCGGCAGCGAGGCACCGTTGTTGCAGGTACGTCACCTGAAGAAACAGCATTGGCGGCGCCAGGGGTTTCGGCGTCATGGCATCACGGCATTGCAGCAGGTGAGTTTTGAGCTGAGGGGAGGGGAGACGCTCGGTATCGTCGGCGAGTCTGGCTCGGGCAAGTCCACGCTGGCGCGTACGCTGCTTGGTTTGAGTCGTGCCGATAGCGGCAGCATCCGTCTGGACGGGCAGGAGTTGGTGGGGCTCGACGGGGCCGGCTGGCGCGCCATTCGCTCGCACATCCAGATGGTGTTCCAGGACCCCGGTGCCTCGTTCAACCCGCGCCGTCGCATCGGTGCAGCGCTGATCGCAGGGCCGGTCGCGCTGGGCATTCCTCGCGCCGAAGCCGAGCAACGTGCCCGCTCATTACTGGAGCGTGTCGGCCTGCAGGACAGCGCTTTCGATGCATATCCACATAGCTTTTCCGGCGGCCAACGCCAACGCATCGCCATCGCCCGGGCCCTGATGCTCCATCCGCGCGTACTGGTGGCGGATGAGTGTGTATCGGCACTCGATGCCCTGGTACAGGCGCAAGTGCTCGATCTGCTGGAAGGCTTGCAGCGGGAGCTGGGCCTGGCGCTGATCTTCATCACCCATGATCTGGGCGTGGCGGCGCGGATCAGCGATCGGCTGCTTGTGATGCAGCACGGCCAGGTGGTGGAGCAGGGCGCCTCCGCTCAGGTACTCACCCAACCGAACCACCCATACACCCGCACGCTCCTGAGCGCCTGTGCCGCCGAGCTGCGACCGCCGCTACGCGCCGCCGTAGGGGAAGCGCCATGAGCCGGGCCAATCAACAGCTGGCCCTCAACGCCTTTCTGATGCCAACCGGGCACCATGTCGCCGGTTGGCGTCATCCGCAGGCCAGGGCCGATGGCGGCTCCAGTATCGACCACTATCTGGCCTTGGCGCGCAAAGCAGAGCAGGGCGGCTTCGACGCGATCTTCCTCTCCGACACCCTGGCCATGCTGCCCGGCAGCAGCGACGAGCTCAGCCGCATGGCGCGCACCGAGCATTTCGAACCCCTGACCTTGCTCGCTGCTCTGGCGGCCAATACCCGCCGTATCGGTCTGATCGCCACCGTGACCACCTCGTACAACCGTGCTGCCGATGTAGCGGCCAGCTTCGCCTCATTGCAGGCCATAAGCGGCGGCCGTTGCGGCTGGAATCTGGTGACATCCAGCAATGCTCGCGAAGCCTTCAACTTCGGCCGTGAGCAGCACTATTCCCATGCCGAACGCTATCGCCTGGCTGAGGATTTCCACGCACAGGTGACCGGGTTCCTGCCAGCCCAGGGCATCTATCCGGTGCAGGTGCTGGCAGGGGATTCGGAGGCGGGTCGTGTCTTTGCAGCGCGGCACGCCGAGGTCCTGTTTACCGCTCAGCCAATGCTGGACGGTGCTCGTGCCTTCTACCGTGACGTGAAGGGCCGCCTGGCCCAGCACGGTCGTCATGCGGACAGCCTGAAGGTCATGCCCGGCATTCTGCCTGTCATTGGCCGCAGCCGCGCCGAGGCTGAAGATCACCACGGGCTGTTGCAAAGCCTGGTGCAGCCGCAAGTGGGGTTGTCGCTGCTGTCCGATGTGGCCGGCGGCACCGATCTGTCGGCCTATCCATTGGACGGCCCTCTGCCCGTACTTCCACTGACCGAGTCCGGCCGCAGCCGCCAACAGCTGCTCGTGACCGTGGCACGTGCGGAAAACCTCAGCATTCGCCAGCTGTATCAACGCATCGCCATGTCCCGTGGGCATCTGGCGGTGGTCGGTACTGCAATCGATATCGCCGACACCCTGGAACACTGGTTCCAGCAGTTCGCCGCCGACGGTTTCAACGTCATGCCGCCTTGGCTACCCGGTGGCCTGGACGATTTCGTCGATACAGTGATCCCCGAACTGCAACGTCGCGGCTTGTACCGTCGCCACTACACCGGCAAGACCCTGCGCGAGCACCTTGGCTTGGAGGGCTGCACCACTCGGCAACAGGAGCCTGTTCATGCTTGATTTCACAACAAAGGTGGTCCAGGGCGAGCCCGTGGAAGTCCGCCCCGGGCGCTTTCTCAACCTGGCCCGACGCGTCGTCGACAAGGGCGCACCGAGCCTGTTCTTCGCCCATGGTGGCGGCGGTAACAAGGACCAGTGGCGACTCATCTGGCAAGACCCGCGCCTGGCCCGCTACAACCTGGTGGCCTGGGACCTGCTGGGCCATGGCGCCAGCGAAACGCCCCGACAAGCCAGTGCCTACGCCTGGGAAGAACTGGTGGCCGATCAGCTGGCGATCTTCGAACGCTTCGCAAGCGAGCAGAACGTTGTGCTCGCTCATTCCTTCGGCACCGCGCTCACCCTTAGCGCCCTGGTGCGCCTGCAGGAGCGCCAGCAACTCAATCGCGTCCATGGCGTGCTGCTACTCGGCACCCAGCTGCAATCGCCACGCGGGAGCAGCCCGCTGCTGAAACTGCCAGCGTGGGTGCTGGAGCTGATCCGCCCCTTGTTATCCAAAGGCTTCCGCGATGCGGCCTGGCACCCGGACACCGACCCGGAGTTGATCGCATACGAGGAAAAACTCACCGAACGCAACCGCCTGCACGTTTTCAAGGCGCTGCTCAGTCAGACCCGCTGGATACCCGAGGAGCAACTGGCGCAGCTCAGTGTCCCGATCCGAATTCTTTCCGGCGAACACGACAGGCTGACTCCGCCCGAAGGCGGGCGTGCACTGCACCACAGGCTGCCAGGTTCCGGTTTCGCCATCATCGAGGGAGCAGCTCACCAGTTGATGCTTGAACGACCAGAACCGGTCACTGAACACCTGTTGGCGCTATTGCGAGAAGTCATCGCCGTACCTTGAGTACGTTCAGCCAGCATGGCGGATGGATGGAAAGTCCAGGGCTACGTTCCTGCGTTCGGAGAAATGCTGGAGGGAGAGGGATTGGAAAAGGAATTGGAAATATGCGATTTAACATAATCTACATTATAGGTAATTTCGTATTTTCCCAGCAGGCGCCCAGGGCGCAGATTTCAAAACCAAAAAGCGTCATTTCAAGGTTCTACGGCCTTTCTGCTTCGTGGCGAGCCTCGGTTACGCTCACGACGATCTGCTGTGTTCTCCCTGCTGAGTTTCTTCTCGCGATTTGCGTGACGAACTCCTGAGCCGACATCGACACACCCATCCGTCTTTCGAACGCTGTAACGCTGGCGAGTCGAAACCCATCCGCTTCGCTAGAGCCATTCCTCATCACGGCACCCGATATCCATAACCGCTTGACCGTCGCCCCGAGCCGCAACCGGGATCGCGCCTTGCTGCAAGGTCACGGATTTCGCGGCCTGCGTCTGCCGGCTCGGTTTCCTGAGCTATCCGACAGCTTTTCAATCTGCGCCTTGAGCTGCGCGCAGCGGTCATCCGCTTGCTTGCAAAAATAACCCCACTGTCTACGTTGCAATTACGCAGTCACCGTGGACATGCGCCCCAGCCGCTCAGGACGTGAACGCTGGACCTGACGAAGCACAGCCTCGTCGGGGATAGGGAAATCAACCAGAAGCACAAAGGGAACTTGATGAAGCGCCTGATGAGTCATGTCCTCTCGCGTAGAGGTCCGTGGGAACACTTGTGCCTGTCGCTCGCGCTGTTCGCGGTGCTGGTGATCGTCAGCTTCCTCCTTTTCGAAGAACCCATGCAGCGCCTGCTGGCGAGTCTTGGCCAGCAGCCTGCAGACCCCGTGCGTGCGCTCAACCTCGCCGTTCTCGTCATCGCGTTGCTGGCCCTGGACGTGGTGCTGCCGGTGCCGTCCAGCATGGTTTCGCTCCTGGCGGTTGCGGTACTGGGCGCCGTGGGCGGGTACCTGGTGATCTTCGTCGGCCTGTGCCTGGGGTCCCTGCTGGGCTACTGGCTGGGGGCCGGGTACTTCCGCATCGCCTCCGGGCTGCTGGACATCGAGGACTGGCGCAAGGCCGGGCGCCTGGCCACCCGGCTCAACACCTGGTCGCTGATCTGCCTGCGCGGCGTGCCCGTACTGGCGGAAACCTCGGTGCTCGCCGCCGGCATGCAGCGCTATCCGCTGCGACGTTTCCTGGTCATCACCACCCTGGCCAATGCGGGCCTGGCCGCGGTCTACAGCGCGCTCGGCAGTTTCGTCGCCGAGGACCAGGTCCTGCTCCTGGCGGTGATGGCCAGCATGCTGTTGCCGGCGTTGTTCCTGGCGGGCCGTGGCCTGCTGGCCCGTCGCGGCCTCACCACGGCCGCCTCCGACGCCCACCAGCTGGAGGGTTCCTTCACCGTCACCTACCGCTACCCGGTGCTGTTCACCGAGCACCTGTTCGCTGCGAACAACGACTGCCTGCATCGCCAACTGACGGACAACGGCACCCGCATCGCAAGCGCCATGGTCTTCGCCGACGCGGACCTGCTGCGCAGCAACCCCGCCATGGCCGCGCAGATCAAGGGCTATTTCCAGTCCCGCGCCAGCCAGTTGAAGCTGCTGGCCGATCCCATCGCCGTGCCCGCCGGCGAGTCCTGCAAGACGCCCGATGTGCTGCAGCGCCTCTATGGGCAGATGCTCGAGCACGGCCTGGACCGGCACTGCTACGTGCTCGCCCTGGGCGGTGGTGCGTTGCTGGACGCCGTGGGCTACGCCTGCGCGACGTTCCACCGTGGCGTGCGGCTGATCCGCATCCCCACCACCGTGCTGGCGCAGAACGATGCCGGCGTCGGCGTGAAGAACGGCATCAATGCCTTCGAGCAGAAGAATCTCCTGGGCGCCTTCCAGCCTGCCAACGCGGTGATCAACGACTTCCAGCTGCTGCTCGGGCTGCCCCGGCGCGACCAGTTGGCCGGGTTGGCGGAAGCGGTCAAGGTGGCGGCGATCAAGGACGCGACCTTCTTCGCCTGGCTGGAAGAACACGCCGACGCCCTCTCCGCCTTCGCCCATGAGCCCAGCCGCTATGCCATCCGCCGTTGCGCCGAGCTGCACCTGGAGCAGATCACCCGGGGCGGCGACCCCTTCGAGCGCGGCAACGGCCGTCCCCTGGACTACGGCCACTGGGCGGCGCACAAGCTGGAGAAACTCAGCCAGCACCGCCTGCGCCATGGCGAGGCGGTGGCCGTCGGCATGGCCCTGGATGCCCTCTACGCCAAGGCCCTCGGGCTTCTCGCGGCGCACGAGGCCCAGCGCCTGCTCGGCCTCCTGGCCCGGCTCGGCTTCAACCTGTCGCCGCCCGAACTGACCCTGCGCGATGACCGGGGCAACCTGTGCGTGCTGCAAGGGCTCGAAGACTTCCGCCAGCACCTGGGTGGCGAGCTGTCCATCCCCATGCTCGAACGCATCGGCCGCGCTGTGGATGTCCACCAGATCGACCAGCCGACCATGGAGCTGGCCCTGCAACGACTGGTCGAGATGCGCCCACGCGAACCGGTCTGGACCGAGGGCTACGCGCGATGAGCCAGCCGACGCCCAGCCTGCGGACCTGGATGACCCTCGGGCGCATCTCCAACCTTCCCACCGTCTGGACCAACGCCCTGGCCGCCACCCTGCTGGCCAGCAGCGCGAGCGCCCTCGCCCCGCCCTCCCCGCTGGCCTGGGCCCTGCTGCTGGCGGCCGCATCCGCCCTCTACCTGGCCGGCATGCTGCTCAACGACCTGATGGACGCCGACTGGGACAGCCGCCACCACAACCCACGGCCCATCGCCCTCGGGCTGGTCACCCGGCAGCAGGTGGCGCTGGCCAGCACCGCGCTGTTGCTGCTGGCCGCCGCCGCGCTGCTGGGCCTGAGCCAGCTGATCGCACGGCCCGGCTGGTTGCTGGCCAGCGCGGCCCTGCTGCTCGGGCTGATCCTCGCCTACAACCTGCTGCACAAGCGCCACGCCCACAGCGTCTGGTTCATGGGCGGCTGCCGCGCGGCCCTCTACCTCACCGCCGCGGCCAGCCTCACCGCTCCGCCGGCGCCGCTGTGGCTGTGCGCCCTGCTGCTGGGCACCTACATCAGCGGGCTGACCTACGTGGCCCGGCAGGAGCACCTCAACCAGCTGGCGAGCCTGGCGCCGCTGCTGCTGATGCTCAGCCCGCTGGCCCTGGCGGTCTACGCCCAGGGCCTGTGGTTCTGGCTCATGTTGCTCCTGTGGCTCGGCTGGCTGGGCCTGAGCTACCGGCGCCACCTGGCGGCGCCCGAGCGGCGCAACGTGCGCGCCTTCATCGGCGCAGGGCTGACCGCGCTGCCGCTGATCGACGCCATGGTCCTGGCCCTCGCCGGCTATCCGCTGGGCAGCCTGGCCTGCGTGGGCGTCTTCCTCCTGCTGCCGCGCTTGCAGCAATGGGTGAAACCGACATGAACAGCCCGACCACGCTCCAGCTCGGCCGCGATCGCATCGCCGACCTGCACCAGGCCCTGCGCGACGAATTGACCGGCGCCGCCCTGGCCTGGTGGAACCAGGCCCGCGAACGGCTCGCCGCACAGCCCGACATACAGGCGCTGATGCGGCTCAGTGGCCCGTGCCGACGTCAGATCGGCGATGCCCCGGTGGCCGACCTGCCGTGGACGCGCGCGGCTCTGGCACGCGCCCTGCTCCTCGCCCAGGCCCTGGAAGCCGACGCCGGCCCCGGGCGGGCCGCCCTGCTGCAGCGGTATTTCGAGTGGGGCGACGACCAGGAGAAAGCCGCCGCGCTGCGGGCCCTGGACTGGCTCGACGGCCAGGGCGCCAGCCTGGAACTGGCGCTGTTCGCCGGGCGCACCAACAGCTGCGAGGTGTTCGCCGCCCTCGCCCTGGACAACCCCTACCCGGCCCGGCACTACCCCGAGCGGGCCTTCCACCTCCTCATGCTCAAGGGCGTCGGCATGGATTTGGACCTGCGCCACGTCCAGGGCCTGGCGCCGCGTCGCGGCCGCGAACTCAACCAACTGGCGCTGGACATGCTGGAAGAGCGCCTGGCCGCCGACCGCCCCGCTCCACCTGGCATCTCGCACCTGCTGGCGTGGCCACTGCTGGCGCCCGAACAGCTCCAGCGCCTCGACGCCCATCACCGCCAGGGGCGCCTGCCAAGCGGCTGGCTGCCCGGCGAGCTGCCTTTCCAACACCGATAACGACAACGCAAGGGACGCCGACATGCCCACCTATTTCGACCCGCACATCCACATGGTCAGCCGCACCACCGACGACTACCAGAACATGGCCGCCGCCGGCATCACCGGCGTCATCGAGCCGGCCTTCTGGCAAGGCCAGGCACGGACCAGCCTGGGCAGCTTCGTCGACTACTTCGACACCCTGGTGGGCTGGGAGCGCTTCCGCGCCAGCATGTTCGGCATCCACCACTTCTGCACCATCGGCCTCAACCCCAAGGAGGCCAACAACTACGGGCTGGCCAACGAGGTGCTGGAGATACTGCCCCGCTACCTGGTGAAGGATGGCGTGGTCGGCGTCGGCGAGATCGGCTACGACGACATCACCCCGGAGGAAGACCGCTTCCTCGCCCTGCAGCTGGAGCTGGCCCGGCAGTTCGACCTGCCGGTCCTGGTGCACACCCCGCACCGCGACAAGATCGGCGGCACCAAGCGCACCCTGGCGGTCATCCGTGAAGTCGGCATCGCCGAAGACCGCGTGCTGATCGACCACCTCAACGAACTGACCCTGCCCCTGGTGCTCGACAGCGGCTGCTGGCGCGGGCACTCCATCTATCCCAACACCAAGATGTCCGAGCAGCGCATGGTCGCCCTGCTGCAGCAGTACGGCACCGAGAAAATGGTGGTCAACAGCGCCGCCGACTGGGGCGTGAGCGACCCGCTCAAGGTGCCCAAGACGGCCGACGCCATGCGCCAGGCCGGCTTCAGCGAAGCCCAGGTGGAACAGGTGCTGTTCCACAACCCGGTGGACTTCTTCGCCCAGAGCGGCCAGCTGGACAAGGCCGCCGTCGCCACCCTGCTGCCCATCGACCAGCGCCGCAAATGGCAGGACAACTCCGCCCTGCGGGGCCAGGAACCGGTGGTGCGATGAGCCCGGCAATGGGATGGACCCCGCCCCGGCTCGGCTACTGCGGCAACGTGCACCCGGCCCATGACCTGGCCGCCCTGCGCGCCTCCATCGCCGGGCCTTTCCAGGCCGTGCGCCGGCAGCGCGGCCTGCCCTGCCAGGACAGCGGCCTGTGGATCAGCGCCCGGGCTGCCGCCGAGCTGCAGCAGCCCGGCCCGCGCGCGGCCTTCCTCGCACAGTTGAAAGACTGCGGCCTGCGCCTGACCTCCCTCAACGGCTTCCCCCATGGGCGCTTCCATGGGGGCCACGTGAAGAGCGGTGTCTACCGGCCGGACTGGTCCGAATCCCCACGCCTGGATTACAGCCTGCAACTGGCCGCGCTGCTGGCCGAGGCGCTGCCCGAGGACTGCGACCAGGGTGTGATTTCCAGCGTTCCGCTGGGCTATGCCGCCCATTGGTCGATCGAACACCTGGCCCGCGCGGAGATGCACCTGCTGCAACTGACCGAAGCCCTCGCGCAGCTGAAGCGCAGGACCGGCAAGAACATCCGCCTGTGCCTGGAAATGGAGCCCGACTGCGTGCTGGAACACACCGACCAGGCCCTGGCCTTCTTCGCCCATTGGCAGGCCCGGGACCCCAACCATGACCACCTGGCGTTGTGCTTCGACGTCTGCCACCAGGCGGTGCTGTTCGAGGACTGCCACGCGTCCCTTTCGTGCCTGCGCCAGGCCGGCATCGCCATCGGCAAGATCCAGCTCTCCAACGCCCTGGTGTGCCGCCTGCCCGGGGATGGGCAACGCCGCGAGGAGGTGCTGGCCGTGCTCGGTGGTTTCGCCGAGGGCACCTACCTGCACCAGGTCAAGGCGCGCCACCGCAGCGGCCAGTTGCTGGCCTGGGAGGACCTGCCCGCCGCCCTCCTCGACCCCGCCCTGGCCGGTTGCAGCGAACTGCGCGTGCACTTCCACGTGCCACTGTTCAGCGAGCGCTTCCAGCTGCCGGAACTCGGCGGCAGCCAGCAGGCCCTGGGGCGGGTGTTCGAGTACCTGGCCCAGCACCCGGACTTCCGCCCGGCGCTGGAGGTGGAGACCTACAGCTGGATGGTGCTTCCCGAAGCCCTGCGGCCCGGCTCCGAAGCCGCCCTGGCGAGCGGCATCGCCGCCGAGCTGGACTGGGTGCAGGCGCAGTTGCAACGGCATGGCGTCCTCGCCGGCGAGCCGCTGCGGGAGGTGCGACATGCCTGAGCCCAGGCCCCTTCTGCTGGTCGATGTGGTCGGCCTCACGCCCGCCCTGCTGGGCGAGAACACGCCGCACATCAACGCCCTGCTCGGCCGTGGGCGCATGGCCTGCATGCAGCCAGTGTTCCCGGCGGTCACCACCACCGTGCAGTCGTCCATGCTCACCGGGCTGCCGCCCTCCGGGCACGGCATCGTCGGCAACGGCTGGTACTTCCGCGACCAGGCCGAGGTGCGTTTCTGGCTGCAGCCCAACGCCCTGGTCCAGGGCGAGAAGGTCTGGGACGTGCTGGCCCGCGAGCTGCCGGGTTTTCGCTGCAGCCAGCTGTTCTGGTGGTACAACATGTACGCCGACGTCGGCGCCTCCATCACCCCGCGCCCGCACTACCCCGCCGACGGGCGCAAGGAATTCGGCCTCTACTCCTCCCCCGACGGCCTGCACCAGGAGATCGAGCAGCGCATCGGCACCTTCCCCTTCCAGCACTTCTGGGGGCCGGCCGCCGGCATCGGCTCCAGCCGCTGGATAGTCGACTGCGCCATGGCCGAGTTCGAGATCAACCGCCCGCACCTGCAGCTCGTCTACCTGCCGCACCTGGATTACGACCTGCAGCGCCTGGGCCCCACGCACCCCGGCATCGCCGCCGAGGTGCGCGCCATCGACGCCGAGGTCGGCCGCCTGCTGGCCTTCGCCCAGGAACGGGGCGCCGCCGTGATGCTGGTGTCCGAGTACGGCATCGAGGCGGTCGAGCGTTCCGTTTCCATCAACCGCCTGCTGCGTGCCGATGGCTGGCTGCAGGTGCGCCAGTCCCTCGGCTGGGAGCTGCTGGACCCGGGCGCCAGCGCGGCCTTCGCGGTGGCCGACCACCAGGTCGCGCACATCTACCTGCGTCACGGACAGGACCTGCCCAGGGTGCGCACGCTGCTGGAGTGCGAACCCGGCATCGAGCGGGTGCTGGACCGCGTCGAGCAGCGCGCCTGGCAGCTGGAGCACCCGCGCAGCGGCGACCTGGTGGCGATCGCTGCCCCCGGGCACTGGTTCGACTACCAGTATTGGTTCGATGACCACAAGGCGCCCGACTTCGCCCGCACCGTCGACATCCACCGCAAGCCCGGCTACGACCCGCTGGAGCTGTTCATCGACCCCGCCATCACCCTGCCCAAGCTCAGGGTGGCGCGGCGCCTGCTGCGCAAGAAACTGGGGTTCCGCTACTACATGGACCTGATTCCGCTGGACACCCGCCTGGTACGCGGGAGCCACGGCCGACTTCCCCGCAGCGACCAGGATGGCCCGCTGCTCATCACCGATTGCGACTTGCCTTTACCGGACCGGCTGCCGGTCACCGCGGTAAAACAGTTGCTCCTGCAGTACTTCCTGGGGCACCGAACTCTCGACAAGGCCATAGCCAAGGAGACCCCATGCAACGAGCCCTCCCCCTTGCAGTACTGAGCGCCCTGGCCGGATTGGCCCAGGCCCAGAGCCAACCCGCCTTCGACTGCACCGCCTTCTTCGAGTACGGAGGCAAGCCCGAAGAGGTGCGCAAGGCGTTCGAACAATCCCCCGAGACCCTGGCCTGGAACTGGTTCGTCTGCCTCAACCAGCCGGAGATCAAGGGCAGCGCGGACCGAGTCTGGGAGGGCCTCAAGCCCACCGACCAGGTGTTCCTGCCTGACGGCGGCCAGCCATTGCCCTATGAGCAGCGCGAACCCACGCCCATCGCGGTGATCAAGGCCGCGCAGGCCATGGGCATGGACACCAAACGCACCTTCCACAACCTCGACAGCATCCAGCAGGTCGACGGCCTGATCCTGGAGATGGGCGGCAATGTGCCGGCGGCGCAGAAGGGCCAGCCGGTGCGCTTCCAGCTGCTGATGGGCAGGGACACCTTCGGCTACATCGTCGACAAGGGCGTCTACAACGTCGACGGCCAGGCCGCGCTCACCGCCAACCTGGCCTTCCCCGCCGCCGCCTGGGAGCTGAAGACATCATGGATCTGGATCGGCAACGACCAGGCGTTCATGAAGACCCTGGCCAATGACGGCTACTACATCGCCCAGGCCTACTACCTGCAGAACGGCAGCCAGTACCAGGTGGGCTACGCGGCCCTGAGCGGCATGCACGTCATCAACAAGCTCACCGAAGACTGGGCCTGGACCACCTTCGAGAACCGCAACAACAGCAAGTACACCGTCACCAACGACATTCCGCCCAAGCCCATGACCAACAGCACCGGCCCCACCAGCGCCGCGCAACCGGTCAACGCCAGCTTCCAGTCGCAGTACCCCGCCCTCGCCCAGTACGAGCTGATCGGCGTGCAGCACACGGCGGGCGGTGCACCCAAGCTGCTGGCCAACTCCCAGCTGGAATCGGCCTTCCAGAGCCAGTCCTCGTGCCTCGCCTGCCACGACACCGCGGCCTATTCGGCGAAGAAGGGCTACTTCAACTTCGCACTGCCGCAGCAGGACGGGATCGTCTACCCCACCGAGCCGCTGCCGGATTCGGCCTTCGCCGGCTACAACAAACTGGACTTCGTCTGGTCGCTGAAACGCGCCCAGTGGAAGCGTCAAGGAGGACAGCAATGAGCGTCTTGAACTTCCCCCGCCTCTACCTCAACGGCCATATGTTCTGGAACCCGCCCACGGCCAACAACAACGACATCTACCCGCTCTACGACGCCGCGAAGATGGACCTGAACTGGCCCTTCCTGGAGAGCTTCGGCATCAACCCCGCCAACGCGCGTGACAAGGTGCTGCCCTGGATGATCACCCCGCTGCCCGAGGCCCAGGTGCCGGACTACGTGCTGCAGGTGCCCAACAACAGCGCCAACAGCGGCCTGCCGCAGATCCCCGCGGAATGGGACCTGTTCGGCGACAACGCCTGCGGCACGGTGGACTACAACGACATCCGCTCGCTCATCATCGGCGGCGAGCTGCAGGCCAACAGCTACATCGAGCAGGACAGCATCGTGGGCAAGGGCTTCCAGTTGCTGGGCAACCCCTTCGGCAGCGACAAGCCCACCCCGGCGCGCTTCGTCGATATCAGCCCCTGGCAGAACACCTTCACCGCGCTGTACTTCGACCGCCTGGTGCTGGGCGACGCCACCTGCGGCCTCACGGCCAAGCGCGCCTACCGCATGCTCGACCGCTTCCTCAACTTCAACTGGGGGGCCGTGCAGGGCCTGAACACGGTCACCACCACCTGGCAGACCTGCTTCCCCCGCGAGAACCTGCAGTGGCAGCTGGGCGACTCGGCCCTGCTCAAGGCCCTGCAGCAACAGATGGAGGCGCAGAATGCCAAGGGCCTGATGTTCCGCTTCACCACCTACCTGACCTATTACGACCGCAACGGCATCTTCAACGACTACCCACCGGTGGTGACCCGCACCGGCGGGCCCGGCTGCAACACCTGCGCGACCGATCCCCAGTGCGCTGACTGCCAGCAGTGCCTGAAGACCCTGGCCGTGCAGCAACAGGCGCTGCAGGACATGTACCAGAAGGGGCTGGACAACGTCGCCGACATCTTCTTCAACCCGGCCTACAGCCGCACCGCCGGTGTGCTGGGCCTGTGGTTCGCCGATGAGTACCCCACGGCCCCTGCCGGTCGCCGGCTGGAGCCGGTCGGCGACTTCCCGATCCCGGGCGGCAGGCCGGGAGCGACTATCCAGTTGGGGGTGATCTCCGCCCAGGCCCAGGGCGACCTGCTGTCCCTGGACCTCGGTACCGGCTTCCCCTTCCAGCCGTTGGAAGCGACCGAGGCGACCGTGCCGGAGTGCGAGAAGCTCCAGCTGGGCGATTTCCAGGTCGGCATCCAGCAAAGCGGCCAGTTCCAGCCCCTGGCCGACCTCGTCTACGCCCAGTACGCCCAGGCCGCCTTCGACAAGCGCGCAGGCCTGGTGGACCTGCCGGTGAAGGATGCCGTGGCCAGGACCCAGGCCGGCACCCTGGCCCTGCAGACCCAGGGCGCCAGCCCGGTGCTCGCCGCCCAGCAGCGGATGTGGACCGCCGAAGTGATCGAGAGCGGCACCTTCATCGATGTCGGGGACACCCGCACCCTGCAGATCATGGTGCAGTACGACGGCCTTCCCGCACCGGCCGGCACCACCCTGTGGGTGGCGGAATACAACAACCCCTACATGCTGACCACCAGCAGTTACTTCCTGGCCTTCAGCAATGACGTGGATTTCGGGCTGATCGCAGACGACCCCGCCAACCGCAACAACAACGCCACGCTGCTGCCACAGTTCGTCGGCACCCAGGCGCCGGCAAGCCTGGTCAGCGAGGGTGCAGGTCGCAGCCTGCAGAGAGTGCTACCGGCGAGCGACGCCCCCACGGGCACGATCAACTACCAGCACGTCAAGGCCACGCCCGCCGGCGTCAGCCTGGCGCCCTGCCTGCAGTTCATCCCATCCATCCCGCGCACGGGCGTGCTGGGCAACGGCGCCACGGTGGACTACAGCCTCACGCAGATCACCACCGACGCCAACGGCATCGCCCAGGTGACGGTCAAGGCCATCGCCGCCGGCTTCCCGACCCTGCGCTTCTTCGTCCAGGACGGCCCCGGCGCGGCGCCGGCGGTGCCCTTCAGCTTCGACTATCCGACCGCCTACACCGACTTCCTCGCGCCCTTGCGGGTGCTGCCGGACGAGCCTGGGCTCATGGGCGAGTTCGTCGCGGCCTGGAACAAGGTGTGCACCCAACAGGACGCGCGGGTGCAGATCTGGGAGGGCTTCATCTACCCGCGCATCTTCGAGCCGTTCTATTACCTCTACCCGATCATGGACAAGTACATGCCGCTGAACTCCCTGCAACGCATCGAGGGCGCGATCGACCAGTTGATCCGGCTGGTCAGCAAGCCCTACCAGGAGGAAAGCACCCTCGCCATGCCCATCACCCGCGACCTGCCGCAGAGCCGGCGCGCGGTGCTGGAACGCTGGGCCAACGAGCTGGTGAAGCTCAACTACCCGCCCCGGCCCCTGACCTGAACCGTCTTGACCTGGAACCCGCAGGCGGGCAGGCACCGCTCGCCCGCCCTGCCCGTTACGAAGGAGTGTCCCCATGAAGAAAGCCCGACTGCTCGCCTGGCTGCTGCCCCTCGCACTGCTCGGCCAACCCGCCCTCGCCGCCGATGACGAGGGCGACGTGTTCTTCACCAACGGCGTGCACAACACCCTCGGGTGCGACGCCAGCAACGGCAACTGCATCGCCGAGCGCAAGCCCGGCGAGCCCAGCGATCCGTTCTTCCCCGCCACCTGGATCAGCGACTGGACCATGTTCCGCGTCACCCAGAACTACGAGAAGAACCCGCCGCCCTACAGCAACCCGCCCAGCACCCTCAAGCCGGCCGACTACACCGTGTCCAAGGGCACCAGCTACTACGACACCACCTACATCCCCGCCGATGGCGACGGCTACGGCGCGATGATGGAGCACTACGAGAAGTACTGCCTGCCGATCTTCCCGATCAAGGACAACAACTACACCTGCTCCTTCGTCTCCCTGGGCAACAAGGCCTTCTTCCTCACCTACGAGGACCGGCCCAAGGACATGCCCGAGTGCTGCTCCTTCTCGCCCATGAACCACCCGGCACGCCAGGACTTCGTCCAGCACCTGCCCTACAGCCCGGCCCGCAGCCAGAACCTGGGCGGCAGCGTGCAGGCCTATGCGCTGGACGTGCAGTCGCCCCAGGGGCCGATCCTGTTCGGCTACGCCTTCTACAAGGACGCCACCCGCGCCGCCCCCGGCCAGCCGCTATTCCGCCACCCGCAGTCGTTCTACTTCTCCGGGGACGCCAGCGTCGCCAACGCGCCCATCGTCAGCCAGAACTACGTCAACTTCCGCACCGACAAGCCGGACCCGGCGCAGACCTGGGACCAGGTGGCCAAGAAGTGCCCGGTGAACCCCGAGCCCTGCCAGTTGTTCAACCCGCCGACGTCCCAGGACAACGGCGCCGAGGCGCAATGGAACAAGCTCCAGTCCCGCAAGCCCTGACCGGCAAGGAGAGCCACCATGAATCCCAGTTTCCGCCTTTCCGGGCTTGCGCTGCTGGCCATCGCCTGCACGAGTTGCAGCCTGCACGAACAGCCGTCCAAACCCACCCTGGGCACTGCACCGACCAACACGCAGTGTCAGCCGCCCACCAGCGCCCCCGCCGCCAACGCCAGCCAGCAGGCCTTCGATGACTACAGCTGGCAGTTGTTCGTCGCCCTCAACTGGCCCGCCCAGACCGGTCAGCGAGGGCAGCCGGACTGCAACCAGCCCCTGGGCAGCGCAGGCCCCACGGTGTGGCAGAGCTACAAGACGGTGAGCGAGATCTTCCTGCCCAACGGCGCCAATCCCGGGCCCTGGAACGCCCCGCTGGGCAAGCGCAGCCTCGGCATCATCAACATCGCGGCCCTGAAGAACACCTCGGTGGTGCAGGCTGTCGACCAAGCCGTCGGTGGCTGGCTGATCGATCAGCGAGGCAACCCCACCTACTACGACATCTCCGCCAACCAGGCCTCCTACGACTACATCGTGCAGAACGGTTTCTACAACGCCAATACCGTTGCCAAGGCGCAGAGCATCGCCTTCCCGGCCCAGGCCACCGAGGTCAAGGCCGCCTGGCGCGTACTCACCCGCCAGGACGACGCCAGCCGCTACCTGACAACCCAGGCCGAGGTGGCGCAGTTCGATGCCCAGGGCCGGCCCACCGGTAGCACCGCCCCGGCCACACTGGGGCTGGTCGGCCTGCACATCATCGTCAAGGCACCGGGCTACCCGCAGTGGGTATGGGCCACCTTCGAGCAGGTGGACAACGTCCCGGGCGCCTCGGCCGGCAGCAGCCCCTACAGCTACTACAACGCCAGCGCACCGGCGGCGAGCGTCAACCAGTCGCCGTGCAACTGGCAGCACCAGGGCAGCCAACTGGTGTGTACGCCGAAGCCCGGCGCCACCTTCCAGACCCCCGACCCGCTCAGCCGCGTCACGCCCATCGCCAGCTCCACCGCAGCGGTCAACAGCCAGTACCAGCAGAGCCTCTCCAGCAGCGTGCTGCGCTATTACCAACTGGTCACCACCCAGCGGCCGCTGATGCCCGACAACCCCGGCAACCCCCTGGGCCAGCCGACGCCCGCCCTGGCGGCCAACGTCACCATGGAGAGCTACATCCAGCCCAACAGCAGTTGCATGAGCTGCCACTCCATGGCCACGCCGGTGAACAGCGCCGTCAGATCCGATTTCTCCTACCTGTTCAAATTCGCCAAGGCGCCGGCAACGGCACCCCACAAGGACGAGGAATGACCCCATGAGCATCCTGAACGGACCCCGACTGAACTTCTGGGGCGGCATCCGCACCGACGTGAGCCTGCCCAACAACTCGCCGACCATTCCCATGGGCACCGACGGCTCGCAGACGCTGAACCTCTTCGACCTGCCCAACTCCCAGGTGGCGACCGAGGCCCAGGGCTACAGCGACGACCAGCTCAACGAGCTGATCAACGCGCCCTCGGGCGACTACTACACCGCTGGCGGCTGGAACCATTACGGCCAGCACGTGGTGGACATGCAGAACGTGCTGATCAGCTCCCAGGGCACGCCGGGCGCCATCAGCACCACCGGCGACCTGGTGGGGCAACCGGTCTACCTGCTCGGCTCCAAGGACCCGGTCACCGGGCAGGCCCCGGTCTCCGGCCCGATGATGGTGGACCTCGACCCCACCAGCGGCATCACCACGCAGATCTACATCGGCGGGCTGCAGATCGGCGGCACCAGCAGCCCGCAGCTGGTGATCCAGGCCGACGTGGTGGCCAGCAGCTTCGACGTCGCCAAGCGCCTGCTGGTCGGCGAGACCGATGCGCCAGGCTCCTCGCCGCTGTCCGGCACCTTCCAGGTCACCTTCCCGCTCAGCGCCATCGTCAGCTGGAACCAATCCAGCGCGATGCTCAAATCCATCATCCAGGCGCCGGGCGCCACCGGCATCGTGGTGCGCTTCGTCATGTACGAGATGTGCCCGGGCATGACCACGCCGCAGCTGGACGCCGACTACGCCGCCGGCCAGTACACCCCCAACCCCAGCATCGGCCGTGTGGTCGGCACCCTCGCCCCGGCCTTCGCCGGCGAGCCGCTGATCTGCCCGGCCGGCCGCCAGCTGGTGAACGGCAAGACCGGGGGCACCGGCTACGCGCAGACCTTCGCCTTCAACGGCCAGAACCTGCTCAGCCTGGACATGCTCAACCTGATCCCCAAGGCCACCTTCCGCGCCGTGCGCACCGACATCACCAGCCCCATCGGGCCCAACATCAACTACGGCGAGGTGAGCGTCAGCGCCGGCGGCAACAATCTGTTCGGCCTGGACCCGAACAGTCCCTGCCTGCTGGACTACTACGTCTACGGCGGCATCGTCGACCAGGCGCTCTCCGCCACGCAGCTCAGCCAGGTGCAAAGCTCCGCGCTCGCCCTCTCGGCGCCGAACACCGTCGCCGGCACCACCCTGGCGGTGAGCGAAGTGACCTACCGGCTCTACTGCGACCAGCGCAACCTGTACATGGACGAGTACCCGGAAGGGGTCACCCTCGACCTGCAGGTGCGCTACCTGGGCGGACCGGTGCCCGCAGCGGGCACCATTACCCTGTCCGCCTCCTCCCCCGGCAGCTACGAGGACTCGCAGTACTGGGACCTGCTCGACTACCCCGCCACCTTCCCCATCGCCAAGGGCCAGACCAGCGTGCAGATCCCTATCACCTGCAAGGCCGGCACCTCCGCCGAGGCGGGCTACACCAACCTGGAATACTCCCTGGGCGACGGCAGCAGCTTCAGCAACTTCCGCATCTACTCCATCACCGACTTCGGCATCCCCGCCGGCAGCATCCCCACCTGGGACCAGGTCTACCCGGCCGTGCTGCGCTTCCACTACCTGGCCTTCCCGGCCATGTCGCGCTTCATCCCGCTGAACCAGCAGGACGCCATCTGGAACGCCCGCGCGGCCATCGTCGCGCGCACCGCCGATGCCTATCGCGGCACCACCCTCTACATGCCGGTGGTGCGCTCCATGTCGCCGAGCCAGCGGGCCCTGCTCAAGGCCTACCTCACCAGCACGCCCTGGCAGCCCTGAGGAGGCGCACATGAGCATCCACATCCCCCACAGCCCCGATGAAGACCTGCGCCCCACCGTCGTCGTCGCCGAGGGCCTGCTCAACCCCCGGGGCCTGTGCCGGCAGCCCGACGGCAGCCTGCTGCTGGTGGAAGCCGGCTCCGGCCACCCCGATGCGCTCTTCAGCGGGCGCATCAGCCGGCTGCGACCCGCCCCCGGTAGCCCGGGTGCCTACCTGGCGCCCGAGGCGGTCGCCCAGGGCTACCGCTCCATGAACATGCAGGTGCGCATGCTGCGTGACGAAATCATGGGGCTCTCCGACGTGGCCTGCGCCGATGGCCGTTGCCTGGCCAGCCTCACCGACTACGTCGAAGGCTCGCGGGTGCTCGACCTGGGGCAGGACCCACCGGTGCCGGTGTTCCACAGCCGCGGCAACCTCAACGCCCTGTGCTTCCACCCCGGGCGACGGACCTGGCTGTCGGTCAAGCCCGATACCAACCAGGTGGTGGAATTCGACGACCGGGGCGAACGGGTCGTCGCCCAGATACCCGACATGGACCAGGGCCAGGACGCCGTGCCGGTCACCCTGGTACACGAGCCCACCACCGGGGCCGTCCTGGTCAGCCTGTTCTCCGGAGAACGCCGGCTGGACCCAACGCGGCAAGGCATCGACTTCGTCGAGCGGGCCGGCCGGGTGATCCGCGTCTGGCCGGAAGACGGCTCCATCCAGCCACTGGTCGACGGCCTGCAACTGCCCACCGGCCTGGCCTTCACGCCGGGCGGTGGCCTGCTGGTCCTTGAACTGTGCCGCTCCCTGCTGCAACCGCTCGATCCACAGTGGCAAGGCGAGGCGCGGCATGGCGGCTTCGAACGCTTCAGCGGCCGCCTTCTGCACTGCGACCTGGCCAGCGGCACGGCCCGTGTCCTCGCCACCGGTCTCGACACCCCATCCAACCTCTGCCTGCTCGACGACGCCGTGCTGGTCAGCGAAGGCATGGGCCTCCACGGCCGCCCCCTGCCCCTCCCTGGCGGCGGGACGGTGCCGCTGGATGGGCGGATACGGCGGGTGTCGTTGCGAGGGTATCTCTAGGAACAGGCATTCCCGTGGCGGCAGGCTGTCACGGGAATTTTCCGTTACGTAACATTTTCTTTTTACCGTTACGTAACTAGAATTGTGCCGTCCCTTCAGGAACGGCCCCATGAATACCCCCGAATCCCCCGGCGTCCGCAAGCGCGGTCGCCCCTCCAGCGGCAACGCCATGAGCAACGCCGAGCGCCAGCGTGCCTACCGCGAGCGCCAGGCGCAAAAGCGTGACGCCGAATCCGTGACGATGAACAAGCGCGCGCAGCAGGCCCTCGAGAGCACCGCAAAACTGCGATCGCAACGCGACCAGGCCCTCCGAGCGCAGGAGCAGGCCGAGCACAAGGCGCGGGAATGGGAGGCCAAGGCCACCTCATTGCTCAAGCAGATACTCGAGCTGGAACAACGCAAGGACGCCCCGCTCGCCTGGTACCAGGACCCGGGGATAGAAGCCGTCTACGTGCTGGAGTCGCGCCTGCGCGAGGAGAAACACTGGAAACGTGTCGCCTCGATGGGCGCATTCACCCGCAGGGAGGTGGCGGATGAATGGCTGAAGTCCATGCTGGCCCACAGCAGCATGATCGAGTACCGGGTGAACCGGATCAGGTTCAAGACCGAATGAGTCACACCCGCCGCCTGAGCCGCCAGCAGTAGACCAGGCAGCCGGTGAGGCAGCCCAGCGAAAGGAGACAAAGCAACAGCGTGCCGCGCTCCTGTGCGTTCACCAGCCAGTACAGCTGGTACGGCAGGTAGGCCAGCAGCAGCCACAACGCCGATTTGCGGGAGAAGAACAGCAACCCCCCGGCAAGCATCAGCAACAGCGCGAAAAGGACACCCGCAGCGCCGGCGAGTGTGGAGATTTCCCCGGCCCTCATGGCCTCCCAGATTGCCCCGCGGTTCCACAGCAGCGCCAGGAACTGGGCCGAGCAGAACGCCAGGATCGCCAGGCGCAGCGCGGTGGGGGTGATGCTCGGTCTGGTGCTGGTTTTCTCCGTCAGCGAATCGCTCATCGGAGGTTGAAACGGGTTGTCCATGCCATGTGCTCGGTTGTGGGAGCGGGAAATCTAGCCTTCTTCTGCGGCCTTCACCACTGCAAGATGGGTCGCTCAGGGTGGCCCCGGACTGCCGCTTCGATAAACCGAACCGGAAGCCCTCGTCCGCAGTCGAAAACCAGGTAGTCCCCATTCTCGTGCCAACCGTGACCGAGTCATCGGATGCGGCCCGGCCGTACAAAGGAGACCCACCGATGGTCACTCACTACAAGGTCGCCGGGCACCTCGCCTGTGGTCGTCACGGCAACAACCTGGTTTCCACCACTGAACTGGCACGGGTCAAGTGCCGTACCTGCCGCAGCACCGACGTCTTCAAGGAAGCCCGCCGCACCGCGCGCAACGCGGCACGACGCGCCGCCCGCAAGGCCAAGGCCGAGAACGTCGCCATCGACTGGCGCAGCAGCTGGGAGCAGCACCTCACCGCCCTGCCCGGCCGCCAGCGCCTGCCGCGCGGTTTTGGCGAACAGGGCTTCGTCTGACCCGCTCTCGGGGTCGCCCTCCTGGCGGCCCCGCCTCCGCTCCGCCCTTCCCTACAGCCTTTTGCCGCAACGCCGATGGCCTCCCCGCGCCCCCTGGCCGACAATCCCCGGCAGCCCTGAGCCCATGCTTTCCTGGAAATGGAATCCGCGATGCAGAACGCTCATATCGGCCTGGCCATCGTCGGCCTCATCGTCGTCTTCGGCCTGGTTCTGTTCTATTTCGACCACCTGCGCGAGCCCCGCAAGCCGCCACCCGCGGAGGATGAAGCCACCTGAAACGCCAACGGCCCGGATCATCCGGGCCGTTGCGTTGATGGCGTGCAGAATCAAGTGAGCCGTATACAGCGCAATGCCGGGCCAGGTCGCGTGGGCTTCGTAGGATGGGTAGAGGTACGAAACCCATTCTGGCGTCGTGGATGGGTATCGCTGCGCCCAACGGAGCGACACCGA
This sequence comes from Pseudomonas sp. USHLN015, assembly GCF_037153275.1. NCBI lineage: Bacteria > Pseudomonadati > Pseudomonadota > Gammaproteobacteria > Pseudomonadales > Pseudomonadaceae > Pseudomonas > Pseudomonas sp. USHLN015. Next base: position 335,579 of record NZ_JBBCKP010000008.1, read on the forward strand.
ACCGGAGCGCGTTGTACGCAACGGTACCAAGGTCATTCGCGAGCAGAGCTCGCTCCTACGGGCCGTGCTCCGGCGCTGGGATGCGGGCCGATCAACTGACCAGCACCACACCACCCGGCAGTTCGGTCACGGTCGCGCCGTAGGCCTCGCGGATCAGGGAGGCGACCTCAGCCAGCTGGTCGAGGCGGAAGCGGGCCTGCACCTTGCGCCGGCCGAGTTCGCCGTTGACCAGCAGGATCATCCCCGGGCGGTAGCGGTTGATCTCATCGATCACCACCGCCAGCGGGGCGTCATCGAACACCAGCAGTTGCTCGCGCCAGGCCATGACGACCGCCGGGTCGAAGGCCACGGGCTCGCTGCGCCCGTGCGGGTCATAGCTCAGTTGGCGGCCGGGCGGGAGCAGCAGGCTGCGTCCGCGCACCTCCACGGCCAGGCTGCCTTCCAGGCAGGTGACGCAGATGGCATCACCCACCGCGCGCACGTTGAAACGCGCGCCGGCCGCATCCAGGGTGCCGGCTCCGGCCACCACGCGGATCGGCGCCTTGGCCAGCACCTCCACCTCGCCTTCGAGCAGCTCGATACCCGCCACGCCGCCGCCCAGCGGGCGCCGGTTGATGCGGGTAAGGGTGTTGAGCTCCAGGGTCAGCCCCTCCGCGAAATCCACGCGGCGCTGCTCGCCCACCTCGGTGCTGTAGTCGGCGCCCAGGCCGGACAGCGCACCCGGCAACGAGGGCCGTACCAGCACCACGGCAAGGGAGGCCGCGATGGCGCCGCCGAGAAACGCGCGCCGGCCGAAGCGCCGGGACGGCAGCCTGGCCGCCGGGACAGCAGGTTGCTGCAGCGCCACGGCGGCGGGCCCAAGGGCCTGCCACAGCTGCCGGGCGCGGGTGAAGGCCGCGCAGTGCTGCTCGCTTTGCGCGCACCACAGGCGGAAGGCTTCGGCGTCACGGGTGGTGGCATGGCCGGAGGTGAGGCGGAGCAACCAGGCCCGTGCTTCGTCCTCCAGCCGGGTCTGCCCGGCGGTGCCGGAATGAGGTCCTGTCATGGCGTCGTCGTTCAAGCGCAGCTGTTCTCGGGAGTGATCGGCGGGGCGCTCGTGTTGCCCCTCGACCCTATGACTGTTTTCCGGCGCCGGGACCGAACCGTTGCACCACTTTTCTTTCCAGGCGAGCCGCGCAATGGCCCAGCGCGGCCTTCAGCTCCTTCTCCACCATGCGCGTGGAGATGCCGAAGCGCCGGGAAATCTCCAGGTGCGGTACCTCCTCCATGCGCGCGGCGATGAGGATCTGCCGGCGCCGGGGCGTCAGCTCCGCCAGCGCGGTGACCAGCGCGCGGATCTCGATCTGCCCGCTGACGATCACCGCCGGGTCGAGGTGCTCTTCGCCCAGGTGCAAGAGCTCCTCGACCTCCTCGCCGGTGAGCAGGCGGGCGTCCTGTGCGCGGCGGTCGGCGGCGACGTTGAGGGCCATGCGATACAGGTAGGCGCCGGGCTTGTGCACATCCTCCGGCTCGTCCATGCGATCCAGGCGCAGGTAGGTTTCGTGGAGCACATCGTTGGCCAGGTCATCCGACCCCAGGCGCCGCCTCAGGCGTGTCCGGAACTCCTCGTAGGAGGCCAGAAACAGCCTGAGCATGGTGCCACGCTCCTTGTCATTCATGCCCCCGCAGCTCCTTCCCACTTGTTGCATTCCATGCTGGCGGCCGCCTCCGGCACCACCAGCACGGTGACCGGCTGGGGCAGGGAGGACGGTGGCGCCCTGTCGATCGTCAGGCCTCGCAGGCTTTCCACCAGTGCCGCGTCGCGCCGCAAATCACCGGTCGGCCCCAGCAGTCGACTGTGTTCCACCACGCCCACCGGGCCGATCCACAATTGCAGCGCCGCGCGGTAAGCCCCTGGCCGGGTCAGTGGGGAACCGCACAAGGCCTTCCCCAATGCACCCTGCAGGACGGCCGCGAAGCTGCCCTGTTCCCAGCGCGTCGTGGCGCCGTGGTTGCGCCCCGCAGGCGCGCTCGAAACCCTTGCCGGCAGCACGGTGAAGGCACGGCCCTCGCTGTGCTGGGCCATCAGTCCGGTGCCGGCCAGCAGCCTCGCCAATGCCTCGCGAGCCGGCAGCCGGCCGATGACCGAAGCCGAGCGCCGCCCGCGAGTGAGTTCGCGGTCCACCAGGATGGCCATGCCGCTGGTTGCGCTGAAGCGTTCCAGTGCCTTGGGCAGGTCCTGCGCCGGCAGATCGAAGTCCATCGGGCCGTTTCCGGCCCTGCCCTCGCCCGCCTGGCACGGCAAGGCCGCCAGGCAGCAGGCCGCGACGAGGAGAACGATCAGCACCGCTGGCGCGAGGCAGCCCCTCGCCACGGCTTCCATTGACATAGGCGGATTCCGACCCGTACTGCGTGTCGATGCATCGCTGGCTTGACTCAGGAAAGCCATCCTGATGGCTGTTCATGTCGATTGTGTGACGGGCGTTGCAAAAAAGACTTCGCAGCGATGACGGCGCTTTTACCGTAGATTTCCCGGCAATGATCCAGCACATGGAGGCAATCATGTCCGTTCGCATCACCCTCGCCGGCCTCGTTTTCGCCCTCGCACCGCTGCTGGCCGTAGCCGAAGAGGGCACCCCGCAAGGCAGTTGCATCAGCGCCGAGGTGAATGGTTACAAGGCTCTGTCCTATGACTGCCTCACCCAGCGGCTGGCCAACCCCCAGGGCGCCGAGGCTGCCCGGCGCAACCAGGCCGCGATGCAGGTGCCGATCGAGCGCCGCCCGGCCAACCAGCTGGGTCTCGCCACCCCGGCCGCAACCGGCGTGCGCATGGGCGCCAACTTCGGCCATTCGGTGCAACCGCAGCGTCCCCTCCCCTGAGTCGGTGGCAGGAACCGCTCTAGCACGACACTTCCAGCGCGAGCCACAGCAGCCCTGCTTATTCTTTTATCGAATTTAAAAAGACAAATTAATTCTTTTTTGTTCGAGCCAGCCCCCTGACAGAATCGCCTCGCCAGCGGGCAACCCCCACCGGCGAACGGCGACGCTTCCCACCCGGAAGCGATCGCCCCCGACAGATGAGCGGAGCCCGGCCATGCGCGCCAGGGCCCGCCGAAGGAGCTGGATATTCATGAAGAAGCTGACTGCCCTCACCGCCCTCGCACTCGCCCTTTCCACCCTCTCCGGCCTCGCGCAGGCCGACCGCCTCGACGATATCCGCAAGGCCGGCGTCCTGCGTGTCGCGGCCTTCGACAGCAACCCGCCGTTCGGCTTCGTCGATGGCAAGACCCAGCAGCTCGCCGGCCTGGACGTGGACTACGCCCGCGCCATCGCCGACAAGCTCGGGGTCAAGTTGCAGCTGCAGCCCACCAACCCGGCCAACCGCGTGCCGCTGCTGGTGGCCAATAAGGTCGACCTGGTGCTGGCCAACTTCACCATCACCCCGGAGCGGGCCGAACAGGTCAACTTCAGCATCCCGTACTTCTCCTCCGGCCAGCAGTTCATCGTGCGCAAGGGCACGCTGAAGAATGCCGACGACCTGAACAAATGGCGCGTCGGCGTCGACAAGGGCACGGTCAACGAAGGCGTGCTGCGGGAGAAATTCCCCGGTGCCAAGGTGGTCGCCTACGACGACACGCCCTTCGCCTTCACCGCCCTGCGCAATGGCCAGGTCCAGGCCATCACCCAGGACGGCCCCAAGTTGATCGGCCTGCTGGCCAACGTGCCGGACAAGGACAAGTACGAGGTGCCGCCCTTCACCATCTCCAGCGACCTGATCGGCGTCGGGATCCCCAAGGGTGAAACCGCGCTGACCGAGTACGTCAACCAGACCCTGCAGGAGCTGGAGGACCAGGGCCGTGCCCAGGCCATCTACGACACCTGGTTCGGCCCGGACACCAAGACCCCGCTGGCGCGCCTGTACAAGATCGGCACGGTGCACTGATCGCGCGCTTCACCGGCCCCCCGCGCCCGCGGGGGGCGGTGGGTCGTACAGGCCTCGTCTTCCCTGCCAACGCGGGGACCTACCCACGTCCCCGCCCATGCGGGGATCACTCATTCAAAGACCTGCCCCCATGTTCGGCGACCTCCTCGCTCCCCGTTACCTGCACTGGCTGCTGGACGGCTTCCTGCTGACCCTCGGCACCTCCCTGCTGGTCTGCGTCATCGGCACCCTGCTCGGCGCCCTGGTCGCGGTCGGCCGCCAGCTGCCGGGCCGCCTGTCCTGGCCCGCACGCGCCTACCTCTCGGTGCTGCGCAACACCCCGCTGCTGGTGCAGCTGTTCTTCTGGTACTTCGGCGTGCCCGCGCTGCTGCCCGAGGATTGGGTGTTCTGGCTCAACCTGCCCCATGAACGGGCGCTGGGCCCGCTCACGCTGGCCTGGCCGTCCTTCGAGTTCCTCGCCGCCGCGCTGGGCCTGTCGCTCTACACCAGCGCCTTCATCGCCGAGGAGCTGCGCGCCGGCATCGCCTCGGTGCGCCCGCAACAGGCCGAGGCCGGCATGGCCCTGGGCCTGCGGCCGGCCCAGGTGTGGCGCTGCATCATCCTGCCGCAGGCGCTGCACACGGCCCTTCCACCGCTGTTCGGCCAGTACATGAACGCCCTGAAAAACAGCTCGCTGGCCATGGCCATCGGCCTCGCCGAGCTGTCCTACGCCTCGCGCCAGGTGGAGACGGAGACCTTCAAGACCTTCCAGGCCTTCGGCATCGCCACCCTGCTCTACCTCGGCGCGGCGATCGCCATCGAAGTGGCCGGCACGCTGATCCACCAGCACCGCCGCCACGTGCGCGGGGAGGCCTGAGATGGATTTCTCGGTGATCCTCGACAACCTCGATTACTTCCTGCTCGGCGCCTGGCCCGACGGCCCCCTGGGCGGCGCGGCGCTGACCCTGCTGCTGTCGCTGCTCTCGGGCATCGCTTCGGCGGTGCTGGGCCTGGCCCTGGGCACCGCCCTGGCCGTGCTCGAAGGCCGGCCGCGCCTGGTGCTGCTGGCGGTGCTGGGGTTCTTCCGCGCCATCCCGGTGCTGATGCTGATCTTCTGGAGCTACTTCCTGCTGCCGGTGCTGTTCCGCATCGATGTGCCGGCGCTGGCTACGGTGGTCTGCGCGCTGTCGCTGATCGGCGGCGCCTACCTCGCCCATTCGGTGTGCGCCGGCATCCAGAGCCTGCCGCCGGGCCAATGGGACGCCGGCCGCGCCCTGGGCCTGCGGCCCTGGCAGGTGCTGCGGCTGATCATCCTGCCCCAGGCGCTGCCGATCATGCTGCCGTCGTTCCTCAACCAGTGGGTCTCGCTGATCAAGGACAGCTCCCTGGGCTACGTCATCGGCGTCGGCGAACTGTCCTTCGTCGCCACCCAGGTGAGCAACCGGGTGATGGTGCACCCGACGGAGGTATTCCTCTTCGTGGCGCTGGTGTATTTCGTGCTGTGCGCGAGCCTCGATCTGCTTGCGCGGTGGGTGACGCGGTTCACCGGTGCTTCGCGCCCGCAGGGGTGATGGGGTATGTCGGAGACGACGATTGATAGGGTTCGCGTAGCTCTACCCATCCTGCGAAGCTGAGCCGGCAACCTCGGCGGCGGAGGGCCGGATCACTGCTCATGCCGCGCGTTCATCTGCGCCAGCATCGCCATCAGGAGGTCCTGGTGCTGCTTCGCATCGGGCGGTAATCCGTCGGCGGCGTACCAGGCGCTGTCCGCTTCGTAATGCGGCCCGATGAGACCGACCGTGCCTTTGCCGTAGGACGAGATTCGCGCGGCGATGCGTCGGGATTTCGTGTAGTACGCCGTCGCCTCGGCGCCCGCCGGGAGCCGGCTGCCGAAATGCGGGCCGGCCTGGTAGTAGACGTCACGCTGCTCGTGGCCTGCGGGCAGCTGGATGGAGATGAACTGCGCCGCGTTGTCCTTCGGGATTTCCTGGTCGACCTCGGCCAGCTCGATCAGGCCAAAGGCCGGGACGCCTTCCTTCTCGTCGGCATAGCGCCCAGCCAGGTAACCGCCGGCACAGATGCCCAGGTACTGGCCACCCTGGGCGACGAAGTCGCGGATGGCCTGCACCTGGCTGGCGGACAGCTCCGACAAGGTGTCCATGATGTCGTCCGAGCCGCCCGGCTGTACGTAGAGATCGGCGTCCTCGAGCACCTCGGCGCCGAGTTGGTCTTCATCCACCAGGCGGACGTCGTAGCGATGTTTCTGCAACAGCTCGGCGATGGTCTTCGCGCAGCCGTCGCAGGTGCCGGCGCCGTCGAAGATCACCGCCAGTTCGGCCTTGGCCAGCAGCGGAAACACCAGGGCCAGGGCGGCCAGTACACTCTTGTTCATCACGCACAGTTCCTTTGTGTCAGAGGTCGGTCAGGCCCTTCTAGCAGGCCTGCATGGCAATCCGTTGATCGTGGAAAAGGTTCGCCGTCATCGCCGGCTTCACAGGTGAGCGTCGACCTCGCTGGCAATGCGCCCCAATGCCAGCCACACCGTGTGCTCCCGCTGGAACGGCAGCGCGGGCTCGACGGTGATGTCCAGGGGTGTCAGCCCGGTGAGGATGTCCTTTCGTTCATCCCGGGGCAGGATCGCCACGTGCCGGAATGGCTGCCGAAGGCCCTTCGAGAGCACCAGTGTCGGGGCATCGCCAGTGATTCGAATGGGCACGGCTTCGGGAGAATCGATGGGCTGCGCCAGGACCGAGAAGACCGGGTCGATGCTCTTCTCCAGCTCGGCGAAGCCCACCAGGACCAGCAGCGCCTGGCGTTGGCTGGGCAATGCCAGCGAGAAGACCGATCCCACAGGCGCCGTGGTACGGACCTTCCTGGGCTTGGGCGACGACACCTTTACAGGCTTTTCCGCCGGCTGAGGGGTTGCCAGCCTGGCTTCGAGCGCTTTGAGGGTCTTGCGACGGGCCGGCACATCCCGGGGCGTATCGCGCTCCCACACGAACAGGTCCCCGCCCGTGCGCAGCAGCGACAGCGCCTTGTCCTTGAGCGTCTCGTCCAGCCGGCCGTACTTCCAGGCCGTGTCGGCCAGGGCGAAGTGCACCAGGCAGGCCACCTCAGGCTCGCCCAGCCGTGCGGCATGGCGACCCAGGACCTTCTCGCAGGCCTCGCCGTGGGAAAGCCCGTGCTTCAGGTGCTGGATGTAGTCATCCCGTACATCACAGGTCGTGTCATCGGAATACAATCCCGTGCCCCAGGCGCCCATGTCCGGTCACGCCTCCTCGATGGGGAACGCAAGGCGCAGCACGAGGGATGCTGGGCTCGACGTACTGCTGCCCTGCTTCGTGGGGACATCGGTGGCCGGGAATTGGAAAGGGTTGTCCATGTGCTGCCGCTCCGTGATGAAAGCGGGAAATCTACCGCTCTTCAGCCGCGATCACCACGCCGGAGCGGAGCGCCCCGGATTGCAGCCCGGGGATTCCGACAGCCTGGCCGCGCTAGGCGAAATGCCGGTTGGCGATGCGCTGCAGGCCGAGGTTCTCGCGCAGGGTGCGGCCTTCGTATTCGCGGCGGAACAGCCCCACACGTTGCAGCTCCGGGATCACCAGGTCGACGAAATCCTCCAGCCCGCCCGGCAGGTGGGTGAACAGCAGGTTGAAGCCATCCGCCGCGCGCTCTTCGTACCAGCAGGCCATCTCCTCGACTATCTGGCTCGGCGTGCCCACCAGCAGGCGATGGCCGCCGGCGCCGAGCGTGCGCAGCAGCTGTGCGGCGGTGGGTTTCTCGCGGCGGATCAGGTCGATCACCAGTTGCTGGCGGCTCTTGTGGCGTTCGGTGACCGGCAACGGGTCGGGCAGTACGACCGGCGCATCCGGCGGCAGGCGTTCCAGGTCGATGCCGATATCCAGCAGGAAGGACAGCGCCTTGAGCGCCGCCTCCGGGTCCACCAGCGCCTGCAATTCCTCGTGCTTCTCCTGCGCCTCGCTGGCGGTGCGCCCCACCACCGGGGCCAGGCCGGGGAACACCTTGAGCGCGCCCTCCTCGCGCCCGGCCAACGCCAGGCGCTGGTGGATATCGGCATGGAAAGCCTTGCCCTCCTCCAGGGTCTGCTGGGCGGTGAACACCAGCTCGGCGGTGCGCGCCGCCAGGGCCCGGCCGGCTTCGGAGGAGCCGGCCTGGGCGATCACCGGCCAGCCCTGCAACGGCCGTGGGGCATTCAACGGGCCGCGCACGCGGAAGTGCTCGCCTTCGTGGTCGAGCACGCGCATGCGCGCCGGTTCCAGCCAGGTGCCGGAAGCCTTGTCCAGGGGGAAGGCATCGTCGGCCCAGCTGTCCCAGAGTCCGGTGACCACCTCGAAGAACTCCCCGGCGCGCGCGTAGCGGTCGGCATGCTGCAGGTGCTCGGCGCGGTTGAAGTTCTCCCCGCCGATCAGCGCCGTCACCAGGTTCCAGCCGGCGCGGCCGCCGGACATGTGATCCAGCGAGGCGAACTTGCGGGCAATGTTGTAGGGCTCGTTGTAGCTGGTGTTGGCGGTGGCGATCAGGCCGATGTGCCGGGTCGTCACCGCCAGGGCCGGCAGCAGGGTCAAGGGGTCCCAGCGCAGGCTGTAGGCGCTGCTGCGCAGCACACGCGGGTCCAGCTCGCCCACCGCCACGTTGTCGTTGAGGAACAGCGCATCGAAGCGCCCGCGCTCCAGGGTCTGGGCGTAGTGCCGGTAGCGCTCGAAGTTGATCGAGGCGTCGGCGTCCGCCCGGGGGTGGCGCCAGCTGCCGGCATGGGCGCCGGAGCCGGAGAGGAAGGCCCCCAGGCGTAGGCGACCGTCACGCCTTGCCATGGCTGGGCTCCTGCTCGGCAGCCGCCTCGGCGGGCACGGCCACCTGGGCGCGTAGCAGCAAGGCAACGCTGGCCCAGACCAACAGTACGCTGGCGGCGAGGAACAGCATCACCGCCTGGTAGCCCTGGAGGAAGGCGCCGTGCACCCAGCCCTGCAGCACCTCCGGGGCCTGTGCGAGGTGCGCGCCCAGCAGTGCCACGCCCTGCTCCGGCGCGGCGGCCGCACGGGCCAGCCAGTCGGTATCGGCCGCCACGCCCGTGGAGCCGGCCAGCGCTTGGGCGGCGAATGCGCGGTAGAGGCCCACGCCGACCGCCAGACCGAGGCCGCCGCCGACGTTGTGCAGGGTCATCAGCGAGCCCATGGCCACCGAGCCCACCTGCTGCGGCACCGAGGAGATGCCCAGCACCGTGGACGGCCCGAGGATGCAGGCCCAGCCCAGCCCCATCACCGCGAAGGCGCCCAGCAGGTACGGCAGCGAGGTGCCCTCGGCGAAGCCGGCCTGCAGCAAGGCCGACAGGGCGAAGAACAGCAGCCCGGCCTGGATCAGCAGCGCCGGGCCCTTGCGGTCCACCAGCCGCCCCACCACCGGCGACAGCAGCGCCACGCCCAGGGTGGTGGGCAGCAGCAGCAGGCCGCTGGCCTGCACGCTTTCGCCACGGATCAGCGACAGGTACAGCGGCATCACGAAGAAGGCCACGCAGTAGAACAGCGCCAGGCCGAAGCTGGCGGTCACCGCGGCGACGAAGCGGCGGTTGGCGAACAGGCGCAGGTCGACGATGGGCGCACGCACCCGCAGCTCCACCGCGACGAAGGCGATGAAGGCCAGCGCGGCCAGGCCGACCAGGCCCAGGGTGGTGGCCGAGGCCCAGCCCCAGGCACCGCCCTGGACGATCACCAGCACCAGGCTCGGCAGGCCCACCAGCAGCAGCGCTGCACCGGCCCAGTCGAGCCGCGCGCCGTCCTGCTCGGCACGGGATTCGTCCGCCGCCAGGGCGATGATCGCCAGGCTGAGCAGCACGAAGGGCACGTTGACCAGGAAGATCCACTGCCAGCCGAAGGCGCTGGTGATCACCCCGCCCAGCACCGGTCCCACGGCGAGGCCGACGCCGTTGACGCCGAACAGCACGCCGAAGGCCTTGCCCTGCTCCTCGCTGGCGAAGGTGGCCGAGACGATGGCACCGGAGGCCGTGTACAGCACCGCACAGGCCAGCCCCTGGGCCACCCGCGCGGCCACCAGGGCATCGATGCTGGTGGCCAGCCCGGCACCGAGGGAGGCCAGGCCGAATACGGCGAGGCCGATGTTCAGCACCCGCCGGCGGCCATGCAGGTCGGCCAGCCGGCCTACCAGCACCATGGCGCTGGAGAGCGCGAGGATGAAGCCGTTGATCACCCATTGCAGGCTTTCCACCGAAGCACCGAGGTCGGCCTGCAGGGCCGGCAGCGCGGTGTTGACGATGGTGAAATCCACGCAGCCGAGAAAACTGGCGATGCTCACACCGAGCAAGGCCCACCATTTGCGTTGCTGTTGCGCAAAAACGCTCATGGGAACTCCTTCCGTCATGACAGGGGGTGGAGGCCGTCGTCCGTGTGGCGTGGGGCCGTGGTTGGGGCGAATTAATTCGCCCAGGTAGACCGCAGGGCTGCGCCCTTTTCGCGGATGAATCCGCTCCCACAGAAGAGCGCCGGGCTCACCTTGTGGGAGCGAATTCATTCGCGATGGCGGCGTAAGCCGCCCTTCATGGAACAGTCAGATCGCAATCGCACTCCCCGCCCAGGCCGGGTGCACGGCGCCCGGGAGGGTGAAGGGGATCGGGATGCCGCGCTTCTTGAACTTCAGCGGCAGCCAGTGCACCCGGTCCGGCGCGTGTGGCTCGATCAGCAGGCGCCGGGCGGTGGCCATGGCGTTGGTCATCTGCTGCGGGTAGATCACGTAGTCGTAGCCCTCCTCCGCCCACAGCGGGAGGATGATCGGCACCTCCTCAAGGATGTACTCGCGGCACTGGGCGGCCGCGCGCTCGACGTCAGCCTCCGGGTCGCGCAATCGCAGGCGCTCGATGAACACGCCGATGGTGGCCTCGATGGCGCCGCGCAGGTCCTCGCTCTCGCGGTAGAGCCGGTCCACCTGCTGGCGCAGCTCCGCGTAGCGGTCGGAGGCCAGCTCCTGGTTCCAGCGGCTGATGGTCACCGGCGCCTCCAGGCCGGCCAGGTACTTGCGGTTGCGCGCCAGCCAGGCGTCGCCGTCGCGGATCGAGGCGGAGAGCGCCTCGCCCGGGGATTTGCCGTGCTTGTTGTGGCGCTGCAGGGTGTCGGCCACCACCACTTTCACCCGGCTGAAGCCGGACTTGTTGATCAGGTGCACGGTGGAACTGAGCTTCTGCTCCTCGTGGTACTCCTGGCCCACGCTCACGGCCAGCACGCAGCGCTTGCCGGTGAAGTCCAGTTCTTCGCCACCCTTGTTGAAATAGGCCTTGAGGTTGATCGCTTCCACATCGCTCATGTCTTTAGCTCCAGTAGGCAAGGGGCTGGTCGTCGCCGAAATAGCCGATGAATACGCCGAGGGTGACCCGGGTGGCGGTGGCCGAGGGGCGCACCGCGTGGATCAGCCGCGGGTTGAGGAAGATCAGGTCGCCGGGCTCGGGCTTGACCACCAGGTCCGGCGGCGGCAGCAGGTGCCGCTCGATGCCGTAGGCGCGCTCGCCGCGCAGTCGGTCGTACTCGATCTCGTCGGGGTGGATGCCCCAGATCTCCAGTTCGCCGCCGTCCTCGGGTATCTGCAGGTAGATGTTGGTGGAGAGCTGGGTCAGCAGCTTCGGCTCGTGGTCCTGGGGCGCATTGCGTTCCAGGTTGTCGGTGTGCGGGGTGAGGTCGACGCCGTTGCCCTGGAAGCGGGCGATGCCGACGAAGCACTTCTCGCCGTTCACATCCAGCAGCCGCGCGCCCTTGGGCCAGACCTCGTCGAGCAGCAGGCGCAGCTCGTCGATGGGCGATGCCAACGGGCTGAACACGCTGCGGATCTTGCGGATATTGGCGACGGCCTGGGCGTGGTAGTCGACCCGGCTGGCCTCGTCGCCGATTTCGATATAGGCCTTGCCCAGGCGCACGAACTCGGTCTGTTCGCTGAAGGCACCGCGCAGCTCGTGGCGGCTCAGGCGGTCGAGCGCCAGGGCCACGGTATCGGCCGAAGCGAAGCCTTTTATGAGAATCCCGTAAGTGCGGGCGTGGATAACATCGTGTATATGCGCTGCGGTCAATTCCTCGACCGTGGTAATGGTCAGCATGAAGACTCCTCGCGTATCCCTGGAAGTTGTCGTTCGTATTAACGGCAGGCGTCCCTGCCTGGTATGCATGCATGATCCGAGATCACCTGATCTGCATATTCAACAGGTCGCAACCACTTGTGAAATATCGATTTTCTCTAGCCTCCAAACTTTGTTTCCAATTAATAAGAAGTTATTCAAGGTCAGCCCTAAGCACTATTAACGCCACGCATGAAGATTATGAAAGTTACAGTTTGAAGTTGAACTTACGTGCAACTTACAACCGTCATTCATTGCACTTGTCGAGTCGAATTGAATTGCCGGTCCACCTGGTTTTCAGCCTCGAATCCCGGCCCGATCACGCCCTCGTCCCGGTACAGCCGGGCGGTGTCGGCGAGGTCCTGCACCAGGGCCTCGTCCACGTCCACCCGCCTGGGTTGCGAGTAGCGGTTGGAGCGCAGGTGCACCTCCAGCGGCAGGCCGCTCTGGCGCGCCTGGATCGCCGAGAAGGCCTCGACATGGGCGTTGGCCCAGTCCCAGGCGCGGCCGACGCGCTGGAGGAAGTCCCGCAGCTGCTCCGGCTTGTCGCGGATCGCCGCCGGGTTGGCCACCAGCAGCATGTTGCCGGCGAACAGCCCTTCCCCGCTGACCAGCACCCGCGTGCCGCCTTCCAGCTGCACCATGCTGGTGTACGGGTCCCAGGTGGCCCAGGCATCCGCCCCGCCGTTGGCCAGCAGGCTGCGGGACTCCCCCGGCTGCAGGAACACGAACGTGGCATCGCGCCCGCTGCGGCCCACCGAGCGCAGCGCCGCCAGCGCCAGGTAATGGCCGATGGAGCCGCGCGTGGTGGTGATGCGCTTGCCCACCAGGGACGCCGCCTCGGTGAGCGGCGAGCCCTCGGGCACGACGATGGCCACCGCCGTGGGCGTGACCTTCAGGCGCACCACGCCCACCGTCTTCAACCCGGCACCGGCCGAGGCGGCGAAGACGAAGGGCGCGACGCCCAGGGTGCCGACATCCACCGCGCCGGCGCTCAGCGCCTCGGCCGTGGGCGCCGCCGCGCCGAAGGCGGCGAACTCGATGGGGTACGGCACCGACTCCAGTTCGCCGGCGGCCTGCAGCAGCACCTGCAGCGAGTTCTTCTGGCTCGACACGCGCAGCGCCTCGGCGCCCAGCGCGGGGGCAGCCCCCAGCGCCAGGCACAGCAGGCCCGCCAGCAAACGGCCCTTGCCCATCATCAGAACGCCAGGCTCACGCGGCCGTAGTAGTAGCCGCCACCCAGGCCGTACGGGGAGAACATGCCGTACTCGTAGGTACCGGCCCAGGGCACGATGCCGATGCTGTCCGGGTATTCGTCGAACAGGTTGTTGGCGCCCAGGGCCACGGTGAGGTTCTGGGTGACGTCGTAGGCGACGTCGATGTCGGTGATCCACTTGGCGCTGTAGGTGCGGTCGTTGGCGGGGATGTTCGAGCCCTCGGTGTACTCGCCGTAGCGGGTCAGCGTCAGGTTCAGGGTCCAGTCGTCCACCTTGTAGTTGGTGTTGATGATCCACTTGTCCTTGGGCGTGGCCTTGGTCAGGTCGGTCTGCTGCTGGCGGTCGAACAGCACGTAGCCGGAACCCAGGCTGGAGAGCTCGGACGGCGTCTCGGCCAGGTCGCGGATGGTGGTCTTGTTGTGGTTGTAGGCCAGGCTCCAGCGCACCGTGCCGTACTCGTCCAGCGGTTGGCGGTACTCGGCCACCAGGTCGACGCCCTTGGTGCGAGTGTCGGCGGCGTTGGCGAAATACTGGCCGGAGAGGTTCGGCGACAGGCCGTTGGCCACCAGGATCGCCGATACCGCCGGGCCGGTGAGCACGCCGGTCTGCAGGATGCGGTCGTCGATGTCGATCAGGTAGAAGTCGGCGGTCAGGCGCAACCGGTCGGTGGGCTCGGCGGTGAAGCCCAGGCTGTAGTTGCGCGAAGTCTCCGGCTCCAGGGTCTCGGCACCGAGGGCGATGGCTTCCGGCGAGCCGGGGCGCATCTGCTTGGTACGCGCGGTGGTGGTGGAGCCGCCGGCACCGAAGAGGGTCACCGAGCTGGTGGAGGAGAACACGTTCTGCGCAAGGGACGGCGCGCGGAAGCCGTTGCTCACCGCCGCCCGCACCGCATAGCCCGGGGCGAACTCGTAGCGGGTGGTGAACTTGCCGCTGGTGGTCTCACCGATGTCCTGGTTGTACTTCTCGTGGCGCAGGGCGAAGGCGGTGTACCACTCGGGCGTGATGTTGAGGCCGAAGTCCACATAGGCGGCGCCGCTGTGGCGGATCATGTCGCCGGCGTCCTCGGGCGTGGTGCCGTTGACCGAGAACAGGCCCGGGTCGGGGCGCGTGCCGGCGCTGGGACCGCTGGGGATCACGTAGCTGCCGTAGTTGTAGGAGTTGGGTTCACCCTCGGTGAGCTCGTATTTCTCCCAGCGGTATTCGATGCCGAAGGAGGTTTCCAGCGGGCTGCTCCAACCGATGTCCAGCGCGCGGCTGAAGTCCAGGTTGGTGGTCCACTGGTCGAAGATCTCGTCGGTCAGGTGGAAGCGCCGCTGGCTCAACAGCGGGTTGTTGGAAAGGTTGAGGTTGTTGTCGGTGTAGAGCTCGGCCTTGTCGCGGCCGTAGGTGGTGGAGAGGTCCCAGTCCCAGTCGGCGGCCAGGCCCTTGAGCCCGCCGAGGAACTGGTAGTCGGTCTCCTCCACTTCACGGGTGGCCTGGCCGCCCTTGGGGTACGGCGCATTGGGCAGCCAGGTGGTGGCGGTGATGTCGGTGGGCGCGCGGTGGCCGAGCACCTTCTTGCCATCGCGGTAGCTGAGGGTGGAGAAGGAGTAGAGCTTGAGGTCATCGCCCAGCGGCAGCTCCAGGTTGTAGGCGCTGCTGTAGGTGCGGTCGCGGCCCAGGCCGTACTCTTCGCCCCACCCGTGGCGCTGGGTGATGCGCGGGTCGGGCTGGCCGTTGGCGAGGGTGCCGAAGTTGCCGCGCACCGCGCCGGCGCGGTCGTAGGGCTCCTGCACCTTGGCGTCGAAGGAGAGGTTGAAGAAGCCGCCCTCCCCCAGGCCGAAACCGAAGTTGGCGGCCTCGTGGCCGGTGGTGCCGTCACCGCTGTAGTACTGGCCGAGGGAGCTGTCCGAGGTGATCCCCTCGGCGTCCTTCTTGAGGATGATGTTGATCACCCCGGCGATGGCGTCGGAGCCGTACTGGGCGGCGGCGCCGTCGCGCAGCACCTCGATGCGTTCGATGGCGGCGGTGGGGATCAGGTCCAGGTCCACCGGCACGGCGGCGGTGCCGACCCGGGCGTTGTTGTTGATCATCGCGGTGTTGTGGCGGCGCTTGCCGTTCACCAGGATCAGCACCTGGTCACCGCCCAGGCCGCGCATGCTGATGCCGCGCACCAGGAAGGCGGTGCCGCCGCCGTTGATGGTGGGTGCGTTGAAGGACGGCAGCAGGCGCGTGAGCATGTCCTTGAGGCCGTTCTGGCCGCT
The DNA here is from genome assembly GCF_037153275.1 of Pseudomonas sp. USHLN015. NCBI lineage: Bacteria > Pseudomonadati > Pseudomonadota > Gammaproteobacteria > Pseudomonadales > Pseudomonadaceae > Pseudomonas > Pseudomonas sp. USHLN015. Next base: position 351,068 of record NZ_JBBCKP010000008.1, read on the forward strand.
GGTCTTCAACTGCTCGCCGGAGATCACGTCCACCGGCGCGGGACTGTCGGTCACGGTGCGCTGCTGGCTGCCGCGCACGCCGGTCACCACCACGGTGGACAGGGTCGGGTCGCTGGCGGCCACAGCCTCGCCGCCCAGGGCGAGGAGCAGCGCGGCGCTGAGGGGGGAAAGCGAGAAGGTCTTGCTGAAGGCGTTACGCATCACGGGACTTCCTGTAGGCGACCGCAACCCGGCCGCATCTGGCTCGATCTGTGGGGGATTGGGTCAGCGGGCCTTGGCGGCCACCGCCTCGACTTCGATCAGCGCGCCGGGCAACACCAGCCCGGCCACCTGCACCGTGGTGCGGGTCGGCTTCAGCGGCTGCTTCTCGCTGCCGAAGAACTGCCGGAAGCCGCGCTGCAGGCCTTCGAAGTCCATGCGCCCGTCCAGCTTCGGGTCGCCCACCAGGTACACCCGCAGTTGCACCACATCGCCCAGGCCGAGGCCGCGCGGGGCCAGGGCGGCCTCCACCTTGCGCAGCACGGCGACGGTCTGCGCCTCGGTGTCGCCGGCGGCGCGCAGGTCGTCCTTGGCGGCCTTGGGGTCGGCCGGGTCCGGCAGGATGCCGGAGACGAAGGTCAGCGCCGTGCCCGGCGGCAGGGTCGCCGACTGCAGGATCGGCGAGTTGGGATAGGTCGAGGGCACCCGCTCGATCTCCGCGGCCTGGCCGACGGTGGCGAAAAGGACCCCCAACCCCAGAAGGGCATGTTTGAAAGGCATCGCGAAAGCTCCAAGGTCTGTGTTGGCGCCAGCCTCGGAGGTCCGCTACCTGGCAGGTGGATCTGGTTATGGATGTGGCGCGGCGTGGTTCAGGCCGTTTGCCGGTGTTGCGACGTGCCTTGCGCACGCTCGAAGATGTTCCGCACCACGCGCCGGGCAGCGCCGGCGGCGGCCTCCTGCCAGATGCCCACGCCGCTGTGGGCGAGGCCGTCGCTGGTCAGGTGCACGCGGCCCTGGGCCTGGTTGAGCAGGCCGTAATCCGGCTCCGCTACCTCGTGGCTGATCCAGGGGCCGAGGCTGTGGGGAATGCGGTTCCAGGCGATGGCCAGCGGCTTGCGCAGGTCCTGCCCGTGGCCGGGATGCAGCAGCTCCACGGCCTGGCGCGACAGGGCGATCTGCTCGTCGATGGTCTTGTCGCCGAATTTGCGCGCCACCTCGCCGTTGTTGTACGCAGCGATGAGGATGCCCTCGGCCTGGTTGAAGCCACCGCTGGGGTACCAGAGCCCGGAGGCCTCCTGGTTGATGAAGGAAAGCCCGCCGTAGATCTGGTAGTCGGTCTCCCAGAAGCGCCGCGACTGCCAGGCCACCTTGTTGGCGTAGCCGAACTGCACCGCCGAGATCGCCTGGCGCACCGGGGCGGTGAAGTTGCTGTCGACCTTCGCCAGCAGCGGCAGCGGCAGCGCGATCACCGCGTAGTCGCTGGTCACCTGCTGCTCGCGGCCGCTGCGGCGGTCGCGGTAGCCGATCTCCACGCGGTCCTCGTGGTTGCGGATGGAGCGCACCTCCGCGCCCAGGCGCAGGGACGGCTGCAGGTGGCGCTGGAAGGCCGCCGGGATGCGGTCCATGCCGCCCACCGGCTGGAACATGGTGGGCGAGAACTCCGGGTATTCGTCGATCATCAGCGCGGTGCCCAGGGCCGGGTTGAGCAGCGTGCGCAGCGGCAGCGGCTCGTTCTTCTGCGCCAGCTGGTCGCCGGCACCGGGCCACACCTTGTAGCCGGAGCGCGCCGAGCCGAGGTAGTCGAGCTTCTCCGACAGGTCGCCCCAGGTCTTGAGGAAACCCAGCAGGTTCTGCCGGTCGGCTGCGTTCAGCTCCTGGTCCAGGGCCTGGCGGTTGACCGCCTTGGCCAGCAGCTCGGCGATGTGGCCACGGCTGTCGTTCACCGCCTGGCGGATCTGCATCGGCGGCGCGGACAGGTCCGGGCGCACCAGGGCGTTGCGGCTGGTGTTGACCAGCACCTCCAGCTCCACGCCCAGCTCGCGGCAGTAGCCGAGCATCAGCTGGTGGTGGCTGGGCAGGCGCGCGGGGCCGGCGTTGAAGTAGAAGCCTTCGTCGAAGTCGGCGACCTGGGTGGTGCCGTCGGTGTACTCGACGCGATCGCCACGGCGCAGCGTCCAGTTGCGCCCGCCGACCCGCTCGCGGGCCTCCAGCAGGGTCACGGCGAAACCGGCCTTGCGCAGCTCGTAGGCCGCCACCAGCCCGCCGATGCCGGCGCCGACCACGGTGACGCTGGCGCCCTGCCCCAGCCCGCTGGCCGGTTGCAGCGCCGCGTAGTTCTCCTGGCTGGCACCCGTGGCCGGGCTCATCACCCCGAGCACACCCATGGCCGCCATGGCGGCGCGGTAGCCCCCAACGGCACCGATACGGGCGATGAGCTGTCGTCTGGTCAAAGGCATTGCAGGCACTCTCCTTGATTCCCTTCCACCAGGCACGGCTCGCCCGATGGCGCCCTTCCCTGGCTGCATCCGGATATCGCATCCGGTTATAGATTCACATCCAAGAGCTTCGAAATCGCTCTATGTGGAGCCATCCTATGGGGCGGAATTTGATAAGAGAAATACATTTTGAGCATATGCAAATATTAAAATGTTTCATTTTTATCAATCTGCATATTGCGTGAAACGCATAATCATCTTGAAACATCATGCCCGCGTGCCACAGGCTACGGGCGGCGTGGTGTTGGCGGGAGCGCGGAGCTGACGAGACGGGATGGCGATCGTAGGAGCGAGCTCTGCTCGCGAAGGGCGTGGCACCACCGTAGGTTGGGCTGAGGCACGAAGCCCAACGTTGCGGGGTTGGAATCGTTGCGTTGGGCCTCGCTGCGCTCGGCGCCAACCTACGGTCTACCGTCTGTAAATTCCGGCATGGGTTTCGCTTCGCTCGCGCAACGCCGCCCTACCCATCCTAAGGTCTGCTCCAAAAAATCCGACAAAAACCCTTACATGAAAGATTTAAAAATCTTTCATGTAAGGAATTGCGCGACAGCAGAAATCACCCTACTCTGCGCAGCACACCCTTGAGGAGGAACACAGATGCCTCGCAAGACCACTACGGACAAGGCCGCCAAGAAGCCCTCCAGCACCGCTGGCAAGTCTTCCGCCGACTACGTCCGCGACATGAGGAACCGGCTCCGCGAAGCGGGGTTGGTGAAACGCGAGTTCTGGATACTTCCCGAGAACGTGAACGCCCTGAAGGGCATCGAGAGAGCTTTACGGCAGCCCTTCCTGGGCGACCGAGTCAAACTGGAGGACTACATGACCGAGAACAGCAACTGGACCCTCAGCTCGCTTCACAACGCCCTGGCCGAACTGGCCCTGGTGACGTCCGGCGAGATCCTGCTGAGCGTCATCGACGGCGAGCAGGCCGGGCTCAGGCTGACCATGAGCGAGTACGGCGACCTGCCGATCTACCTGGCAGTCGAGGGTGACCACATCATGGTCGACGCCACCCTGGTGCCGCTTGACCTGGTGGAGGATGCAAAGGAGTTCAACGCACTGGTGCTGCGTACCCGGGACCTGTTCCCGCTGTCCTCGGTCGGCGTCGAGGTTATCGACGGCCAGGAGGTGTACTCCATGTTCGGCGCCCTCAGCGCCGCCTCGTCGCTTACCGTCATCGTCCAGGAAATCTACACCCTGGCGGAAAACGTGATCCGCGCCGTCGAAGCCTTCGAAGACCACTTCAAGGCTTGACCGAATCCATTCAAGGAGAAGTTTTCATGAGTATCTGGAAGAAGATCATCACCGCCGTTCGTGGCGGCGCCTCCGAAGTCGGCGAAGCCATCGTCGACGCCAACGCCATCCGCATCCTCGAGCAGGAAATGCGTGACGCCGACCGCGCGGTGCTGCAGGCCAAGAACGGCCTGGTGGACATCAAGGCCAAGCAGAAACTGTCGCAGCAACGCCTGGAAAGCCTCAACGGCGACGTCGCCAACTGGGAAGCCAAGGCCACCTCAGCCCTGAACAAGGGCGAAGAAGGCCTGGCCCTGGAATGCGCCAACCGCATCGCCGAGATCGAGGCCCAGCGTGACCAGGAGCGCAACCAGTCCGAGCAGTTCGGCAAGCAGGCCGACCTCCTCCACGCCCAGGTCAACAAGGCCGAAGGCCAGCTCAAGAGCCTGAAGCAGCAGATCGAAATGGCCAAGGCCCGCGAAGTGGTGCAAAAAGCCCGCGTCGCCACCGCCGAAGCCACCGGTGGCGCCAACGGCAAGGTGGAGTCCGCCCTGGACAGCCTCAACCGCCTGCGCCAGCGCCAGGACGAGCAGGATGCCCGTCTGGCCGCCGCCGAAGAGCTGCAGACCGCTGCCAACGGCGGTGACCTGGAGCGTCGCCTGCAGGAAGCCGGCATCGGCGCCCAGAGCGGCAGCGGTGCCGATGTACTGGCCCGCTTGAAAGCCAAGCAAACCCCGGACGGATCGCAGTAGAATCCGCGCCCGGCAGGCGACCCCGGTCGCCTGCCCACCACCTACCCGCAAATGGAGTTCGGGGAACGCAGATGGAAACAGGCAAGCGACTCAGGGTCATCCTGGCACTGGCGGCGATGATGGCCGTGGTCCAGGTGATCAATACCCTCACCGCCAACAGCCTGGTCCACCATGGCATCCTCCCGCGCACCCTCAGCGGGCTCCAGGGGCTGATCTTCGCGCCCTTCCTGCACGGTTCCTTCGCTCATCTGCTGAGCAACCTGCCACCCTTCATCATCCTCAGCTGGTTGGTGTCCACCGAGGGGCTCGGGCGTTATGTCCGCGTGGCCCTGCTGGTGAGCATCCTCGGCGGCGGCATGGTCTGGTTGTTCGCCCGCAACAGTCTGCACATCGGCGCCAGCGGCCTGATCTTCGGGCTCTGGACCTACCTGTTGGCCCGCGCCTGGTACCAGCGCAGCATCGCCAGCCTGCTGGTCGCCCTGGTGGCCCTCGCCGGCTACAGCGGCCTGGTCTTCGGCTTCATCCCCACCCCGGGGATATCGGTGGAATCGCATATCGCCGGAGCCGTCGCCGGTTGCATCGTCGCCTGGCTGATGCACTCGAAGTCGCTCCTCGAAACCGCCCACTGACCCCGCCCCCTGAACCACTCGAAAAGGATCAATGGAGTTGATTCCATGTCGCTGATCTTGCTGTTGCGGCACCAAACCTCGGCCTTCTTCCAGCGCTTCGGCTGGGCCGGCATCGGCTCGCTGCTGGCCATCCACTACCTGGCGTCCTACCTGCTCCTGGCGCTGGCCGGTGAGCAGCACCTGCTGCAAGGGCAGGACTTCACCTATTTCTATTTCACCACCGCGACGACCGTGGGCTATGGCGACCTCTCCCCCAAGAGCGCCTTCGGCAAACTCGTCACGGCACTGTGGATCATGCTGGGCGGCATCGCCCTGCTCACTGCGGTCATCGGCAAGGCATCGGCTTCGGTCGGCGAACTCTGGAGAAAGAACATGAAAGGCCTGGGCGACTACTCCAACCTCAAGGGCCACACCGTCCTCATCGGCTGGGAAGGCGAAGCCAGCGAGCGCATCGTCGAGCTGCTCTACCAAGACGAAGCCACGCGGGACGACAGCCTGGTGATCTGCGACGCGCTGATCGAGGAAAACCCTCTGCCCGGCCGCGCCTCCTTCGTCCGTGGTGATTCGCTGGACAACCCCGTGCTGCTGCGCCGCGCCGGCATCGAGAGCGCCGAGCGCATCCTTGTGCACACCCGCTCCGACAGCCTGACCCTGGCCATCGTCCTCACCATCAAGGCGATCGGCACGCGCGCCCATGTGGTCGCGCACTTCAACGACTCCGAGCGCGCCGCCCTCGCCCGCCGCTACGCCCCCGAGCTGGAGTGCACCTCCAACATGGCCATCGAGATGCTGGTGCGCGCCTCCCAGGACCCGGGCTCCAGCGCCGTGGTCACCGAGCTGCTGTGTGTCGGCGACGGCGCCACCCAGTTCCGCCATGTACTGCCCGAGGGTTTCAGTGGTACCTGCGGCGAGCTGTACATCCGCCTGCGCCAGGACCACGACGCCACCCTCATCGGCTACCGCGCCTCAGGCTCCAGCCGCTTCGAGATCAACCCCGCCAACGCGCTGGAAATCCGCGGTGGGGAAATCTTCTACATCGCCAGTGAACGCCTGGAGGAGAACGCACTATGAGCAAACTCAAGCGCTGGCTGGGCCTGGAACCGCCGCTGCCTTCCAGCGACGCGCACCGCCACCCCAGTGACAGCCGCCCTCTGGGGCTGGCAGCGGGCCGCATGCTCTGCCTGAACCCTTCGCTGGCGACGCTGCTCGACGGCCAGTCCCACGTCACCCTCCCCGGCGACGAGAAGATCTGGGCCGTCGGCACCATCGAGCTTGGCCAGTCCACGCGGATCAAGCGCTACTACCTGGACAATGAGGATTACTTCCTGCAAGTGATCATGAACGGCCCCCAGGACAGCGACATCGAGGCGGTGATCCTGTTCGGCTACCACCAGGTCACCCCCATCAACAGCCGCGAGGAACTGCTGCGCCTGGCCGGGCCCAATGCCCGCATCGGCATGCAGGTCTACGAGCTGGAGGGCGAGGAATACGGCCGCCAGTGGGGCAGCGAAGACGGCCAGACCGAGCTGGTGCCCATGCACGAGTACGTGGTCAGCCCCGAAGCCAGTTATGGCGTGGTGCATCAGAGCATGCTCTACGCCCGCGAGATCGGCTTGCTCAACCGGAGGGAGTTCCTGCTCTTCTCGGTGGAGGAAGACGAAGAAGGTGCCATCGCCCTGACCACCGCGGTGGGCGTGACACTGCAGATCACCGACATCCAAGTTCTCTGACCAAGGAAGATCCACCATGCTCGACGCGCTGCGCATGTCGCTCAACTCAACCGCCGTCATCGGCTTCGTCATCTACATCCTGGTGGCGGCGGCCCTGTTCGCCCTGTTCCAGTTCATCTACACCCGCGTCACCCCGCACCGCGAGTTCGCCCTGATCCGCGAAGGCAACAGCGCAGCGGCCATCGCCCTGGGCGGCTCGCTGATCGGCTTCGCCCTGCCGGCCAGCAACATCATCACCTACAGCGTCAGCGTCCTCGATTTCGTGGTCTGGGTAGTGATCGCCGCCGTCGTCCAGCTGCTGGCGTTCTTCGTCACCAGCCTGGTGCTCAAGGACCTGCCCGGCCGCATCGCCCGTGGCGAGTACGCCGCCGCCATCTACTCCGGCGCCGTGGCCGTCAGCATCGGCCTGCTCAACTCCGCCTGCATGACCCCTTCGACCTGATCCCCGGCCGCGCAAGGAAATCCAGATGAGAAAGCGCAATTCCATCCAGCTGGTGCTCGCCGGCACACTGCCGCTGGCCCTGGCCGGCTGCAACGACCCGCAGGACACCGTGCAGATCAGCGCCACCAAGACCTTCAAGAACGTGCAGGCCTGCGTGGCCGACAAGTTCCCGGTCGACGTCTGCTCGGACGCCTACATGACCGCCATGGCCGACCACAAGCTGATCGCCCCCACCTACGACAGCCAGGCCGCATGCGACGCCGACTTCGTGCCCGACTACTGCCAGCCCACCTCGGGCGGCAAGTTCATGCCGCGCCTGGCCGGCTTCGAACTGTCGATGACCAATGAGGTCTCCCGCGCCAGCTACGAGCAGGCCGAGCAGCAGGTGGTGCACAGCACCGGCCACAGCGACAACGGCCTGATCACCGGCATCCTCATCGGCCAGATGATGGGCAGCGGTGGCAACCACTACTACTCGCAGCCGATCTACCGCTACCGCGACGCCCGTGGCAGCTACAGCACCTCCACGCTGTCCCGGCAGATCGAACAGGGCAAGACCTTCAGCCGCTCCAACCAGGCGCGCAACAGCCCGACCTCGACCTACACCCAGCAGACCCTGGGCAAGAGCCTGAGCAGCAAGACCGGCAAGGGTGGCTCGGCGGTGGCCTCGACCATCTCCCGTGGCGGCTTCGGCTCCGAGGCCAACGCACGCGGTGGCTGGGGCGGCAAGACCGGCGGCTTCGGGTTCGGTGGCTAAGGACTGCAGATGAAAAAGATCAGCATCGAAGAACGCCCGGGCTGGCAGGCGCAGGTGGAGCGTGAGGGCTTCCTGTTCCACACCATCGACGGCGAACGCTACTGGGACGAGCGCGGCTACTACCTGTTCACCCGCGAGCAGGTGACCCGCGATATCGAGCAACCCACCCGCGAACTGCACGAGATGTGCCTGGACGTGGTCGATCGCGTGGTGGCGAGCGAGGAGCTGCTCAGCGGCCTGGCCATCCCCCCGGCGTTCTTCGATCTGGTCCGCACCTCCTGGCTGGAGGGGCACCCACACCTCTACGGGCGCATGGACTTCAGCTACGACGGCAAGGGACCGGCCAAGCTGCTGGAGATCAACGCCGACACGCCGACCTCGCTGCTCGAATGCGCCTCGGTGCAGCTGCTCTGGCTGGAAGACCAGATACGTCGCGGCGCCCTCCCCGCCGAGGCCGATCAGTTCAACACCCTGGCCGAAGACCTGATCCGCGCGCTGGGCACCTTCCGCAAGGACATCCCCTTCCACTTCGCCGCCATCGCCGGCTCCATCGAGGATCGCGGCACCACCGACTTCCTTGCGCAGATGGCCCGGCTGGCCGGCATCGATACACGGCACATCGACATCGAGGATATCGGCCTGAACGGCGACGGCCGCTTCGTCGACCTGCAGGGGCAGTGGATTCCCCGGCTGTTCAAGCTGCACGCCTGGGAGCACATCTTCAGCGAGGCGTTCGGCAAGGCCGTGCCGGGCTGCGACACCCAGTTCGTCGAGCCGGCCTGGAAGTCGATTATCAGCAACAAGGGCATCCTGCCGCTGCTGTGGAAATTCAACGAGGGCCACCCCAACCTGCTGCCCACCCAGGTCGACGCCAACCCGCACACACCGGTGCCCCGGGGCTGGGTGCGCAAGCCGTTCTTCTCCCGCGAGGGCGCCAACATCGAGATCCGCACCCAGCAGGACGAAGTGGTGGTGCAGGACGGCCCCTACACCGACGCCCCCTACATCCTCCAGCAGTTCTCGCCCCTGCCCCGCTTCGGCGACAGCTACACACTGATCGGCTCCTGGATCGTCGGCGATACCGCCTCCGGCATGGGCATCCGCGAGGACGACAGCCTCATCACCAAGGACACCAGCCGTTTCCTGCCCCATGTGGTGATGGATTGAGTTGCCGAGGCTGGCGCGCTCCCTCGTAGGATGGCGTAGAGCGAAGCGAAACCCATCAGCGACGTCAGCATGGGTTTCGTACCTCTACCCATCCTACGAAGCCAGCACCGAGGCACTCACCGTAGGTTGGGCTGAGGTACGAAGCCCAACATGACCAGGCCCAGCATCACACCGTTGGGCCTCGCTGCGCTCGGCACCAACCTACGGGCTGAAACCTGGGCTACCGTCTCGTCACCGGCCGCCTTGAGGGCGTCCGTAGGATGGCGTAGAGCGCAGCGAAACCCATCGGCGACGTTCGTGCCTCACGGAGATGCCGCCCGCCCCATCCTACGGAGCAGTTCCGGCAGCTTCGGCAGCGGCCAGTACTCGCAATAGATTTCCACCCCAGATGGCAGCGAGGTCCTGCTCGCTGTAGCCGGCGGCGAGCAGGCGTTGGCTGATGCGTGGCAGGTCGCTGACATCGCGCAGGCCTTCCACGCCGCCGCCACCGTCCCAGTCGGCGCCGATGCCGACGTGTTGCGGGCCGACCACGTCGAGGATGTGCAGCAGGTGCGCCATGAAGTCGTCCAGGCGCGTGGGCGGCAACGGGTAGCGGGCATCGGCCTCGCGGATGCGTCGGGCGAGGTTGGCCACCTGCTCCGGGGAGAGGCTGGCGGCCAGGCGGAACTCGCGGTACAGCGGCGCCAGGACCTTGTCCCGCTCGGGGTTTGGCGGCCGGGGGACCAGGTCGCTGGGGAAGCTGTTGACCTGTATCACGCCGCCCTTTTCCGCGAGCCTGCGCAGCCGCGCGTCGTCGAGGTTGCGCGGGTGCGGGCCGATGGCGCGGGCGCCGGAGTGCGAGGCGATCACCGGCGCGCGGGACAGCGCCAGCACCTGGTCGAACACCGCATCGGAGGCGTGGGACACATCGATGAGAATCCCCAGCCGGTTGGCCTCCCCCACCAGTGCGCGCCCGGCCGGGCTGAGGCCGTGCCATTCCGGCAAGGCGGTGGCCGAGTCGGCGAATGAATTGTTCTGCGCGTGCACCAGGCCGAGCATGCGCAGCCCCAGGCGCTGGTAGGTGGCCAGACGGCCCGGGTCGGCAGCCAGGGGCTCGGCGTTCTCCATGCTGATCAGCACCACGCGGCGGCCCGAGGCGACGATGCCCGGCACCTCCTGCGCGCGGGTGGCCAGGGCGAATTCATCGGGCCGCGCGGCGACCATGTCGCGGATGCGGGTGATCACCGCCAGGCCGTGTTCGCTGGCCAGGGTGCGCCCCTCTGCCGTGCGCGGGCCCTGGGGCGTGAACACGGCGAAGAAGCCGCCATCCAGCCCGCCCTCGCGCATGCGCGGCAGGTCGACCTGGGACAGGTCGTCGGCGTAGCGGTGGCGCTGGCTGATGTCCCAGCCGGGCCGCGCCAGTTGCATGGGGGTGTCGAGGTGGCTGTCGAGCACCAGCAGCCGCTCGTGGAGGGCGCGGATAGCGGGCGGGACGTCGGCGGCCTGGGCGCTGCCGGTGAGCAGTGCCAGGGCGATCAGGGTTGGCTTGAGGTGCATGGAACCGATCCTTGGATGCCTGGGATACGTGACGGGCTCAACCCCAGCGGAAGCTTCGATCCCAAAGCGGCGCTACGTCCAGCCGCTGCGGCAGCACACCGGCCTCGAAGAAGGTGTCGGCCACGGCCTGCTGGGAACGCACGGCGGCGTCGTCCACTGCCTGCAGCACGCGCGGCCCGCTCTGGGCCTTGTACTGGGCGAGGAACACCTCGCGGGGGATGCCGAGGATCTTCTCGCTCTTCGCCGCCCAGGCCTCCGGGTTGTGCTGCACCCATTGCCAGCTGCGGTACTCGCGCTGGACGTAGTCCTCGATGGCGGCGCGCTTGCCCGGGTCGTCGATGGCGCGCTGGTTGGCGGCGATCACATAGTTGCCGGAGAGATAGCCCTGCCCCGTGCGCAGCACCCGCGCACCGCTGCGCAGTTCGGCCAGCTGGATGAAGTAGCCGAAGGTCACCCAGACATCCAGGTTGCCGTTCTGGAAGGCGGCGAAACCGTCCTGGGGCGTCAGCGCGAAGGGCTGGATATCGGCCAGGGTCAGGCCCTGCTCCTTCAGCGCACGCAGCAGCATGTAGTGCGACGAGGTGGAGCGGATGTAGCCCACACGCTTGCCCGGCAGCTCCGCAAGGGACTGCATGGCCGAGCCCTTGGGCACCACGAAGGCCTGGTTGTTGACGTCGCCGGTGAGCACGGCGATGAGCTTCACCGGCGCCTGGTTCCTGATGCCGAAGATGGGCGGGATCTCGCTCATGGGCGCGAGGTCCAGGGTGCCGCTGATCAGTGCCTCGAATCCGAGGTTGCCGCCGTTGAATTCGGCGTACTTCACCGCATAGGGCGGGCGCTCGATGCCTGCCTCGTCGAAGAAGGTGGGCGCGGCGCCCTTGTAGGTGGCCACGTTGAGGCCGATGCCGTTCCAGTCCCGGGCGAAGGCCGTGGGCAACGCGCAGGCGAGCCCGGCCAGGGCGGAGTACTGGAGGAAGTGACGGCGGTTCATGGGGGCTCCTTGCAATCAGTCGAGGAAGTCGGGCTCGTCGCGCAACAGGCGGTCCCAGTAGGGCTGGAAGCTGAACCAGCCGCCGAATTCGGTGCCCACCTGGCGCGCGGTGTGTTCGGCCACGGCCGGGGGAATGGGCCGGGGCGTGCCGGCGGCCTCGGCCAGCAGCTGGGCGTGGGCGGCGTTGTCCAGGGCGATGAAGCGCCAGACGGCTGCCTCCACGGTGCGGCCGACGGTGAGCAGGCCGTGGTTCTGCAGGATCAGCGCGACGTTGCTCGGCCCCAGGGTGGCGGCGATGCGCGCGCCCTCGCTGGCTTCCAGCACCACGCCGGTGAAGTTGTCGAACAGCGCGTGCTTGCCGTGGAAGGCGCAGGCGTCCTGGGTCAGCGGGTCGAGCAGGCGCCCGAGGCTGGACCAGGCCTTGCCGTACAGCGAGTGGGCGTGGGCGGCGGCGACCACGTCCGGCCGGGCCTCGTGCAGCGCGGCATGGATGGCGAAGGCGGCGAGGTTGAGTGCGCCCTGCCCTTCGACGATCTCGCCGTGGGGATTGACCAGTAGCAGGTCGGACACGCGGATATGGCCGAAGTACACGCCCACCGGGTTGACCCAGAAGTGGTCGGGAAACTCCGGGTCGCGCACGGTGATGTGCCCGGCGCCGCCCATGTCGAAGCCGTGGCGGGCGAACAGGCGGAAGGAGCCGGCCAGGCGCTGCTTGCGCAGCAGGCGCTCGGCCTCGACCGTGGGCTGCTGCGGCGGCTCCTGCCAGCGGAATACGGTGTGGCCGTCGCGGGGCAGCGAGTAGGCCGTGGGTTGCGGGGTGCCGGTGAGGCCGGTCAGCCTGGCGGTCATGCGGTTTCTCCTTGAAGGGCCGGCGGGCTCAGTAGCCACGCGCGGCCTGCACCAGGTTCTCCAGCGGTTGCCCGCTGTGGAAACGTTCGAGGTTGCGCGCCAGCAGCGCTACGAGGTTGCGGTACACCTGCGGCGTGTTGGCCGAGGTGTGGGGGCTCAGCCGTACACGGGGATGGCTGTAGAACGGGTGCCCGGCCGGCAGCGGCTCGGGGTCGGTGACATCGAGGCTGGCCAGGGCCAGGCGCCCATCGTCCAGGGCCTGGAGCAACGCGGCCTGGTCCACCAGGGCGCCGCGCGCGACGTTGATCAGGTGCAGGCCGGGGCGCGCCGAGGCCAGGGTCTCGCGGTTGACCACATAGTGCGTCTCGGCGGTGGCGGGCGCGGCCAGCACCAGGTGATCGGCGCGGGCGAAGAGTTCATGGATGTCGCCGGCACGCTGCACGCCGTCCAGGCCGAAGGGCTGGGGCGAACGGCGCAGGGCGAGCACCTGCATGTCCAGCGCCAGGGCCTTGCGCGCCAGGTCCCGGGCGATGCTGCCGAAGCCGTAGAGGCCGAGGGTGCTGCCGGCCAGGGACGCCAGCGGGCGTTGCCGCCAGGCGTCGGCGCTGTCGATCCACAGCTCGGGCAGCTGCTTGGCGGCGGCGAAGATGGCCGCCAGGGCGAACTCGGCGATGCTGCTGGCAGTGGCGCCCCGGGCGCTGGCCACCGGCGGGCCGTCGAACAGCCAGGGCGGGAAGAAATCCAGCCCCGAACTCACCAGTTGCACGAAGCCCAGGCCGAAGGGCCAGCCGGGCGGCGGCTCGGCGGCGTTGCGCCAATCGGCGTGAGGCGCGGCGAGCAGCACCTGTATGTCCGTCGGCAGCGTGCTGGGCACTCCGCGAGGCAGGTCCAGCACCTCCACGCCCGGCAGGCGCGCGCGCAGCAGGTCGTTGAAGGTGCCGTCCAGCTGGCTGGCGATGCGCGCCCGGCTCATGCCTGCCCGCCCCGGCTGGGCAAGGCGAAGGCGGCGCGGCCGGCGGCGCCGAGCACGGCGTCGTTCTGCGGGGTGTGGATGCGGCTGCAGAGCACGTCGCGGTAGTGCCGCTCCAGTGGGTTGCCCCGGGCCAGGGCCGGGTTGCCGATGGCTTCCACGCCCAGCTCCACGGCGGTGATGGCCTGGGTGGTGACCAGGTACTTGACCTGGGTCGCCTCGCTGGCAGGGATGCGGCCTTCGGCGGCGGCGTCGAGCAGCACGCGGTTGGACAGCAGCAGTGCGTCGATGCGCCCCACCAGCTCCTGGAAGCGCGGCAGGCTGGAGAGCGGCGCGCCGAGGTTGGCCGGCGTGCGCTCGGCCAGCCAGCCCACCAGCCAGTCCCGGGCGGCACGGGCGACGCCGTCGTAGATGCTGGAGAGCAGCACGGCGAGCCAGAGCACGCCGCTGGAGTCCAGCTCCGAGGGGCGCGGCTGGCTGGCGGGGAGGATGTCCACGGCGTATTCGTCGGGCACCAGTACGTCGTCGAAGACCACGTCGTGGCTGCAGGTGGCGCGCATGCCCAGGTGGTCCCAGGTTTCCTCGATTCGGATGCCCGGCGTGTCGCGGTGCACCAGCCAGGTGCCGACGCGGGGCTCGGCTTCGTCGCTGCGCGCCCACACAGACAGCCAGGTGAGCCCGGGGATGCCGGTGGAGTAGATCTTCCGCCCGCTGATGCGCCAGCCTTCGGGCACGCGCCGGGCGATGGTGCCCGGCAGGCCGCCCCGGGCGGGGGTGCCCAGGTCCGGCTCCACGCGCAGGGCGTTGATCAGCGCGCCCTCTTCCACCGCCTCGCGGGCCAGGCGCAGGCGCAGGTGCTCGGGCCAGGCCTGGTTGGCCTGCAGGCGCGCGTGCTGCAGGTACTGCATCACCAGCACCAGGGCGGTGGATGGCTCGCCCCGCGCCACGGCGGCGATCACCCGGCGCGCCTGGGCCAGGCTGGCCTCGCTGCCGCCGAGGCGACGCGGCACGGTGAGGGCGATGAGGCCGTGCTCGTGCAGGCGGCGCAGGTTGGCGTAGGGGAATTCGCCGTGGCGGTCGTAATGGGCGGCGCTGGCGGCGAACTCGTCGCTGAGCTGGGCTAGCAGGTCGGCGAAGGCCGGGGAATCGAGGTCGGGCACGCGGGCCGTCTCCTTGGCGGTTTTCAGGTCGAGGCTCATCGTTGGGCGGTCCGTGCGAGGGTGTGGACGAAGGGGCTGGCCGGCGCTTCGACGCCGAGCAGGGTGAGCAGGTGCTGGCGCAGCTCCTGGAAGCCGCGGCTGGCGACCTCGCGCGGCCGTCCCAGGCGGATGGGAATCTGCTCGGCGATGCGCCCGGCCTCCAGCACGACGACGCGATCGGCCAGCAGCACGGCCTCGTCGACGTCGTGGGTGACCAGCAGCACCGAGGGCTGGTGGGTGCGCCACAGCTCGATGATCAGCTGGTGCATGCGGATGCGGGTCAGGGCGTCCAGCGCGGCGAAGGGCTCGTCCAGCAGCAGCAACTCCGGCTCGCGCACCAGGGCGCGGGCCAGTGCCACGCGCTGCGCCTCGCCGCCGGACAGGGTGCCGGGCCAGGCGTCGAGGCGGTGGCCCAGCCCCACTTCCTGCAAGGCGGCCAGGGCGCGGGTCTGCGGGTTGGCGCCGCGCAGGCCGAGGGCGACGTTGCGCCAGGCGCGCTTCCAGGGCATCAGCCGGGGCTCCTGGAACACCGCCGCGTGGGCCTCGGGCACCTCCAGCGTGCCGCCGTCCACCGCGTCCAGCCCGGCCAGGGCGCGCAGCAGGGTGGTCTTGCCCGAGCCGCTGCGCCCCAGCAGGGCGACGAATTCGCCGGCACCCAGCTCCAGGTCGAGGCCGTCGAGCACGGCCTGGCCGGCGAAGCGACGGGTCAGCCCGCGCACGCGCACCGGCGGGCGCAGGCGTTGCAGCGCAACATCCATGGTCAGTTCCTTATGAAGGTGGGGCGCCAGGCCAGGGCCAGGCGTTCGAGCAGGCGCACCAGGGCGTCGATGGACAGGCCCAGCACGCTGTAGACGATGAGGCAGATGACGATCACGTCGGTGCGCATGAAATCGCGGGCGTCGTTGACCAGGTAACCGAGGCCGGCGCTGGCGTTGATCTGCTCCACCACCACCAGGCCGAGCCAACTGATGCCGAAGGCGTAGCGCAGGCCGACGAAGAAGGACGGCAAGGCGCCGGGCAGGATGACGTGGACCACCAGTTCGAGGCGGCTGAGGCCGAACAGGCGCCCCGCCTCCACCAGCTTGGGATCGACGCCGCGGATGCCGGAGAACAGCGTGAGGTAGACCGGGAAGGTGGTGCCGAGGGCGATCAGGGCGATCTTCGGCGTCTCACCCACGCCGAACCAGAGGATGAACAGCGGCACGATGGCCAGGAACGGCAGCGTGCGCAGCATCTGCACGGGGGAATCGATGATCAGCTCGCCCCGGCGCGACAGGCCGGCCAGCAGGGCCAGCACGGTGCCGAGGGACACGCCTATGGCCAGCCCGCTGAGGGCGCGCTTGAGGGACACCCAGAGGTGCCCGGCCAGCTCGCCGCTGGCGATCATCTGCCAGAGGGTGTCGCCGATGGCGCTGGGCGCGGCGATGATGCGCGCCGGCAGCAGGCCCGTGCGGGAGGCCAGCTCCCAGAGCAGGAGCAGCACCAGCGGGCTGACCAGGCGCAGGCCGAGGTTGCTCCAGCCCTTCCAGCGCAGGGGCGCCAGCAGGGCCGTCAGTGCGGTGCCCGGGGGCACCAGGGCGTTGCTTCGCCGGGACATTCCTTCTCCTCGCTCGGGGCCTTTCCAATGGTCGGGGGCCGCAGGCGGGAGGTTGGATCGAGCCCGCTGCAGCCTGGCTTGACCCACATGCTATCCATCTAAAAAACCGCAGTGAAATTCGATCTGGTTCTAATCTAATATACAAATCGCGCATCTAACCAATGCAGTTACATGCAAGATACTTTGGTTATGAGCCTGCCGCGGCCCCCTCCTCCGCCTGGTGCGCCACGCGCTGGGCCACGGTCTCACCGAACAGCGCCACCGGCGCCTGCAGGTTGCCGAGGAAGCGCGGGTGGATCAGCCACAGGTCGATCACCGGCTTGAAGTCGCTCACCGGCACCACCTCCAGCCGCTCGCGGTGGCGGCTGTTCTCCAGCAGCGGGCGCGGCACCAGGCCGAAGCCCAGGCCATTGGCGATCAGCCCCAGCTGCAGCTCGGTGCCGAAGGTTTCCAGGTTGATGCGCAGCGACAGCCCCTCGTCGCTCAGGGCCCGTTGCAGGCCGGCGCGGAAGCCGCAGCCATCGGGGTTCAGCACCCAGCCGCGCTGGTAGCAGTCGGCGAGCTTGCAGGAGCGCTTGCGCACCTCGCCCTTGGCCGCGACCACCACCAGGTCCATGCGTGCCAGGGAGCGCCCGACGATGCCTTCGGGGAACACCTTGCCCGCCGGGAACAGCGCCGCCACGGCGTCCAGCTCGCCGTTCTCCATCTTGCCCAGCAGGTGGCTGCCCCAGCCGGTGGAGACCTGGGTCTGCAGGTCCGGGTAGAGGGTCTTGAGCTGGCTGAGGGCGTCCAGCAGCACCACGTCGCCCACCGTCTGTGGCACGCCCAGGCGCAGCACGCCGCTGGGGGAGGAATCGCTCAGCACCAGTTCGCGCAGGGCGTCCATCTCGCGCAGCACCGAGCGGCACTGCTCGTACACGCGCATGCCCATGGGCGTGGGCTTCAGCGGCTTGGTGTTGCGGTCCAGCAGGCTGACGCCCAGGGCCTCCTCGAAATTCTGCACGCGCCGGGTGATGGCCGGCTGGGTGAGCTGCAGGGACTCCGCCGCCTGGCTGATCGACTGGCTGCGGATGACGGCCACGAATGCATCGATATCATCTATCTTCATTCTATATTCGCATAATAAATGGCTGGAAGAATACGCAAGAAGAATAATATCTTTTGCCCCGGCACGGTAGCGGTTACCGCTGCGCACTCACGGACATCGAGGGAACCATGTCTCAAACGCCCAACCTCGGACGGCTACGCGGCTTCATCGTCGACCTCGCCGACCTCCTCGCCCAGGCACCGGACGAGCCACGGATACTCGACCAGGGCGCCGCGCTGCTGCGCGACCTGGTGAGCACCGACGACTGGCTGCCGGACGCCTACGCCCAGCCCAGCCCGGAGCGCTACCAGCAGTACCTGCTGCACGCGGACTCGCGCCAGGCCTTCTCCATCGTCAGCTTCGTCTGGGGCCCCGGCCAATCGACCCCGGTGCACGACCACCGCACCTGGGGGCTGATCGGCATGCTGCGCGGCGCCGAACTCAGCCAGGGCTTCGCCCGCAACGCCGACGGCAGCCTGCGGCCCCAGGGCGCGGCCGAATCCCTGCAGCCGGGCGACGTGGTCGCCGTGTCCCCCCGGGTGGGCGACATCCACCAGGTGCGCAACGCCTTCGAGAACCGCACCTCCATCAGCATCCACGTGTACGGCGCCAACATCGGCGCGGTGCGCCGCGCCGTCTATGCCGAGGGCGGCGTCGAGAAGCCCTTCATCTCCGGTTATTCCAACCTCCACCTGCCCAATATCTGGGACCTGTCGAAAGAGAGCCTGGCGCCATGAGCCGTATCCCCCTTCGCCGTTTTGCCGACATCCGCTCCGCCCTCCTCGCCCACGAGGAAGTCGCCCTCATCGACCTGCGCGAGGAGGCCCCTTTCGCCGAGGCGCACCCGCTGTTCGCCGCCAATATCCCGCTGTCCAAGCTCGAACTGGAAGTGCTCGACCGCGTGCCCCGCCGCGACACCGCCGTGACTCTCTACGACGACGGCGAAGGCCTGGCCGAACGCGCCGCCGAGCGCCTGCTGCAACTCGGCTACAGCGACGTGGCTCTGCTGGAGGGCGGCCTCGCCGGCTGGCGCGAGGCCGGTGGCGAGCTGTTCCGCGACGTCAACGTGCCCAGCAAGGCCTTCGGCGAACTGGTGGAAAGCCAGCGCCACACGCCCTCCCTCGCCGCCGAGGAAGTGAAGGCGCTGCTGGACGCCAAGGCCGACGTGGTGGTGCTCGACGCCCGCCGCTTCGACGAGTACCAGACCATGAACATCCCCGGCTCCATCAGCGTGCCCGGCGCCGAACTGGTGCTGCGCGTGCGCGAACTGGCGCCGGACCCGAGCACCCGGGTGATCGTCAACTGCGCCGGGCGCACCCGCAGCATCATCGGCACCCAATCCCTGGTGAACGCCGGCATCCCCAACCCGGTGGCCGCCCTGCGCAACGGCACCATCGGCTGGACCCTGGCCGGGCAGACGCTGGAGCATGGCCAGCAACGGCGCTTCACCGAGGTCGACCAGCAAACCCGCGAACAGGCCGCGCAGGCAGCCCGCGCCGTGGCCGACAAGGCTGGCGTACGCCGCGCCGACCTCACACAGCTGCACGACTGGCACGCCGAGCCCGGCCGCACCACCTACCTGTTCGACGTGCGCACCGAAGAGGAATACCGCACCGGCCACCTGCCCGGCGCCCGCTGGGTCGCCGGCGGCCAGCTGGTGCAGGAGACCGACCACTACGCCAGCGCGCGCGGCGCGCGCATCGTGCTGGCCGACGACGACAGCACCCGCGCCAACATGACCGGCTCCTGGCTGGCGCAACTGGGTTGGGAGGTGCATGTGCTCGATGGGCTCACGGCAGCTGACTTCAGCGAGAGCGGCGCCTGGCGCCCCACCCTGCCCGCCCTGCCCCAGGTCGAAGCCATCGCCCCGCAGACCCTGGCCACCTGGCTGGAGCATGGCGACACGGTGGTGCTGGACTTCACCGCCAGCGCCAACCACGTCAAACGCCACATCCCCGGCGCCCGCTGGGTGCTGCGCGCCCAACTGCGCGACGCCCTCGCCACGGCTCCGAAGGCCGAGCGCTACGTACTCACCTGCGGCAGCGGCCTGCTGGCCCGCTTCGCCGTGGACGAAGTGGCCGCCATCACCGGCAAACCCGCCTTCCTGCTCGACGGCGGCAACACCGCCTGGGCCGACGCCGGCCTGCCGGTGGAAGCCGGGGAAAGCGGCCTGCTGTCACCGCGCATCGACCGCTACCGCCGCCCCTACGAAGGCACCGACAACCCGCGTGAGGCCATGCAGGCGTATCTGGATTGGGAGTTTGGGTTGGTGGAGCAGTTGGGGCGGGATGGGACGCACGGGTTCTTTGTGGTGTGAGGAGGACGCTGAGTGCCTGCTCTCTGCCAGGAGCAGGCACTCACGTCAGTTGATTGGAATGGACACCAGCTGCCTATGGCAGCCCATCAACTCTCTCTGGCCTTCCCAAGCAGGCTTATCGCTCTGACGCTTCGTATGTGTAGTTCTCGGCGATGATTCGGGTTGCAAAACCTACAAGACCCGCAGCACTAAACATCAGGACGAAAATCCAGGGCCATAGGAATCTGTACCAGTTGTCATGCCTCAGATTAAGCAGAGCCATGACCAGCGCGATCAGGGCAATCAGCCCGTACCCATTGATTGAAATGAAGAAAATGATAATGAAAAGAAAAGATGACTTGTGCCACGGGGTCTCCAGCACAGGATTCTTTGGTTCTTCTTTCATGAGGGCACTTGTATGTGGCGGAATTTGTTCCGCTCTCCTGTTGATTGAGTTCTAATTTTTGTACAGACCTGCTGCCGATCATCTAGTCATTGCGGCACATAACTTCCTCAGCCCCCACTTTCAACGCCGTAATCCCCTCCCGAGGCGGCAGATTGCTCGGCACATTCACATCCCAGGCAAGACCAAGACGCTGGAGCAGTTGGATGAAGTGCCAACCCAGGTCGATCTGGCCGGGGTAGAGCCCATGGCGAGCTGACGCCGGGAAGGCATGGTGGTTGTTGTGCCAGCTCTCGCCAAAGGTGGGGATGGCGGCAATGGGCACGTCATGGGCCTGCACGCCGGCACCATCCACTTCCCAGGTCTGGGGGCCGCGGGTGTGGGCGAAGTAGGAAATGAACCAGTGCATGGTGGTGCAGGCCGCCACCCGGACCGACACACCCCACACCAGCCACGGCATGCCGCCGATGAGGTAAAGGACGATGCCGATGGGGAGCTGCTGGAGCATCCAGGTCTTTTCCAGGAACTGGTAGAAGCGGTCGTTGGCGATATCCGGGCCCGGGTTGAAGCCCGGTGGGTGATCGAGCACGAACTTGCAATGCAGGTTGTACCAGGCGTCCTTGAGCAGGCCCTGGCGGTGAGCGAGGTAGTCGTGACAGGCCGGCTGCCGCTGGGACCAATCGCGGGTGTCATGGGTGCGGATGGTCCAGAACGGGCCGCCGATGCCAACGATGGTGCCCATCCACACGAGGAAGCGTTCCGTGGCCTTCGTGCACTTGAAGCTGCGGTGAATCAGCCTCCGATGAAACCCCACCGAATGCCCCGCACACAGGGTCGCCGCACTGAGCGTGAGGAAGACCAGCAAAGCGCCCCAGCTGAAATAGAGCGGTGCCAGCACGAGGGCGCTGGTGAAGATGAAACTGTTCCAGAGCGACCGCCATGTGTCCCAGACGATGGTGCCCGTCAGCGGGCTGGCGCCGTTGTCCAGCACCAGGGAGTTGACCTTGAACGCGCCGGAGGCAGCGCCTGCGTGAGTGGACATCAGAAAATCTCCGCTAGGACAAAGGCGATACCCAGGAGCGGCAGCGCTATCACGCTTGCCGAGCAGGCGACCAGGGCCAGGTACTCGAAGTAATGCCTAGGCGTCGGGGCTACAGGAGCAGAAGGCAGTATCTCGGCGCGAACGTCCGCCACACTCCTCTCCAGCAGCTCCGGATAGGCGTAACCCTGGTACAGCGTGCGGCTGTGCTTCCCGCGCACGAAGGCCGAGAAGCTGCGCCTGGGTACGACACAGGCCCCCATGCTCACCAACGGCAGGCAGAACAGTGTGCTGAGTGGATTCGGGTAACGGCCTGCAGCGAATTCCCAGGCGGCCATCTCGAACTCGCCGGTTGGCCGGAATGGGTAGCCGGTGAGGACGTGGTGAATGTCATGGAGCGGCAGCGCCCGGCGGCGCCACTCGAAATTCGGCAGATAGACCTTGAGGTCGCGGCAGCCCACGGGTGACCAGCGCTTGGCACTGACACCACCGTCGATTGGGAAGCCATGGCGGGTATAGAACTGGGCGACGGCTTCTTTCAGCGAAGCATTCGGATCGACTTCCATATCACCTGACTCCTTTCAGGTTCGCCGTGTCTTGCGGGCTTCGTGGACACGAAGCTTGTGCCGCCGGCTGCGCCATTCTTTACGTGGCGGGCGTATGGATCAACTGGGTGATTGAAGAAATTTCAGGGTCGATTTTATGAGCCAGGTATCCACCTGCTTCAGCTTCACACTGGACGGATGGGCCATCTTCTCCAGCGAACCCGCCAGCTTCGACCAGAAGCAAGCACTCCTGGAGCAGTAACGCCCGACCTATAACCAGCCACAGACAGATTTCCTGCGGGTTCGTAATCCCAAATCAGATATCCTTCCGCCCTCCTGGCAATTCCTGCCCCGGGTATATGTAACGGCTGTGAGCCTTTTCCGTCACAACGCTGGATATGCCACTCACCCACAATTTGGTACCGCACAGTTCCATGAAGCAACTCATAGCGATCTTCTTCATCCTTCTAAGCGGCTGTTCAATCTTCCCTGAAACCAAGGAAGAGCTGCTGCAAACTGGCAACATAAGCCCGGAATACTGCTTCAACGACGAGAGCGAACGGGTTGCCAGACGCGTCGAGACCTACCTGTCGAAGTGCTTTAGGCCAAGCTACGTTCGCACTGGGAACATCACCGGCTTCGTAAATAACCAACAGTTGAAGAAAGAAGTAAGCAATGGAGCCACTGGGCTTTCTGTTTACTCGCCTTCAGGCACGGGAGCCGGCTATTTCTTGCATGCCCTGATTTCAAAAGGCGACGCCAGTTGCAAGACAAAAATGTCCATTACTGCTTACAACTTTGCGTGGGAAAGACATTTTGCAAGGCTGAAGGAAAGCGCAGAGGGAAAAGAGCCGGGATGTGGCTTTTGAATCAACGAAACATTGAAAAACCGTGTTGACTGCCTAATGGAAAATGCACTCAAAAGAATAATCAAGGAAGAAATAGCAAGGTGGCATGCATTCCATTGGTGGCCTACTGACCCAATGGATCCCGAATTTGACAGGGAAGCCAAGAGCATTGCAAAGCAGCTTGGACGTATTCACTCGGAAAGAGATGCTGCGCTCTGCCTTAGCCGTGTATTTACTTCGTCATTTCAGGCCTGCCCGCAGTTTTCACCTGAGGCATGTCTGGAAGCAGGCAGGTCGCTGTATACCCGGCTGGTTGCGGAGAGGCTTATTTTCTGATGTCGATTTGTCAGCTACAACGGACAGCCCACCAAGCCGTCTTGCTGCCAATGCAGGCGTCCTGCTCTAACCGATAACTGTCACTCTCATCTATGCGACATGCGCATGGAACAGAACCGAGGCGCGCAGTTTGCAGCACCTTGAAGAATCAAGGTTGTGCGCCTGGCCAGGTGATGCTTTCAAATTTACGGGCCCCAATCCAGCTCACGCTTAGCCAGAAATTTTCTGGCGGCTCAGGCAGTTCAGTTAATTTCGGTGAAGCTTGGCAGAGGTCGTCTTCGTCATAGGTCATATACTCGAAGCCGAAATCATTATTCTTGCCAATCACGTAGGTGGGGTGTGGTGCGTTGAGATCAAAGTGAATTGAATAAACGTCGAACCGCATGCCTGGCTTTCCACTCTTGTCATGCTCTATCCAAAACTCAGGGAGCAGGTGACGTGAAAATTCCTCGGCAAAGCGAACTGCATGCTCGATGTCATTCCACACCGCTTTTATGGTCTCTTGCGCCTGCTCAACGTATGGCACGTATGAGTCGTCTTTCGGGTGCTGGACATAAATGAGTCGTTGACCGAACTGATACTCACATTGCGAGACAGCAGAGGAGACATCCCAGTGGCCCAGGATCGGCCTGGAAACGAGATCAATGCACATGGTTTAACCGCCCTGCAAACGAAGAGAACCAATCTTGGCTCAATCCCTGCTCCTCACAATCGAGCCGACTGGACCAGCACCCCATAGCTAGCGCCTCAAACCTCTTTCCCATAAGGGCTGGGCAGATCGTTGCGTTCGAGCAGGTATTCCATCGAGTTGTTGATCGCCCACACCATCAGCGCATCCAGCGTCATGTCGAGAGGCTGGCCGCTCAACAGCGGTTCGAGCCGCTGCAGGGTGCCGGGGTAGTCTTCGGTGTGGAAGCGGAATCGCCCGTAGTTGCCGTGCCGGTCCACCAGAAGATAGGTGCAGTAGTGGTCATCGTCCGACCAGCGCCCGAAGCAGAAGTAGTTGGCGCTCAGGTGCGCGATTTGTTCTTCCGTCAACTCCTCCCTGGCGAAGTACTCGCCGAAGTTCCAGGCGATCGCCGGGCAGAACGCGTGCAGGCACGGGTAGGAGGTCGAGGTCGAACGCCCGTAGATCTCGAGGATGCGACGGTCGCCCCAGCGGCCGCGATCCGCGATGACGTCGTAGATGGCGAAGCGCTTCCTGAACAGCGCCTTCAGCTCCTCCGGCATCGCGAACCCATGCTGCGTCTCGGCGCTCAGCAGGTCCTCGTCGGATACAGCGCCCGACCACTCGAACAGCGTGCCGTCCTGGAAGTACTCGTCGAAGTACAGTTCATAGGTTTCCCCTTCCTCGTCGTAGAACGCATGCAGGCTCATGCAGAACGACTCGAATCGGTTCAGGGCCTCGGGCCAGGTCTCGTCCGCGCCACCACGGAGATGGACGCCGTAGCTGTTTTCACCTGCTGGTTTGGGCTGGATGCCGAGAATGCCTTTGAGTTTTTTGAACACGGTAGGGCCTTGATGAAGGATTTGGGGGGTGTGAGGACATTAAATGAAAAGGGTTCTGCTTGGACGGGCGTGGTTATCGAATCGAGAACTGGCTAGTAGGCATGGCGTACGCCCTCCTCCAATGCGCTATCGTCGGCCTACCGAACGTAGACACACAGCTGACAGCTTCTTAACCTTCAAGCAAGTTGCTATTTCTGCCACTCCGGCTGGTCCGAGCCTTTACTGCTGAAGTAACCGATTCAAAAGACAAGGAACGTTATGCATCAAGGATTGATCCGCTTTACAACGCTCGCCCCCGACCGCGACTCAGGTCATACAACCGGGATTCTAGTAGCCGCGCATGACCTGCGAGACACCGGAGATCTCACAGTCAGCGAGCATTCGGAACTGCGGACCTCATTGGTGTGGTTCAACGAGAGTCTGACTGTCCCGAGCGTACTGAAATCCATGGAGCATCGACGGGCCATCTCCTGGTTCAAGCCGGCGGCCACTGAAGCCATCCAGCGCATGTGGCACCTGAAGACCCTCTTGGAACTTCATGGCCTCCACGTTGACGTGCTTCGAACCTCTGTGCCCGGTTCAGTTGTCTACGAAGATGAGTGGCAGATCATCGCCAAGCCTGCCAAGGGGCAGCGTTACTAAAAGCGTGCTACTTACGAGCCAATATGGATATCCGGTGCTGCCGATAGCCGACGCTTAAGAGGGGCAGCTGCCGACCAGAGGTGTTCATTCAGTCTTGGATTGCTAACTTCTTGACAGCGAATGAGTTTTTCCAAAAGTCAAAATCCAGAGTCTCATACTTATTGAAAGCACCCGCTAATATCAATAAGCTAAATCCGCAACAAACAACATCAACATCAACATCAACATCAAGGAGAGATACTATGGCGCTTAAGCCAGGCCCAAAACCCATTGCCAAGTCAACCGGCGAAGTCGACAAGCGTCGCCGTGACAATAAGGAAACTCCGGGAAACAATCCCGACTTGAAACCTAGCAAGCCCAAAAAGAAGTAGGCTATCACCGGCAAAAGCTACTGTAATGGTAGCTTTTGTCATTTTAATCAGCAGGTTATGAGCGCATAGTCTTAAAATTTAATTGCACCTGCTTCGCAAAGAGCCTGAGTGACTGTTTCCGACTGATAGCAGTCGTTCACGAGGAGCTTTGTGAATCGCCACTACTCATCTACAACACACCGCTCAAATACTTGAATAGCGGCAGTAGCCCTTCTCCACTTGCTCTCACGCTCCCCCATCCCTATCCTCCCACCGCCACGGTCAATCCCGTGGTCGGGTTTGACAGCCCGTATACGTTGGCGCGATTGCGCCAGTTGGTGCATGCGAAAAACGGCGGATGTTTTTTGCAGGCATCAGCACGCATGCAGTTTTCGTAACTGCTCTGCTTTATGGCAGGTCGCGCGGGGAGGTCCTCGTGGCCTGCCGGTTCCAACGTACCGGTCTGTCAACCCCGCGTGCCCTGTCACCCTTCGATTGACAGCGAATGGCGACAGCTACCTGACCTTACGTTGGAGCTGCACCATGCATGACGCATCCACCCCCATCACCTTTCAACGCCATTGCCACCAACTGCGCGCGGTGATGATCGACAACCGACCCTGGTTCGTCGCCATCGATTTCGCCCTGATGATCGCCGCTGCCCGGCCCTATCGGCTGACCAAGCGCCTGTATCCCCGTTTCGCAATGCTGCGCTTTGCCACTGGCCGTTGCGAGGAGCTGGAATTGATCAGCGAGGCCGGGCTTTACCGGGCGCTGTATCGCTTCGGGCACCCGGAGCATTGCGCGTTGAGCCAGTGGCTCAGCGATGAGGTGATCCCGGCGTTGTACGACTATCACCGCGAGGTCGATGCCAGCCCGCGACGCATTCTGATGACCTGGGCGAACCAGCGTGTCGGCGCTCTGCGTTGGCAGGGGGAGCTGTGGATCGCGCGGCGGGACCTGCCTCGTTTCATGGCGGCGCACGATGACCCGGCATTGAGTGATGGGCCGAGTTGGAAGCGGTTCATCTAGGGCTCGGCCGGGAACGCCGCACTAAGGTGCGGCGTTTTTTTGGCGTGTGCCGGGCAGGAACGGTGGGCTGAAGCCCACCCTACGTACTGGAGCCGCCCGGCCCACCCTACAGCCTCACGCGGAACGCCGCCCGGTGACTCAGGCCGCCCTGCCCTGCCCCGCGCGGCGGGGTGACGAGAGCGGCAGCAGGTGCCGCAGTTCCTCTTCGACGATGCGGTTTTCGAGGCGCATGTCGAGCATGGGGCAGCTCAGTTCCAGGCAGTCGCCGTGTTGCAGGTGGGTGGCGACGATTTCGCTGTCGAGGCGGCTGAAGAGGTAATGGACCATGCCCGGCTGGAGGAATTGCGGGTGCTGCTCCAGCAGGGCTTCGCCGGCTTCCCGCGAGGCGCGCCAGGCCTGTGGGTCGAGGCGCAGGTGGGTTTCGCTGAAGCAGGTGCCGTTGCGTTCGATGCGTTGGCGCAGGTGCAGCGGTTCGTCCAGCTCGCCCAGCAGCAGTTCCGAGGCCACGGCGCATTCGAGCAGGTGGGCGCGGGCGGATTGGCCCTGCAGCGGGTCGTGCAGGTCGTGGCCGAGGGTGACGCCGACGTGGAGCAGCTGGCCCCGCGAGCCCACCAGGTAGATGGAGACCAGGCAGGCGTCCGCCGCGATGGCTTGGACGTGGTACGGCACTTCGAGGTCGTCGCGGTCGATGCGCAGGACGCGGCCGTTGCCCTTGTAGAACCAGCCGGCGTCGTCCCGCGCCCCTAGCGGCAGGCCGCTGACATGGGTGAGCAGCGGGTTGTCGGGCATGGCGGGCGGGCGCAGGCGGGTTTCCTGGCGCAGGGCGGGCAGCGTGTGCGTCGGGCCCGGCAGGTGGCGCAGGTGCGCCAGGTGGTCCTGATGGCGGCGCGCGCAGTCCTGCAGGGTCTGGTAGAGGCCGCTGCTTTCGCCGTGCACCCGCACCGTGTGCGCGGGGTCGTCGCCCAGCAGGCCGATGCGCGGCCCGCCGCTGTGTTCGATGTCGAGGACTTTCAGGTAGTCGCCCATTTCAATTACTCCCTAATAAGCAGTGCGGCGTTGGCCGGCGGTGTGGCTTCGCGAGGTGCCTGTGCGCGGCCTTCCTTGAGCCCGAGCGCCAGGCACAGGCCGGCGAGGCTGCCGGCCAGGGCCAGGTAGAGGATCGATGGCAACCCGTGGTGGGTGGCGAGGTAGCCGGCGAGGATCGGCGCCAGACCGCCGCCGAGGATTTCGCCGAAGCCGATGACGATGCCGGTGGCCGCCGTGAGCAGGTGCGGCGCCACCGATTCGCCCGTGAGCGGGCCGACGGTGAGGCAGATGAGGCTGAAGTTGAAGAAGGTGATGAAGAACAGCACCCCGAACAGCAGCCAGGGCTCGGCGGGTGTGACGATCAGCGTGGCGACCAGTGCGGCGCTGGCGCAGAACGAGAGCAGCACCACCGGCTTGCGCCCGAAGCGGTCGGACAGGCCGGGGATGATCAGTTGGCCGACGAAGCCGCCGAAGCCGATCGCCGAGATCACCAGCGCCATCGCCTCCAGCGACAGCCCGAGGTGGTCGGTGAGGTAGCTGGGCAGCAGCGCGCAGAGCACGAACTGGCAGGTGAGGATGCAGAACATGATGCCGATGTTGCGCCGCACGTTGCCGCTGCCGAGGGCCGCGAGCCACAGGCGCCAGGGCCGCTCCTGCCCGGCCTGGAGGGGTGCGGGGACGGGGCGGTAGGTGCGCTGCAGCCACCAGGCGAGGATGAACCCGGGGATGGACACGCTGATGAACACCCAGCGCCAGGAGCCGAGCCAGGCTAGCAGGCCGGCGGCGATCAGCGGCCCGAGGCCGAGCCCGAGGATGGGGAACACGGCCTGTTGTACGCCGATGTTGAAGCCGGTGCGCCGTGGGTGCGAGACCTGGGTGGTGACGCTGATGCTAGTGGGCGTGAAGGCGCCCTCCGAGAAGCCCATGAGGCCGCGCAGGAGGATGAGCCCGAGCACCCCGCCGGCCAGGGCGGAGAGCCCCGAGAGCAGCGAGAAGGCGAGCACGGAGACGACCAGTACGCGCTTGGCGCCGAGCCGTTCCACCAGACAGCCCATGCCCAGGGCGGAGACGCCCCAGGTGAGCGCCAGGGCCGCGGAGATGTTGCCGAGGTCCTGATAGTCCAGCTGCAGGTCGCGCATGATCAGCGGGAACAGCGGCAGGATGATGAAGCGATCCAGCCCCACCAGGCCGAAGCTCAGCGACAACAGGATCACCATGCGTGTTTCGTAGCGGGCATCCCAGCCCGTGTCGCTTGCCTGCTCGCGCATGGCCAGCCCTCCTCTTCTAAGGAGCCGAAAAGGGTGGCGCGGGTTACCCCGCGCCACCGCGCCCGAGGGTACTCAGGCTGCCCATTCACCAAGTGCCATTTCGGCGGTGAAGCCCGGCCCGAACGCGGCGAGCAGGCCTTTGCTGCCGGGTTTGGGGGAGCTGTCGAACTGCCGGCGCAGGACGTCGAAGACCACCACGCTGGCGATGTTGCCGGCCTCGGAGAGGCTGGTGCGCGAGAGCGAGACGCGCTCGGACGGCAGGTCGAGGTGACGGACCAGTTCGTCGAGGATCTTGCGGCCGCCGGTATGGAAGATGAAGAAGTCGTTCTGCGCGCAGTTCTGCTGGTAGCCGGTCTGGTTGAGGCGCTCGATCACCGGGGCGACGTCCTTGATGGAGTTCATCACGGCCTTGTCGAGGGTGAAGTGGAAGCCGGTGTCCTTCACGTCGTACTTGATGAAGTGCTCGCTCTTGGGCAGGAAGAACGAATCGGTGGCCTTGATGCGGAAGCCCTTGGCCTCGTCGTCGGCACGCAGCACGCAGGCGGAGACGGCATCACCGAACAGCGCCGCGGAGATGAAGGAGTGCAGCTTGGTGTCGTCCGGCTGGTAGCACAGCGAGGAGAACTCCAGGGAGACGATCAGCACGTGGTTGTCGGCCTTGAGGGTGGCGAAGTCGTGGGCGCGGTTGATGGCGGCGGCGCCGGCCACGCAGCCGAGCTGGGCAATGGGCAGCTGGATGGTGGAGTTCGGCAGGCCGAGGTCGTTGATCAGGTGGGCGGTGAGCGACGGCATCATGAAGCCGGTGCACGAGGTGACGATGACCATGCGCACGTCCTCGGGCTTGAGGCCGGCGTTGTCCAGCGCCTGGCGGGCGGCAGCGGAGGACATTTCGCGGGCGGCACGCTCGTAGACGATGCTGCGGTGGGTGAAGCCGGTGTGGATGGCCAGCTCGTCGATGGGCAGTACCAGGTGGCGCTCGTTGACCTCGGTGTTGAGGATCATGCGCTTGGCCAGGGCCATGCGCGGGTGATCACCGTGGAGGTTCTCCAGGTGCTCGATCATCTGCTGCTGGGTGATCTTGTGTTGCGGGAACAGTACGTGGGGCTGGCAAAGAGTCGACATGTTGAATCCTCGTTGATCGTTCAAAATTTGTTCATTCAGTGGGTAAGAACCCGTTCTTCAGGCACAGCCAAGCCCGTCAGCGCTGGCGTGGGCCAGCACTTCCCGGGGGGGGGGCAGCGGCAGGAGAAAAGGGCGTAACCGCACGCCGGAAAATGACGTTCTTGTTTTAGCTGCCACGGAGCCCTTCCGGGCCCCGCGGCAAGAGCCTCAGTGGTCGAGTACGAACTTGTAGGCGTACTGCCAGGCCAGGTTGCTTTCACGCACCTGCTTGCGCACCACCATCCTCACGCGGGCGCCGACCTTGAGCTGGGCCGGGTCGACGACATCGACGATCTCGGAGGCGATCACCAGTCCGTCGTCCAGCCGC
This sequence comes from Pseudomonas sp. USHLN015, assembly GCF_037153275.1. NCBI lineage: Bacteria > Pseudomonadati > Pseudomonadota > Gammaproteobacteria > Pseudomonadales > Pseudomonadaceae > Pseudomonas > Pseudomonas sp. USHLN015. Next base: position 381,264 of record NZ_JBBCKP010000008.1, read on the forward strand.
ACCATGGCGATGTGCCGGGGCACCACTTCGCCGTAGCCCATGGCCGCGAGGATCGGGTTCTCGGCATTGGCCATGACTTCGATATGGCCGGTGCGCTCGCAGCGGTAGGCGCTGACCTTCAGCGAGTTGCAGGCGCCGCAGACGGTGCGCCGGGGGAAGAAGATCTCGTGGCATTCGTCGCAGCGGCTGCCTTCGAGCCGGTACTTGCCGCCGTGCTCGCGCCATTCGCGGAGCATGCTGGCGGTGGTCATCCGGTGGATCTGTTCGGGGTAGAGAGACATGGTCGACACTCCTCAGTCGTTGGCCAGGACGATCACCGAGTTGTGGGCGGCGTAACCCCCCAGGTTCTGCGAGACGGCGATACGGGCGCCGGGAACCTGGTTGGTGGACTCGCCGCGCAACTGGCGGAACAGTTCGGTGATGTGCAGGATGCCGTCGGCGCCGGAGGCGTGGCCGCGTCCGATGTTGCCGCCGTCGGTGTTCAACGGCAGTTGGCCGTCCAGGGCGATGCCACCCTCGCGGACGAAGTCGCCGGCCTGGCCGGGTTTGCACACGCCCATGGATTCCATCTGGATGAGCCCGGCGCCGAGCAGGTCGTAGACCTGGGCGACGTCGATGTCCTTGGCGGTGATGCCGGCCTTCTTGTAGGCGATCTCGGCGCAGGCGATGGAGTTGGCCGAGACGGCCATGCCGACGTCCTGGGGCAGGCCCGGGTACTTCAGCGTCGGGTTGTGGTAGCGGGTGCCGTAGTAGTGCGACACGCCGGTGTAGGCGCAGCCCCGCACGAACACCGGTTTGTCGGTGTACTTGTGGGCCAGGTGCTCGGCCACGAGGATGGCGCAGCCGCTGGCCTCGCCCCAGGCGAGCATGGAGCCGCAGGCTTCGGTGCGCTTGAGCTCTTCGAGGCTGGGGATGGGGTGGCCGTAGCGGGTGGAGCCGGGGGTGTTGTGGGCGTAGATGCGCATCTGCCGGCCGAAGCTGGCGAGCACGTCGGCCTCGCGACCGGCGTAGCCGTACTTGTGGAAGTACTCGGCGGTGGCCAGGGCGAAGGCGTCGGTGTGGGAGATGCCGAGGAAGTAGTCGTACTCGCACTCGGTGCTGGAGCCGATGTACTCGGCGTAGTTGAAGTGGTCGGTCATCTTCTCGAAGCCGCCGCACAGGACGATGTCGTATTCGCCGGAGGCCACCATCTGGTGGGCCATCTGGAACGACACCGAGCTGCTGGTGCAGTTGGCGGTGCTCATGAAGGTGGGCGCGGGGCTGATGCCGAGGGCGTCGGACAGGGTCGGGCCGAGGCCGCCGTATTCGGAGATGCCCTCGCCGTGGTAGCCGTAGGCGACACCCTGGATTTCCCGGGGGTGCATCTTGGCGGCGTGGATGGCCTCGTAGGCGGACTCGACGATCATTTCCTTGAAGGTCTGCCGGACGCGGGAGTTGCCGGGTTTCGGCGTATGGGCGGCCGACACGATTGCAACGCGACGTGCAGTCATGGTTGTGCTCCTTGCAGTACGGGCGGTCAGAGGTAGGCGGTCAGGGCGTAGTCGGCGCGCAAATACTTGAATTCGTATTTGATCGACGTGCCGTAATCCACGTACACCTTGTTCTCCAGCACCTTGCGCAGCGGCTTGGTGCGCTGCTGGTAGGCGAGGATGGCGTCGGTGACCGTCAGCGCGATGGCATCGCTGCCGGCGCCGAACCCGTACGACGAGAGGAGGATCTTCTGCCCCGGCCGTGCCTGGTCGAGCACGTTGATCAACCCCAGCAGCGGGCTGGCCGAACCGGTGTCGCCGACGCTGCCGGCGTAGATGCCGGGCTCGATCTGGCGCGGCTCGAAGCCCAGGTGGCGGCCCAGCGAGCGGGGGGTGGAGACGAGGTTCTGCTGGAACACCGCGTAGTCGTAGTCATGGCTGGAGGTGCCGAGCTTCTTGAACAGGCCGTGTACGGCGCGGGCGGTCTGCTCTTCCAGGCCGATGCTGTTCTTGTCGGAGCCCAGGCCCATGCCGGAGCGGATGTAGCGCTCGCCTTGCGGGCGGATGTTGTCGGCGACGTCGGCGGCGCAGGAGAAGCTGCCGTCGAACTCGGCGATCAGGTTGTCGCGGCCCAGCAGCAGCGCGGCGGCACCGGCGCCGGCGTAGGCTTCGGTGAGGTCGCCCGGGGCGGTGTTGCGGTTGATGGTGTCGGCACCGATGGCCAGGGCGTTGCGGGCCATGCCGGAGGCGACCAGGGCGTGGCCGATCTGCAGGGCCGAGGTGCCGGACTTGCCGGCGAACTGGACGTCGGCGCAGAAGGCGTCGTAGCCGCTGCCGAGCATCTCCAGGATCACCGCCGCCGAGGCGCGGGATTCATAGGGGTTGGTGCAGGTTCCCAGGTACAGGGCGTCGAGCTCGGCGATACCGCCCTGCTCCACCGCCTGCTGGGCCGCGAGGGCACCCAGGGTGATGACATCTTCGTCCGGCTGGAGCACGGCACGTTCGGTTATCCCTAACTGATCCCTGACCAGTCTCAGGTCGGCGTTACGCCAGACGCTGAGCACGTCTTCGACTTTCAGGCGGCACACGGGCAGCCCGTAGCCGTAACTGACAATTCCTGTCTTATGCACGGTCGTATTCCTCTTGAGCACATTTTCATTGAGACAAGCCATCCCTTGCCGTCCGGAATGGGCAGCACGCAAATCACATCGAAAAAGGAGTACCTGCTTGTTGTTGTTCTGATAGGTGGGAACGACGCGATGTTCGCTCGCCACAGGTATCCGCGACGTCCGCAGGTTGTCACGGGCACCGACCACCGCCACGCAGCGCTAACGCTTGGGCGTGCTGCATTTCTCAGCGCATTGACGCTGCAAAGTGGCACTGCGTGAAAATCTCTTCGTCTTCGTTGCCTCTCATCAGAGATACGAAACGTGCCGTATCGTATTTAGGAAACAATTCAACAGCCGTCACCCAAAGAGAAAAGGAAACCGGTAGCCTTGGTTCTATCTGCCTGTGATATGTGACCGCCGACCCGATCCCCTCATCTCAAGAGGGATTTTGTTACAGAACAACTAACCGAAACGGTCCGTATCGTTTCGTAAAAACGAGCCTATACCTTAGAATTCGTTTGTCAATACATTTTCTATGGGGACTTTGCCTTGAATCGAACCCGCTCCAGGAGCTCCATCGGCTCGCTACGTAGCCCGCATGCGCACAAAGCCATCCTCAAATCGACGACAGAAATTCTGACGGAAAGTGGCTATGCGGGGTTGAGCATCGAATCCGTCGCGCGACGGGCCAGTGCCAGCAAACCGACGATCTATCGCTGGTGGCGGAACAAGGCAGCCCTCATAGCTGAGGTCTACGAGAAGGAAAGCGAGCAGGTCAGGGTTTTTCCGGAATTGGGCTCGTTCCGCGAAGATCTCTCCTTCCTGCTGCACAATCTGTGGAATATCTGGAGGGAAACCATTTGCGGCCTGGCCTTCCGCAGTGTCATCGCGGAAGCCCAGCTGGACCCGGAAACGCTCGAGGAGCTCAAGGACCAGTTCATGGAACGGCGCCGGGAAGTACCCAAGCGCCTGGTGGAAAATGCGGTGAGTCGCGGTGAGCTGCCGAAGGACATCAACCAGGACCTGCTGCTCGACATGATCTTCGGGTTCTGCTGGTACCGGCTGCTCACCGATCAGTTGCGCGCCGAAGAGGACATCGACGACTTCATCAACTTGCTGATCAACGGTGTCTGCTCCTCCCCCGCCACCTGAAGCAGGAACAGGACCCGCAGGGAACGCGGGTCGTCCAGGTCAGGCCGGATCGCCGGAGAACTCGCGGTAGAGTTCCGGCAGGAAACTCGCCAGGTGATTGAACTCGCACAGGTCGTGCACCGCGAACTCGAACGCCAGTTCCTCCAGCCCGGCCGCGTCCAGACCCAAGCCGGCGAGCAGGGCTTCCGCGCGTTCGGCGCCGGGGAACCGCGCCATCGACGGATGCGAACCGACCCAGTAACGGCTGGTCAGCCACATCCCCTCCTCCGTTTCCTTGAACAGATGGATCATCAGCGACACCGGCACGTCCGGCTCCTGGGCCAGGCTCATCAGCGCACTGACGCTGCCGTCGATCTTCGCCTCGCGGTAGAGCGCCGGGTCCAGCCCCAGCTGCGCCGGCTCGTGGAAGTCGATCTTCAGGTCCATCAGCCGGGAGCCGACGTACTCCGTGGCACAGAAGCTGTTGCCGTACAGCCGGTGCCGGAAGCAGCGCTCGGTATCGCAGAGCTTATGGGCGTTCAGGCAGGGGTTCTTCACATGGGCGTAGGGGAACCAGAGCATGTAGCGCTCGGCCTCCAGCGGGTGCCAGAGGAACCACCACTCGAACATCCGTGCGCTGCAGCCCGGAAAGAACTTGCGGCTCTGGACATAGGCCATCGGCCCGCTCAACAGTGCGTACCCGGCCTCCGCACTGGCGTAGTCCGGGTCGAGCAGGCGATTGATGTCCTCCACCGAGGGGCTCAGCGTCTGCTCCAGGGGCAAAGGCCCCTGCTGAAGCAGGCGCATGGCCGATAGCGGAACCCGCATATCGCCGCTGAAAAAGCGCGCATAGGGCTTGCCGCGGATCGCTTCGCGGTTGCGCAGGAACTGCTTCTGCATGGGCAGGGAAAAATAACTGAATGGCACCATCACGCGTGTTTGCATTGAAGTAACCTGCATCGTTGGCTCGATGGGATCAGGTGCGGACGGATCACATATCTCACCTTCCTGCGGGAAGGTGTCGGCCCCTGAGACGCTAGGACAGGCTAAAAGCAAAGTCAAATTTGAATTTAAACTAAGACGAAAAGAGTCGGTTCCATGACAACTACCGAGCAGCAGGCCCCCAGCCGGGCGCCTCGCCAGGACGGCCAGGCCACACGCCAGCAGATTCTCGAGATCGCCGGGCAGGTTTTCGCCGAACGCGGCTTCGCCAATGCCACCAGCAAGGAGATCTGCGCGCGCTCGCAGGCCAACGTCGCCGCCGTGAATTACCACTTCGAGGGCAAGGACGGGCTCTACACCGCCGTCCTGCTGGAAGCCCACCAGCGCATCATGACCCTGGAGACGCTGGAAGCGCTGACGACCAGCGAGCTGACCGGCGAGGAAAAACTGCGCCGCCTGATCACGGAGCTGCTGGCGAGTCTCGGCAGCCCTCGCCTCGCCTGGCCCGCCAAGGTGCTGGCGCGGGAGCTGTTGTCACCCTCCCCGCTGCTGCCGGCCGTGCTGAAGAAAGAATCCTTCCCCAAGGCCCTCGCCACCCGGCGCATCATCGGCGAGCTGCTGGGCCTCCCGGAGGATGACCCGGCCGTGCTGCGCAGCGCCCTGAATATCTTTTCGCCCTGCCTGTTCCTGCTGATCGCCCACGACACCCTCAGCACGACCGTGCTTCCGGGCCTGGATACGGAACCTCAACCGCTGCTGGAGCACATGCTGACTTACGCCCTGGGCGGGCTTGCGGCGATTGGCGAACACCGCCGCAACGGCGGCGCTTGACGCCCTTAACGAACGCCGGGCTTTAGCCCGGAGCGACATCAAGGGCCTTCCCGGGCTGAAGCCCGGGCTACGTTTGGCGGCCCGGCTATTGCGCTTCGCCATCCCAGGGCTTGCCATCCAGCGGTCGGACCCGCGCTTCCTCGGCCTCATCCAGCCCATCGCCAGCGCCTATCTCGCGCTCCTTCACCACGGACAGATCCTTGTCCGCCGGCAATACGCCGCCCGGGTCACGGCCGATACGGGTCTCGTTCTCGTCGATCAGGGTCTCGGGGCTGAGGTCATCGGCGGAGACGCCGTCCTCGTGCAGGCTGCGCCCCAGCGTCTCGCCGCCCGACATGCCGGCCTCACGCACACGACGGTCAGGGAACTCACGCGCCACCTCTTCCCCCGGGCGCAGGTCGCCCACGCGCCCCTGGCGCTCGTCCTTGCGGTCACTGAAATCCAGTTGCTCCATGGAGCCCATGCGGTCCTCGATGTCGTCGATCTCGCGAGGGGTATAGGGCTTGCGTTCACTGCTGCTCATGGCGGCTCTCCTGCTTGGCGTGTTCAAGGTGGACAGGCCAAAACCCGCAAAGATTCAGGCTTTTCGATGCCTGCACGCCCGCCACAAGCCAATGCCCAGGCAAAATCTAGAATTCACCTTAAGTATTAGAAATCAATAAACATCAATAGGTTAAGAGATATTCATAAAGTCGGAAGGCAGGAAATTCGTCGCCAGCCCCCCTCAGCCCTGGGCGACGAGCCAAATAAGCAAGGCGCGACACGCGTTGCGTAGCGAGCACCTGTGGCTAGCGTGAAATTCACAGCAACCAAGAAATTAAATACATATTTATCAATGTGTTATGACCGAAATCTAAAAATAAAATAAAAATTTGCGCTCTTGGAGCGTGGCGTTGCCTGGCCCTTTGAGCCGGGCACACCCAGAGCTCGGAGCATGCCGCCGCCGCTCGCTCCGGATGGCGAAACCACACGAACTTTCCTCGACCCCAAAGCATCAGACCCTATGACCCCGCTCTTCGGGGCCTGCTGCCCTGCCTGCCGCTCGGGCATGCCATCACGCGCATCCAACAGTCCTGCCAACAGCACTGAGAGAGAGGCCGATGAACCGCACCACGCTGCTCGACCGATACCTGCAAGTCCGTAGCCACAGCGAATCCCTGGTGGCGCCCCTGAGCGAAGAGGACATGGTCGTGCAGTCCATGCCCGACACCAGCCCGGCCAAATGGCACCTCGCCCACACCACCTGGTTCTTCGAAACCTTCCTGCTGGCGCCAAACCTCGCGGACTACAAGGTTTTCGACCTGGGCTTCGCCTACCTCTTCAACTCCTACTACGAGGCCCTCGGCCCACGCCAGCCGCGCCCCCAGCGCGGGTTGCTGACCCGACCACCGGTGTCGCAGGTCATGGCCTACCGCCGCTACATCGACGAACACATGCACGCGCTGCTGCAGGACGGCATCACGGACGAGCTGGCCGTCCTCGTGGAGCTCGGCCTGGCCCACGAGCAGCAGCATCAGGAACTGCTGCTCATGGACCTGCTGCACCTGTTCAGCCGCTCGCCCCTGCACCCGGCCTACGACACCCGCTGGCGCGAGCCGGGGAGCGACCGGCCGGCGCGCTTCGTCGCCCTCGCCGGCGGCCTGGTGGAGATCGGCCACGACGGCCAGGGCTTCGCGTTCGACAACGAGGGGCCGCGCCATCAGGTATTCCTGCCCCCGTTCCAGATCGCCGACCGCCTGGTGAGCAACGGCCAATGGCTGGCGTTCATCGAGGCAGGCGGCTACTCCCGTGCGGACCTCTGGCTCTCCGAAGGCTGGGCAAAAGTACAGGAAGAAGGCTGGGAAGCGCCCCTGTACTGGCAGCATGGCGAAACGGGCTGGATGGAGATGGGCCTCGGCGGCCTGCGCCCGCTGCAGCCGGCATCACCGGTGACCCACATCAGCTACTACGAAGCCTGCGCATACGCGACCTGGGCGGACGCCCGCCTGCCCAGCGAAGCGGAATGGGAAGTCGCGGCGCGCGCAGGGCTGCTCGGCCAGGTGGAGGATTGCGCCTGGCAATGGACCGGCAGCGCCTACCTGCCCTACCCCGGCTTCCATCCCTCCGCCGGCGCGGTGGGCGAGTACAACGGCAAGTTCATGGTCAGCCAGATGGTCCTGCGCGGCGGCGCCAGCATCACCCCGGCCGGCCACGCACGGCCCAGCTACCGCAATTTCTTCTACCCGGCCCAGCGCTGGATGTTCTCCGGCCTGCGACTGGCCCGCGACGCCCGCGCCGACGAGCAGGCCGGCGAGCACGAAGGCTTCGCCGAGGACGTGCGCAGCGGGCTCGGGGCGCCGAACAAGAGCCTGCCGCCGAAGTACTTCTACGACGCCGCCGGTTCCGAGCTGTTCGAAGCCATCTGCCGCACCCGCGAGTACTACCCCACGCGCATGGAAACGGCGCTGCTGGGCGATATCGCCAGGGAGCTTTCAGCGGTCATCCCACCTGGCGCGGCGCTGGTGGAGTTCGGCAGCGGTGCCAGCCTGAAGACCCGACTGCTGCTGGACGCGGCACCGCAGATCGGCCTCTACCTGCCCATCGACATCAGCGAGTCGGCCCTGCGCAAGGCCACCGCCATGTTGCAGGGCGCCTATCCGGATCTCTGTGTACTGCCCCAGGTGGGTGACTTCACCCACCTGCCGCACCTGCCGCAGGCGGCCGCCTCCCGGGCACGGGTGGCCTTCTTCCCCGGCTCGACCCTGGGCAACTTCAGCCCGGCGGAGGCGCTGCGCTTCCTGCGCTCGGTGCGCCGCTTCCTCGGTCGCGACTCACGCCTGATCCTGGGCCTGGACATGCAGAAGGATGTCGCCACGCTGGAGGCCGCCTACGACGACGACGACGGCATCACCGCACAGTTCAACAAGAACCTGCTCGCCCGCATCAACCGCGAACTGGATGGCGACTTCGACCTCGACGCCTTCGCCCACCTGGCGCGCTGGAACGCGCAGGACCGCTGCATGGAGATGTTCCTGGTCAGCCTCCACGAGCAGGAAGTCCGCGTCGCCGGCCGGCGCTTCCACTTCACCGCCGGGGAGCGTCTGCACACCGAGTGCTCGCATAAGTACAGCCTGGAAGGCATCGCCGAGATGGCCGCCGAATCCGGCTGGCGCCTCGCCCGCCACTGGCTGAGCCCGGAACCGCAGGTGGGGATATTCGTGTTGGAGAGTGGTTGAGGCTGCTGAGGGCACCTGAAGCTGGCAGGCGCTCGGCTCAGCCTCCTACACCAACGCCGTCTTCGCACATGAGCACCTGCCTGGGCGATCTCATCGCTACGATGCATGCCATTGCGACCCAGGCCGTGCCTACCGACAGCGGCATGACCACCCCGTCATTGCGTCTATCACCGTGAAGGAACAGGCCTGAGCCTGAGGTGCCTGCGGGCAATCTGCCGGTCAGATTTCCTTACTCATCTCCCGCGACCCCTTGCAATAAAAACACCTGCCCCACAACAGCGGAAAAAACCACTGACGCCCCCACCGGAAGGTGATCGACGGGGTCGCCCTAGCATCTGCGCTCGCCATTTCACAGACACAAGGATGAAGCCGATGCCAGCCCTCAAAACCACGCTCCACGCACCCCAGCTATTGCTGCTGGCCATGCTTGGCGCCCAGGCTTCCAATGCACTGGCCGACACCCCCAGGCTTCCGCCGGGAAGCACCCTTACCGCCGAGTCCCATTTTGCGCCACCTGCCGTCCTGCGGCAGGTGCCATTACCCGGCAACCTCCCCGCTACTCCCCCGGTCTCATCAGTACCGCAAGCGGCAGCGCCCAAACCTCCCATCAGCAGAAGCAACGGCCTGCAAGCACGCAGCAATGCTTACACCCCGTTGTGTACGTCGCTTTCGATCAACCAGCTGTACACCCTTTCCGGTGTGCAGCAAGGCGGCAGCTACTGCTACCACTTCGAAATCGGCCAGCATTCCAAGACCGAAGCCGTCGTCACCGAGCAGAGCCCAGGCACTGACTTCGAACTCTTCCTGTTGAGAGACATCGGCAACGGCAACCTCCAGTTGGTCGGGCATTCCAACCAACCCGGCAATGCGGACGAATCGATCCTCGCCGTCACGCCACCCGGTCATTACTACTGGCTGATGAACGCCCACGCCTCCGACGGCTCGCCCGTCGGCTTCGGCGCACTGGTCGCCGCTCCAATCGATGCCCATGAACCCAACGACAGCCTCGAGTCGGCCACCGTCCTGCCCGACACCCTGAACGTCATCACGGGTAACTCGGACAGTGCCTGGGACTACGACTATTACGCGTTCACCAGTGTTCGTGGGCAGACGCTGCGGCTCATGCTGACGGGGGAGGATTCAGGGAGGAGCAATCGCTGGTTGCTGGAGGTCTACAACAACGGTGCCTGGCAGCAGGAGACCAAGGACATACGACTGAATATCAACGGGCTGCCAGCCAATGAGCGCCTCCAGGTTCGGGTTCGCCCCAACCCGGTAGTGGCGTGGACTCCCCATCTGCGCTATCGCCTGACTATTGGCTCAACGCCCTTCATGCGCAATCACTACGTCGAGGGAGAGTCGAATGTCCTTCGCATTCCATACTCCGCTCCATTGGCATACGGGCAGCGATACATGACGACACAGGCTTATAAACAGGTGAAGTGGTCGATGTTGCTGACAGACAGCACCGACACTCCGATAAAGGGGGTCACACCAGTACTCCACCTGTTACAGCGAACGCGTCTCGGGCAGGAGCCTTATATTTCGTATCCTGCAAAAACCGATATCAATGGATGGGCTCGTGGCACCATAAATCTGGGGACTTGTTATGGGGACTGGAGCACGACTTTTGTCGACTATTCGGGAAGTTACAGGAACACGTGGAAGACTGACTACAACTACGGCTCATGGTACCTAAGGCTTAACGAAGAACCGAGTGTAGGAGTCGGCAGCCCAGAGAATTCCGTAGTTTTAGGGCATCTATGTCAACAGACACTTCTTAAGAGCGAGCGTTGATGCTTGAGCTTTGTGCGGGCTAATAAGCCCGCACATTCCAACTAGGCTGGCGGATGAATCCGTCGCTCGGTCCAGTGTCCATAACGTACGACACCCCATGAGATCAGATGGGCCTGAAGGCTGTTGTACTCAAGGGCTCTGACAACGCTCGAGAAATTGCTTTTGTCCAAGTGATAACGGCCGAACCCATCGAAGTCCACGTTCATATCCGACTCGATACGCTCGATGGCCAACTCCACATAACGATTGGCGTACTGCAGCAATTCGGTGGAAGCGTTCATTCGTGCAGACAGCCGTTTCGCCACATCATCCCTGAGTAAGCCATTGTGATTACTGACGATGATGTTGCCTGCGCTATCCACCGATATACCAACCAATCCGTCACGCATAACCGGCTCCCGCCCCGACAACTCTCTCAATATGCTGCCGTAGATCGCCTGAAACCCCGCATGCGCCATGTTCAGCTCCGCATCGATGATTTCCAGCGGACGCGCATTGTCCTTGGGCGGGCGCGTCACCTGTTCGATGGCCCATATCTCAAGATCGAAACTCACCTGCGGCTTCGTTGGCAATTGCGCCAACCGGTTGTAAGTATGACTTTCGATGACTCGATCCAGATCTTTCTGCGGCAGTGCCTCTGGCAGTGCCAGTGCTCGGGCTGACTCGCCCGCCTTGGCCACTTCGGCGACCCGGGTATCCGAGCGCATGAGCCATAACGGCAGGTTGCGCGTGATTTCCATGACGACCTCTCCTTTCTGGGGTGTTCCCTCAAGGTCGGCCGGTGTGTTTTTAAGCTGAGTGCGACGAGCGACTGGAACGTCCTATTCCCATGTAGGAACAAGACGCTCCAGTCGGAGCAGCCCGGGGGTGTGGGTGATGCAGCTCACCGGGCACGATCGGCACCGGTGGAAACAGCATCAGCCCGCCTGGCGGATCCCCTGCTCCTGGGCGCTGGCGAGCTTGACGATGCGCCGGCTGCCGCAGCCGGCCTGGAGCAGCACCATGTCCTCGAACACCTGCTTGCCCAGGCGCAACACGGCGCTGGGGTCCTGGTAATCGAGGTGGTTGAGCCCGGCCACGGTGAAGTGTTCATGGGTCGCCGGGTTATGCACGAAGAGGCTGAAGGTGCCGTCCGTGAGCGTCCGGCTTTCCACCCTGCAACTGGGGATGGCGCGCGCGAGCATCAGGTCCAGTTCCTTGCCAGACAGTGCAGTTTTCATCAACAGCCTCCTTGTTACGGTCATGCCGGCCGCGTGAATTCGGGCCGCGCGCAATGGGGTCAGAGCATGCGTACCGGGAACACCGATGCGCCGTCCACGCCCCTGATGGATGGCCGCTCGGCCATCACCTCGAAAATCGCCTTGTCCTGCCCGGGGTCCAGCGGCTCCAGTTCGATCAGCCGCGTGCGGTTCCAGTTCTCCGGTGCCGCCCCCACGAAGCTGATGTGCCCGGCGAGCCCATCCAGCGCCGCCCAGTCTTCGAACTGCGCCAGGCCGAAGTCGAGCGTCACCGCGCGCGGCTCAAGCCGCACGACGCCTTCGGCCAGTGCGGGCGAGTACAGGGTCAGATGAGCGAGGGACGTGATCATCCTGATACCTCCGGAAGCCGGTGAGACAGGCTCGGAAAAGGTTTTCAACCCCCAGGGGAGCACAGGCAACTAGCGATAAACATGCCAATACAGGTTTTCTGCAACTTCCCTGCACCCCGTCGCCGCCCTGCACAGGAAAACCGCCACAACCTGATATCGACACGATGGCAAACCACCCAAAAAGCCGGGGAACCCGCGTCCTTGAGCGGGGTCGAGCCCATGCATTCTGCACGGGCGATCTGCACGATTCGGGCGATTTGCAAGGTCGCGAACAGGCACGATGCGATGATCGGGGGCGGGCTGCACGCTAATGGTGCTCGTCGACCCCGCACGGGGAAGCGGCCGGGAAATCACCTGACATCAGCGCGTCATCTCGATGATATTGAAACCATTGCAGCGGACGAACGGCCTCTTCCAGCAGCGTAATAAGGCTGAACTCACACCCGCTCCCGGACTTCTCAATAGCAACTCACGCGTATCCCAACTTGAGGCCCGGTCGCTGCGGCATGCGTCGGGCTTCTTTTTTGGATGGACCCACCCGTACCTGGACATAGCCATGGCTTTTCAACCCTCAGCCGAAGAATTGCAGCAAAGGCTGGACGCCCGGCTGGACAACCACCTGTGCGTGGTCAAGTTCCGCGACGACGAGGTGGTGCTGTCCCTGCGCGACCTGCGCACCGGCCGCCTGACCATCGTCTCCGGCCTCTTCCCCCGCCACTGGGCCAGCCACGCGCAGTTCGAGGCCCTCAATGGCCAGTTGATCGACGAACTGGAGCGCATGCTCGAGCAGGACCCGGGTGGAGGCGACGACGCCCTGCCGGAGGGCGACTGACCATGCCCCTCGCCCCACTCGACGAGCCATTGCGCACCACCCTGCACGACGCCTCGCTGAACAATCAGGTGGCCTGCATCACGCTGGTCAGCGCCGCGCAGAAGATCGACGACGAAGAGCTCTGCGAGGCCCTGTTCCGCACGGTGGCGATCCTGCGCAGCGAAGCCGAGCGCCTGGCAGCGCTCGCCAGGGAGGCTTCACGCGGGCGCATCCGCTGCAAGCCCTGAAAGGGCGCGCCTCGGCACAAAGGCGGAACCTGTCCGGCACCACCGGCTCTATAAGTCCCTGAGAGGCGCCCGGGGGCGCAAACGGCATCAAGACCGTCGACGTTAATGAACTGGAGATCCACATGGGCTGTTATCACATTTCCCCCACGGAAAAGGGGTGGGAGTTGCGCAAGGAAGGTGCGACGCGCCCGTCCAAGACCGCCAGCGAGAAAGCCGTACTGCTCGAGAGCATCGAGAGCTTCATGCAGAACCGCGCAGGCACGGTGAAGGTGCACGGGGAGGACGGCAGCGTCGAGCAGGAACTGCGCTATCCGCCCACCCGGCGTTACTACGAGCCGTCGGACGACTAGCGCGCGTCACCGCCTCGCCAGGGTTGTCAGCGGCCTCTTGGCCACTGACCGCTGCCGGCGCTGAGAAACGCGATCGACCCGGATATCCACCTCACGCCTTGCAAGGTGAGCGTCCCGGATCGGTCGCGTTGTCACATTCGAGGCTCAGGCGCGCGAGATGCCGGTGATGGTGATGCCGTAGCGCTTGAGCAACTGGATCGCCGGCTCGCGGCTGTGGTCCTCGCTCTCGGCGTACTCCCCGGCAGGCAGGTTGTCCTCGGCCCACGCCAGCAACTGGCGGTTGGCCTCCTCCGTATCCGGTTTGCTCGCCGCCTCGATGTCCAGCGTCGAAGTGTTGTTGTCCTTGTGGTAGGTGATGATCCAGTGCGCCATGTCGGTTACCTCGGCGTTGGCGGGTGTATCTGTGCTGACTGGCGCCGGCGACGATGAGTTCACTGCAAGGCGCCTTGCCGACTTGAACTTTCCTCCTGGCACTTCCCTCGAATTGCCATCGGCGCCACCGCTTCGCTGCACGCTCGGCGCCATTCACGTCGCATTCGCCACCGGAGGCCTGGTCCAGGGATGAACCCGCTGCATACCCCCTCATCGAGGAACATTCGCATCGCAACCGGCCTCCTGGCCGCCTTGCTGTTGGCCGCCTGCCAGGAGCAGGAGACGCCCAAGCCCGTGCAGCGAGTCCTGGTGCAGAACATCGAGGAAGCCGATTTCAGCGCCGAAGTGCGCCTCACCGGCGACATCCAGGCCCGCGTCGAGGCCCAGCAGGCCTTCCGCGTGGGCGGCAAGATCATCGAACGCCTGGTGGACGTGGGTGACCAGGTCCAGGCGCAGCAGGTGCTGGCACGCCTCGACCCGCAGGAGCAGCGCAGCAACCTCGACACCGCCAATGCGGCCGTCACCGCCCAGCGCGCGCAGCTCAAGGAGGCCGAGCTGGCCTTCGAGCGCCAGCGCAAGCTGCTGCCCAAGGGCTACACCAGCCGGAGCGAGTTCGACCAGGCACAAGCCCAGCTGCGTGCCACCCGCAGCTCCCTGGACGCCGCCGAGGCACAGGCCGCCAACGCCCGCGACATGCTCGCCTACACCGAGCTGAAGGCGTCGACCGACGGCGTGATCACCAGCCGCCACGCCGAAGTCGGCCAGGTGGTGCAAGCCACGGTGCCGATCTTCACCCTCGCCCGCGAGGGCGAGCGTGACGCCGTGTTCAACGTCTACGAATCGCTGTTCGACCAGCAGCTGGAGAGCCAGGACGTGACCGTCGCCCTCCTCGGCCAGCCGCAGGTGACCGCCAAGGGCGAGGTGCGCGAGATCACCCCGACCATCGACCCGCAGAGCGGCACCCTCAAGGTCAAGGTGGCGCTGCAGGACGTGCCGCCACAGATGAACCTGGGGGCCGTGGTCACCACCCGCCTGCGGCCGCGCAGCGGCGATGGCGTCGTGCTGCCCTGGTCGGCGCTGACCAAGGCCGGGCGCGAGCCGGCGGTATGGCTGGTCGGTGATGACCAGCGGGTGGCGCTGCAGAAGGTCGGCGCGGTTCGCTACGCCAGCGGCAAGGTGCTGGTGGGCCAGGGTTTGCAAGCGGGCCAGCGGGTGGTGATCGCCGGCGGCCAGTTGCTGCACCCCGGCCAGCAGGTAGAAATCGCCCGCGCCGAACAGGCCGCCGAACCGGACAAGGCCGCAGCGGTGCGAGAGGACCGCGACGAGCCGGCGCCACAGCCCCAGGTCGAAGGGAGCGTGCCCCATGAATGACGCCACCCGCATCGCCTGCCTCCTGCCCCTCGGCGCCCTGCTGCTGGCCGGTTGCGGCGAGCAGGAACAGACGCCGCCCCCACCGCGCCCGGTGCTCAGCGTGGTGGTGGAGAGCCAGCGCCAGGAGAGTGTCGGCCGCTTCGCCGGCACCATCCAGGCGCGCTACGAAACCACCCTGGGCTTCCGCACCAACGGCCGCATCGCCTCGCGTGCGGTGGATGTCGGCGACAAGGTGGCCAAGGGCGCCCTCCTCGCCACCCTCGACCCCACCGACCAGCAGAACCGCCTGCGTGCCAGCGAGGGCGACCGCGCCAGCGCCGAAGCGCAATGGATCGACGCCCAGGCCGATGCCCGCCGCCAGGAGGAGCTGTTCGCCCGGGGCGTCGGCGCCAAGGCCAACCTCGACGCCGCGCGCACCCGCCTGCAGACCAGCCGCGCCAGCCTCGACCAGGCCCGCGCGGCGGTGCAGCAGGCCAGCGACCAGCTCGACTACACCCGCCTCACCACCGACTTCGACGGCGTCGTCACCGCCTGGCGCGCCGAGGCCGGCCAGGTGGTCGCCGCCGGCCAGGACGTGGTGACCCTCGCACGCCCGGAAGTGCGCGAGGCGGTGTTCGACCTGCCCGACGACCTCGTCGCCGCCCTGCCCGAGGACGCCACCTTCCTCGTCAGCGCCCAGCTGCAGGAGAACGCCTCCACCACCGGGCGCATCCGCGAGATGGCGCCCCAGGCCGACGCCGCCACCCGCACCCGCCGCGTGCGCCTGAGCCTGGAGCAGACCCCGGATAGCTTCCGCCTCGGCACCACGGTGCGGGTGGAACTGAGCAGCCCGGTGACCCCGCGCGCCAGCCTGCCCGCCAGCGTGCTGGTGCGTGCGGAACCCGGCGCGCAGGAGGACCGTGGCCAGGTCTGGGTGGTGGACGAACAGGCCGCCGTCGTGCACCGCCGCGAGGTGCAGGTGCTGAGTCGCGAAGGCGAGCACGTGCTGGTCGGCAAGGGGCTCGCCGATGGCGAGCGGGTGGTCAGTGCCGGGGTCAACAGCCTCAAGGAAGGCCAGGCAGTGAAACTGGATGAAGGGGATCGGCCATGAGTGATGCCAAGGGCGGCTTCAACCTCTCGGAATGGGCGCTGCGCCACCAGTCGTTCGCCTGGTACCTGATGGCGGTGGCACTGGTGATGGGGGTTTTCTCCTATTTCGAACTGGGCCGCGAGGAAGACCCGGCCTTCACCATCAAGACCATGGTCATCCAGACTCGCTGGCCCGGCGCCACGGTGAACGACACCCTGGAACAGGTCACCGACCGCATCGAGAAAAAGCTCGAGGAACTGGACAGCCTCGACTACGTGAAGAGCTACACGCGGCCGGGCGAATCCACCGTCTTCGTCTACCTCAAGGACACCACCGACGGCACCCGGATACCCGACATCTGGTACCAGGTGCGCAAGAAGATCGACGACATCCGCGGCGAGTTTCCCCAGGGCCTGCAGGGCCCGGCGTTCAACGACGAGTTCGGCGACGTCTACGGCAGCCTCTATGCCTTCACCGGCGACGGCCTCAGTTACCGCCAGCTGCGCGACTACGTCGAGCGCGTGCGCCTGGACATCCGCAGCGTCAAGGATCTGGGCAAGGTGCAGCTGATCGGCGAACAGGACGAGGTGTTCTACCTCAATTTCTCCACCCGCAAGCTGGCCGCCCTGGGCCTCGACCAGCGCCAGGTGATGCAGAGCCTGCAGGCGCAGAACAGCGTGACGCCCTCGGGGGTGATCGAAGCCGGCGCCGAGCGCATCTCGGTGCGCACCTCCGGCGAGTTCCGCTCCCAGGCGGACCTGGAGGCGGTCAACCTGCGCATCAACGACCGCTTCTACCGCCTCGCCGACCTCGCCAGCATCCAGCGCAGCTACCAGGACCCGCCCACCTCGCTGTTCCGCTTCAACGGCGAGCCGGCCATCGGCCTGGCGGTGGCCATGCGTGACGGCGGCAACATCCAGACCTTCGGCGCGGCGCTGCATGCACGCATGCAGGAGGTCACCAACGAACTGCCGATCGGCGTCGGCGTGCACCAGGTTTCCAACCAGGCCGAAGTGGTGGAGAAGGCCATCGGCGGCTTCACCAGCGCGCTGTTCGAGGCGGTGATCATCGTCCTGGTGGTGAGCTTCATCAGCCTCGGCGTGCGCGCCGGCCTGGTGGTGGCCTGTTCGATCCCGCTGGTGCTGGCCCTGGTCTTCGTGTTCATGGAATACAGCGGCATCACCATGCAGCGCATCTCCCTCGGCGCGCTGATCATCGCCCTCGGCCTGCTGGTGGACGATGCCATGATCACGGTGGAAATGATGGTCACCCGCCTGGAACTGGGCGACTCGCGGCACGACGCCGCCACCTACGCCTACACCTCCACCGCCTTCCCCATGCTCACCGGCACCCTGGTCACGGTGGCCGGCTTCGTGCCCATCGGCCTCAACGCCAGCTCGGCGGGCGAATACACCTTCACCCTGTTCGCGGTGATCGCCGTCGCCCTGTTGCTGTCGTGGATAGTGGCGGTGATCTTCGCCCCGGTCATCGCCGTGCACGTGCTGCCTGCCACGCTCAAGCACAAGGAAGAGAAGAAGGGCCACATGACCCGCTTCATGGACCGCGGCCTGCGCCTGGCCATGGGGCACCGCTGGGCGACCATCCTGCTCACCGTGGCGCTGTTCGGCGGCTCGCTGTTCCTCATGCAGTTCGTCCAGCAGCAGTTCTTCCCCTCCTCCGACCGCCCCGAGCTACTGGTGGACCTGAACCTGCCGCAGAACAGCAGCATCGCCGAGACCCGCGCGGTGATGGACCGCTTCGAGGCCAAGCTCAAGGGCGATGACGATATCCAGCGCTGGAGTTCCTACATCGGCGAGGGCGCGGTGCGCTTCTACCTGCCGCTCGACCAGCAGTTGCAGAACCCCTACTACGGCCAACTGGTGATAGTGGCCAAGGACATGGATGCGCGACAGCGCCTCTCCGCCCGCCTCAAGCAGCGCCTGCGCGACGAGTTCGTCGGCATCAGCGGCTACGTGCAGCCCCTGGAGATGGGTCCGCCGGTGGGCCGGCCGATCCAGTACCGCATCAGCGGCCCGGACATCGACAAGGTGCGCGAGTACGCCATGGCCCTGGCGGCGCGGCTGGACGCCAACCCCAACGTCGGCGAGATGATCTACGACTGGAACGAGCCCGGCCGCGTGCTGAAGATCGACATCGCCCAGGACAAGGCGCGCCAGCTGGGCCTCTCCTCCGAGGACGTGGCGCAGATGATGAACGGCGTGGTCACCGGCGCCACCATCACCCAGGTGCGCGACAGCATCTACCTGGTCAACCTGGTGGGCCGCTCCGAGGAAGGCGAGCGCAACTCGCCGGAGACCCTGGAGAACCTGCAGATCGTCACCCCCAACGGCACCTCCATCCCGCTCAAGGCCTTCGCCAGCGTGGGCTACGAGCTGGAGCAGCCGCTGGTGTGGCGCCGCGATCGCAAACCCACCATCACCCTCAAGGCCAGCGTCCACGGCGACATGCAACCCACCGACCTGATGGCCAGGCTCAAGCCCGAGGTCGATGACTTCGCCGCCACGCTGCCCGCCTCCTACCGCATCACCCCCGGTGGCACGGTCGAGGAAAGCGGCAAGGCCCAGGGGCCCATCGGCCAGGTGGTGCCGCTGATGCTGTTCCTCATGGCGACCTTCCTGATGATCCAGCTGCAGAGCGTGCAGAAGATGTTCCTGGTGGCCAGCGTGGCACCCCTGGGGCTGATAGGCGTGGTGCTCGCCCTGCTGCCCACGGGCACGCCGCTGGGCTTCGTGGCGATACTTGGAGTGTTGGCGCTGATCGGCATCATCATCCGCAACTCGGTGATCCTGGTGACCCAGATCGACGAGTTCCATCGCGAAGGCGCCCATCCCTGGGACGCGGTGATCGAAGCCACCCACCACCGCACCCGGCCCATCCTCCTCACCGCCGCAGCGGCCAGCCTGGGCATGCTGCCCATCGCCCGCGAGGTGTTCTGGGGCCCCATGGCCTTCGCCATGATCGGCGGCATCATCATCGCCACCCTGCTCACCCTGTTCTTCCTGCCCGCCCTCTACGTCGCCTGGTACCGCATCCACGAACCGGACGACGACACGCCCCCGGCACGACATGCGCAGGAGGCGTAGCGGCGCCGTAGGGTGGACCACGCTTTACCGGTCCACCAATTGGAGCCATATCGAGCACCGCTGGTGGATGAAAAAAGCGTCATCCCCCCTACAGGCGTGCACCCACGAGGCTTGAGAGAGGGAGCGTTCCTGTTGGGGGCGATTTCAATCGCCCAGCGGGGCGCAGCACCGCCGTAGGGTGGACCACGCTCCACCGGTCCACCAATTGGAGCCATATCGAGCACCGCTGGTGGATGAAAAAAGCGTCATCCCCCCTACAGGCGTGCACCCACGAGGCTTGAGAGAGGGAGCGTTCCTGTAGGGGCGATTTCAATCGCCCAGCGGGGCGCAGCACCGCCGTAGATACCGTCTTGATTCCTAGTGAGCAAGGGCCAGTTTTGCGTCAAATGGCCGGCCCGATTTCAAGACGCCATAGGCGATGTTCAGCAGCTTGCGCATCGCTGCGCAG